>CAZJNX010000044.1:0-24787 GCA_964547415.1 uncultured Hyphomicrobiales bacterium
ACGGTCCGTGTCTTGATGCGGCGTCGGAACTCCTCGTTCAGGCGCTCGATGGCGTTGGTGGTCCGCGCCGACTTCCATTGCGACGCATCGAGGCGGGTGAAGGCGAACAGCCGTTCCCCGGCTTCTTCGAGGCTGTCGGCGACGGCCCGGCACGCGAGGCGCCGTTTCCGCAGGAACGCCTTGCGAGGGGCCTCCACCTCGGCGGCGGTCGCGGCGTAGATCATGTCGCGGTCATCCTCGGTCAGCTCGTCGTGGCGATGTTCGGGGGCGTGGCCGAGGAGGTTGCGGTGCTTGTGCACGGTGCAGCGCTGGATCGGCAGCTCGGCGCCCCGGAGCGCGGTGAGCGCGGCCTCGAGCCCGGGCGCGCCGTCCACGATCACGAAGTCGGGGCGCTTCAGCACACGGGCGTCGAGATCATCGATGAACTGGCGCCAGGCTGCGGTGCTTTCCCCGCCCATGTGCCGGATGGACAAAAGGATCTTCTGGCCGTCGCGGCGCACGCCAATGGCCGCCAGCACGCAGATGTCGGTAGCCTTCCTGTCCAACCGCGTGCGGATCACCGTGCCGTCGAGGATCAACCGGACGATGTCCTCCTCGGCGAGGCTGCGGGCGCACCACGCGTCCCAGTCGACCTTCACCTTGCGCCAGGCGCGGCTGACCACGTCCTTGCCGACAGCGCCCTGGAACAGGCCGAACAGCGCGCGCTTCACCCGCCGCGTGTTGGTTCCGGCGAGGGACACCGCCGCGATCAGCGCTTCCGCCCGCTTCGCCAGCCGCTGGTCGCGCGGCAACGCCTTCGAGCGCCGTTCGGTGGTCCTGCCGTCCTCGCCCTCGATGCGGGCGCGGGGTACGCTGACGGTCTCCACGCCGAACGTGCCGACCAGCTCGCGCGCGCGTCGCCCGTGGCGATAGCCCTTCCGCGCGCCGCCGCCGCGGCCGTAGCGCATGCGGCCGAGAAACGCCGCGAGCTCCTCGTCGAACAGCGCCTCGATGGTCGCGCGGACGGTTTCCCGCAGCCGGTCCTCGATCGGGTCGCAGCCAGCATTGCCCAGATGTGGCGCGGACATGGAGGTCTCTGTCGTCTCGGTCATGGCGTGATCTCCTTGGCGGTTGCAGCCGCCGGTTGGGTGGGGTCGGATCACCCGGAGATTACGCCGCCCTCAAATTTCACCCATCGCCGCGACACGACCCGCGACGCCATCGGCGAACGTGATGCGGCGAGACCCAGGGGCAAGCGGTTTTCGCCCTTCGGCCGTCGCCAGGTCTTCGACGGCGCCATCGTCACCACCGCATCACCCACTTTCCACCATAGCTCGCTTCGCGCACCGCCCGGTCGACGCGGGCGAACCGAGCCTCGATGGCACCGGCCTTCGTCAGCCGCTCGCGGAAGATCCAGATCGTCCTGGCGTCCGGCGCGTTGTCGGCGAGTCCGAGCCCGGGAAAGCGCATCAACGACAGGCGGTCGTTGATCAGGAACTCGGCGCGGTCGTCCGACAGGTTGCTGGCCGCCCGGATGACCGGGATCTTGAACATCATGACGGCGTCAAGGGGTGAACGGCCGCCCTTCGCCCGATCGCTGTCGTCAAGCGCCGCCGCTCGAGAGCGACGACCCTTCGATCGAGAAGCCGAAGCACCAGCTGGCGGGGATGCGGCGCCATCGCTTCGGCGTCTCCTCCCGAGACCCTCGACCAGCTCGAGCCGACGTTGGAAGACGAGGAGATCGGTGCTGCCGCCGAAAGGCCGGCGCCCGAAGAGCTGCCGGCCGTGCCGAAGGGGGGGCCGAAGCGCCGGCCGCTGCCGGACCATCTTCCGCGCGAGGAACGTGTTCCGACGCCGGGAACGGCCTGCGCGGCGTGCGGCGGCGATCTCCGCCGGCCCGGCGAGGACGTGATCGACGAGCTGGCGTATCGGCCCGGCCGCTTCTTCGTGAACCGGATCGTCCGTACGCGTATGGCCTGCACTCGGCTCGCGAGCGGATCGTGCAGGCCGCCCTGCCGTCGCGCCGCGCCCGATCGAAGGCGGTCGGGCCGGGCTGGGGCCTCGGCCAGGTCTACTCGGGCATGTTCCAGTTCGTCGCGCTGCAGCTCGTCGCCCTCGCCGCGCTCATCGCCTTCCCGCAGCTCACCCTGCGGCTGCCGTCCGTCCTGTTCGGCCGCCCGGCGCCTCAGCCGCTCGGAAGGCGGGCGACCACGGCGTCTGCGAACGCGGCGGTGCCGAGGCGGCCGCCGACGTCGGCGGTGCGCGTGGCGGGGTCGGCGAGGGTGGCCTCGAGGGCGGCGGCGATGCGGGCGGCGGCGTCCGCGAAGGCCGGCTCGCCGCGGCGGCGGCCGATCCAGTCGAGGAGCATCGCCCCCGAGCCGACGAGGGAGGTCGGATTCGCGAGGTCCTTGCCCGCGATGTCGGGGGCCGAACCGTGCTGGGCCTGGGCGACCGCGTGGTCCCGCCCCTCGTTGAGGGAGGCGGCGAGGCCCAGGCTCCCGGCGATCTCGGCGGCCTGGTCCGACAGGATGTCGCCGAACATGTTGGTTGCGAGGATGACGTCGAAGGCCGAGGCGTCCCGCACCAGATGGGCGGCCATGGCGTCCACGATCCGTTCCTCGTAGGCGATCTCCGGGTGGCGGGCAGCGACCGCTCGCACCGCCTCGAGGAACAGCCCGTCCGACAAGCGAAGCACGTTCGCCTTGTGAACGGCCGTCACCTTGCCCCGCGCGCGCCCGGCGGCGATGGCGAAGGCGGCCTCGGCGATGCGGGTCGAGCCCTCCCGCGAGACCTTCCTCACCGCGAGGGCGAGGTCCGGCGTCGGCATGAACTCGCCAGGCCCCCGGAACATGTTGCGGTCGGCATAAAAGCCTTCCGTGTTCTCGCGCACGATCACGAGGTCCACCGGCACCCCGCAGCGCGGGACGATGCCGGGGAGGGTCCGGGCCGGGCGCACGTTGGCGTAAAGGTCGAGGTGCTTGCGCAACTCGCCCGACGGGTTGAGCCCGCCGTCCGCCGCCGCCGGATAGGCGTTGTGGGAAACGGGCCCGAGGATGGTGCCGTCGGCCCGCCGCGCGGCCTCCAGCGCAGCGTCCGGAAAGGTGGTGCCGTGACGTTCGAGCGCGGCGAAGCCGATCGGCTGGTGGTCGAACACGAGCGACAGGCCCGCCCCCCGGGCCGCTGCGGACAGGACCGCAAGGGTCGCCGCCACGATCTCAGGGCCGATGCCGTCGCCCTCGAGCACGGCCAGTCTTGCGCTCTTTTCCGTCATGGCGGCGCCTCCGAAGATCGCGTGGCCGCGCCGCGCGGGGGCGGCGCGGCCGGGGCCTTGTCAGGCGGGATGTCGCACCCCTAGTGTGGATACTGGATGCAGGATGCACCGGACAGGGCCGAACCGGAAGCGGGGGGCGAGACAGTGGGTCGTCAGGACGCCCTGGAAGATGGAACGGTCGCGTCGCGGGTCGCCTACGTGTGCTCCGAGAGCGGGGCGACCTTCGACGCCCGCACCCCCCTGTGGCGTTCGCCCGCGGGCGCGCCGCTCGACCTCTCGCCCGGCCCCGGCCTCTCCCCGCGCGAGATCGACACCGCAGAGCGCTCCCTCTGGCGCTACGGCGCGGCGATCCGCATCGAGCCGGCCCACCGCCTCACCATGGGCGAGGGTTTCACGCCCCTCGTGCCGGGCGCGTTCGACGGGCGGCCGGTCCACTTCAAGCTCGAATACGTGCAGCCCACCGGCTCCTACAAGGATCGGGGCACGGCCGTCCTCCTCGCGTACCTGAAGAGCGTCGGCGTGGGCGCGATCCTGGAGGATTCCTCCGGCAACGCCGGTGCCTCCATGGCCGCCTATGCCGCCTTCGCGGGGATCGACTGCACCATCCTCGTCCCCGAGACGATCCCGGAGGGAAAGCGTGTCCAGATGGCCGCCATGGGCGCCCGCGTGGAGCGCGTCGCGGGCACGCGGCAGGACGTGGCGGACGCGGCTCTGCGCCTTGCCGAGACCGTCTTCTACGCGAGCCACAACTGGCAGCCCTTCTTCGTGGAAGGCACGAAGACCCTCGCCTTCGAGCTCTGGGAACAGCTCGGCTTCGACCTGCCGGACGATATCGTGGTGCCGCTCGGCTACGGCGCCAACGTGCTCGGCCTGTGGCTCGGCTTCGCCGAACTCCGCGCCCGCGGCGAGATCGACCGCATCCCCCGCATCCACGGGGCGCAGGCGGCGAACTGCGCGGCCTTCGCCGCCGCCTTCGACGCGGGCGTCGACCATCCCGTCGACATCGAACCGCGTCCGACGATGGCCGACGGCATCGCCTCGGTCCGCCCCGTGCGCACGAGAGCGGTGCTCGATGCCGTGCGCGGGAGCGGCGGGCGCGTCATCGCGGTTCCGGAGGAGGAGATCGCCGCGGCGCTGAAGACGCTCATGGCGTCGGGCTTCTTCGTCGAGCCCACCTCGGCGACGGCCGCCGCGGCGCTCCGCCGCCTCGTGGCGGACGGGGCGATCGCGGACGGCGGCCGAACCATCGTCGTCCTCACCGGCACCGGCCTCAAGGCGGCGGGAAGGATCGCGGAGATCCTCGCGGGCTGACCGGGCCGGGCGGGGACGGACAGGGAGAGCGCCATGAACGTCCAGCCGAGCGCGGAAGAGCGGACCGCGGCCGAGAGCATCGAGGGGATCAGCCGCCGCTTCACCGGAAGGATGGCCCGGATCGGCCCGGAAGACCTGCCGCCGGACGTGGTCGAGACCGTCAAGCTCTTCGTCCTCGACACCCTGGGCGTCATCGGCGGGGCAACCCGCGCACCCGGGATCGCGGCCCTCAACGGCCGGCTGTCCCGCTGGGAGAGGGACGGGTCGGCGACGAGCCTCGTCACGGGCGGGCGCCTGTCGCCGCCCCACGCGGCGCTCGCGAACGGCGCGGCGGCCCACGCCCTCGACTTCGACGACATGCACGACCCGGCGCGCATCCACTCCTTCTGCGTGATCCTGCCGACCATGCTGGCCGTCGCCGAGGACGTCGGGAAGGTGGACGGGGAGCGCTTTCTCCTCGCCCTCGCGGTCGCCGCCGAGGCCCACGCCCGGCTCGGCTTCACCTGCTTCAACGCCCTCGGCAAGGGCTGGCACCCGACCATGACGTTCGGCGTGCTCGCCGGCAGCCTCGGGGCGGGCCGCCTCCTCGGCCTCGACGAGGAGGGGATGCTGAACGCCTTCGGCCTCGCCTTCCACCAGGCGTGCGGCAGCGCCCAGCCCATGCTCGACGGCGTCCTCGCCAAGCGCCTCGGCGCGGGCCTCGCCGCCCGTGGGGCGGTGACGGCGGCCTACCTCGCCGCCGACGGGATCACCGGCCCCTTCAACCCGCTCGAAGGGAACGCGGGCCTCTTCGCCCTCCACGAGCGGGGCGAGGTTCGCCCCCACGAGCTGATGGACGGCCTCGGCGAGGACTGGCGCACCCGTGGCTACTCCTTCAAGCCCTATCCGTGCTGCCGCTGCAACCACACCACCATCGCCCTCACCATCGGCCTGCGCGAGAACGGCCTCCGGCCGGAGATGGTGGAGCGGGTGGAGATCCGCCTGCCCCAGGTCAACTGGCAGACGGTGGGCCAGCCCTACGAGGCGGCCCGCGACAGCGTCGTCCACGCCCAGTTCACCGTCGGCTACAGCTTTGCCCGGGCGCTGACGGACGGGAAGGTGGACCTCGACAGCTTCACCCGGCCCAACATCACCGACCCGGCGGTGGCGGACCTCGCCGCCCGCGTCGTCGCCGTGCCCGACCCGGACGAGCCGCCGACCGCCATGGGCCCTTCCAAGATCCGCGTCACGCTGAAGGACGGCGGCACCATGGAGACGGCGGGGAACGTGGTTCCGGGCGGCCCCGAGGCGCCGCTCACAGCGGACGAGGTGGTGGAGAAGTTCCGCGGCTGCATGGCCTTCGGCCTCGGCCTCTCGCCCGCGGGAGTGGAACAATACGCCGAGACGGTGCTCGCCCTCGAGACGGTGCCGGACGTCGCGGTGCTGGCGCGGGACTTTCCGCGGCCCGCGTGACGGGTGTCGGCTTCGCGGACGCAGTTGGCCGTGCCGCGAACACGACAAACGGCGGAGCGGGCGCCCCATGCCGCCGCAGGCCCTGGCAGGGGCGTTGCTCCGGCGGATCCCAAGGGGCGGGGTGTGCGGGACGCACGCCGGAAGACCTCGTTCGCCGCGGCGCCGGATGCGTCGCGGCCAGATGGAAAGGGAGGTGACCCATGTACGGTTGGCGCGGCCGGATCGGCCTGCTCGTGCCCTCGATCAACACCACGATGGAGACCGAATACTGGCGCATTGCGCCCGAGGGCGTGTCCGTCCACACCGCGCGGATCGCGGGCGGCCGCCACGGCACGCCCGAGGAGCTGCGCAACATGGAGAAGGAGGCGCGCGAGGCGGCGAAGCGCGTCGCCAACGCCGAGCCCGACGTCCTCGTCTACGGCTGCACCTCGGGCAGCTTCTTCGAGGGGCCGGACTGGAACGCCATGATCTGCGAGGAGCTGACGAAGATCACCGGCGCGCCGACCGTCACCACCGCGGGCGCCATGGCCGAGTGCCTGACGGCGAACGGCCACCGCAAGGTGGACGTGGTGACCCCTTACGTGGAGCTCACCAACGAGCGGCTGAAGCAGTTCCTGCGCGCCCACGGCGTCGAGGTCGGCACGCTCGGCACCTTCGACATGCTCGACATGTTCGACCACGCCAAGATCCGCCCGGAGGAGATCTACCGCCGCGTGAAGGAGATCACCACCGACGACACCAGCGCTGTGTTCGTCGCCTGCACGCAGCTGCGCGCCATGGAGGTCCTCGACATGCTCGAGCGCGACCTCGGCAAGCCGGTCTACTCCGCCATCCAGGCGACCGCCTGGGTCACCTACCGGACCATGCGCGTGGACCCCGGCCTCACCGGCTGCGGCAGCCTCCTTCGTGGACTCGCGAAGGACGTCGGCGCCGCCACGGAGCCGCCCACCGTCCCGCTCAGGAAGAGCGTGTGACCGAGAGAACATCGAACCAAGGCAGGAGGGGAACCATGAGGAAGCTTCTCGCGGCGGCCGCGCTCGCGGCCGCGACGGCGGTGGCCGCCGCACCGGCCGCCGAGGCGCAAGAGCGCATGAGCATCGCCACCGGCTCGTCCGGCGGCGTCTACTACCTGTGGGGCGGCGCCCTCGCCAAGATGTGGTCCGAAGAGATCCCGGACGTGCGCTTCAACGTGGAGGCGACCGCCGGGCAGGTCCCGAACGTGAAGCTGTTCGAGGCGGGCGACCTCGAAGTCGCCATGTACAACATCGCCACGGCCTACGAATCCTGGGAAGGCATCGGGGACTACTCGGACCGCCAGTACCGCCATCAGCGGGCCCTGTTCGCCATGTACCCGTCCTTCTACGTGATGGCGGCGCTCCAGGACGCGGGCATCGATTCCATCGAGGACTGGGAAGGCAAGCGCGTCTCGCTCGGCACCGCCGGCGGCACGGTGGACGTCGTCGCCCGCAACATCGTCGACGTCCTCGGCGTCGAGGACGTGACTTTCGTCAACAGCGGCTGGCCGGACGTGCCGGGCCAGATGCGCGACGGCCTCGTGGACGCGATGGCGGCCATCGGCGGCCAGCCCTGGCCGCCCCTGCGCGACCTCGAGACCACCCACGACCTCGTCCTCTACGACCTGTCGGACGAGGACATCGCCAAGCTCAAGGAAGCCTACCCCTACTTCGTGTCGGAGGCGCTGCCGCCGAACACCTACGACGATCAGCCCGACACCTACGACAGCCTCGCCTTCTGGAACATGACGCTGGTGCGCGACACGGTGTCGGAGGAGGTCGCCTACCAGATGCTGAAGACGGTGGCCGACAACGTGGAGGCGCTGAAGGCGACCCATCCGAGCACCGCCCGCTTCTTCGACCCGAAGAACGTCCTGCGGGTGTCGCCGGTCCCGCTGCACCCGGGCGCGGTGAAGTACTTCCAGGAGATCGGCGTCGAGGTGCCCGAGCGGCTGATGCCGCCCGAGGGCTGATCCACAAGAGCCGACGCGCGACCGGCCGGGGCGGCGCCGCCCCGGCCACGCCCCCGAGGACATGAACGAATGGACGGCACCGCAAGCATCCCGGCGCGGGACGGCCCCCTCGAACCCGTCCTGAGGCCGCTCGCCCGCCTCGTGGCGGTCGGCATGTCCGTGTTCCACGTCTGGGCGCTCGGCTTCACCGTCCTCGACCCGTGGCACCTGACGACGATCCATATCCTGTTCGCCACGGTCCTCGTCTTCCTGTTCGTGCCGACGAAGGTGACGAGCGTTCCCTGGCGGCTGTTCGACGTCGCCGCGGCGCTCCTCGCCACCGCCACCTACCTCTACGTGTTCTGGGACTACCGGGCGCTCCTGATGCGCGCGGGCTCGTTCCCGACGCCCATGGACGTCTTCTTCGGAAGCTCGGCGATCCTGCTCACCCTGGAGGCGACGCGGCGGATGACGGGGATCGCCATGCCCATCGTCGCCATCGTGGCTCTCCTCTACGGGCTCCTCGGCGGCTACATCCCGGGGATGCTCGGCCACCGCGGCTACGGGATCGAGCGGATCGTCAGTTACACCTATTCGCTCGACGGCATCTTCTCCTCGGCGTTGCAGGTCTCGGCGACCTACATCTTCCTGTTCATCCTGTTCGGTGCTTTCCTCGCGAAGTCCGGGGCGAGCGAATTCTTCCTGCGCCTCGCGACGGCGGCCGTGGGCGCGATCCGCGGCGGGCCAGCGAAGGTGGCCGTGTTCGCGAGCGCCCTCTTCGGCACCATCTCGGGCAGCGCCGTCGCCAACACGGCCGGCACCGGCGCCGTCACCATCCCCATGATGAAGCGGGTCGGCTACAGGCCGCGCTTCGCCGCGGCGGTGGAGGCCGTCGCCTCGACCGGCGGGCAGATCATGCCGCCGATCATGGGCGCGGGCGCCTTCATCATCGCCGACATCGTGGGCGTCACCTACTGGTCGGTGGCGATCGCCGCCCTCATCCCGGCGCTCCTCTACTTCACCACCGTGATCATCGGCATCGACATCGAAGCCCAGAAGACGGGCCTTCGCGGCATGAACCCGGCCGAACTGCCGCGCGCGGGCGCCGTCCTGAAGGCGGACGGGCACCTCCTCCTGCCGATCTTCGTGCTCCTGTTCTCCCTCACGGTGCTGCTCGTGAGCCCGATCCGCGCCGCGCTCTACTCGCTCGCCGCGATCGTCGTCATCTCGTTCGTGCGCCGCCACACGGCGCTGACGCCCGGGAAACTCTACGACGCGCTGGCGGCCGGCGCCCGCGGCTCCCTCGAGGTGGCGACGGCCTGCGCCTCTGCGGGGATCGTGGTGGGGATCCTCAACCTCACCGGGCTCGGGCAGACGATGGCGGCCATCGTCATCGAATTGTCGGGCGGGGTCGTGCTGATCGCGCTGATCCTGTCCATGTGCGTGTGCATCGTGCTCGGCATGGGCCTGCCGACGACGCCGGCCTACATCATCGCCGCGGCCGTCATCGCGCCCGTCCTCGTGCAGCTCGGCATCGACGCCATGCAGGCACACCTTTTCGTGTTCTACTTCGCCTGCATCGCGGTCATCACGCCGCCCGTGGCGCTCGCCTCCTTCACGGCGGCGGGCATCGCGGGCGCGCCGCCCATGCAGGTGGCGCTCGTCGGCGTGAAGCTCGGGATCGCGGCCTTCATCATTCCCTATTTCTTCGTGTACGACGCCGCCCTCATCGGCGAGGGGACGGTGCTGCAGGTGGCGCTCGCGGGCACCACGGCGCTCGCGGGCGTTTTCTTCCTCGCCTCGGGCATCCACGGCTGGTTCCTCGGGCGCATCGGCGTGCCGGTCCGGCTGGTGCTGGTCGCGGGCGCCCTCCTCCTCATCAACCCGGGCATCCTGACCGACGCCGTCGGCCTGTCGCTCCTCGCAGCGGGCGCGGGCGCGGCGTACCTCATGCGGGGCGGGCGCCGCTCCCTCGAGGCCGGCAACTGACGGGACCGAGTGCATGCGGGAGATCGTGGCGGACGTGGTGGTTGTCGGCGGCGGCGGGGCGGGCCTTGCGGCCGCGATCGAGGCGGCCTTCCACGGGGCGGACGTGGTCCTCCTCGAGAAGAACGCCGCCCTCGGCGGCAGCACGGCCTGGTCGGTCGGCTCCATCTCCGTGTCGAACTCCCCCCACCAGCGGCGGGCCGGGATCAAGGACACGCCCGACGAGCACTTCGAGGACCTCGAGATCCTCGCGGGCCGCTACGCCAACCGGGACAACCGGGAACTCCGCCGCATCCTCGTCGACAACACGACCGAGATGTTCAACTGGCTGCAGGGCATGGGCCTCGTCTTCGTCGGGCCGAACGAGGAGCCGCCCCACCGGCACCCGCGCATGCACAACGTGCTGCCGAACTCGCGGGCGTTTCCGGCCCGGCTCGGCAGGCGCGCCCGCGACCTCGGCGTCGACATCCGCACCGGCGTCTCGGCCGAGCGGTTTCGCGTTGAGGACGGCGAGGTGGCCGGCGTCGAGGCGAAGGAGGGGGGCGAGACGGTCCTCTTCCGCGCGCGGACGGGGACGGTGCTCGCCGCGGGCGACTACAGCGCCAGCGAGACCCTCAAGCGCGAGCTCGCCTCGGAGGAAGTCGCCACCTTCTCGGCCGTCAACCCGACGGCGACCGGCGACGGCCACCGGATGGCGCGGGAGATCGGCGCGGAGGTCGTGAACGGCGACATCGTGCGCGGGCCGATCATGCGCTTCGTGCCGCCGCCCACGGACGGGCTCGTCCACCGTCTGCCCCCCTCCCCCGCCCTCGCGAAGGCGATGCGCTGGGGCTATGAAAGGCTGCCGCCCGCCCTCCTGCGCCCGTTCATGATGCGTTTTCTCACGACGGCGCTCGGGCCGAGCCGGGAGCTGTTCGAGGCCGGCGCCCTCCTCGTCAACGGCAACGGCGAGCGGTTCGCCGACGAGCGGGCGGGGCCGGCCGCCGCCGTGGCAGCCCAGCCGGAGGGCGTCGCCTACATCCTCCTCGACCGGAAGCTCGCGGCACGCTTCTCCGCCTGGCCCCACTTCGTGTCGACGGCGCCCGGCATCGCCTACGCCTACGTCGAGGACTACCGCCGCACCCGCAAGGACGTCTTCCACGAGGCGGCGACCCTCGACGCCCTCGGCAAAGCCCTCGGGATGCCGGACGGACACCTCGGCTCGACCGTGGAGGTCTGGAACGGCTCGCCGGAGCGGGGCGACCTGCCGGCCCTCGCGGAGGGCCCTTTCGTGGCGCTCGGCCCGGTGAAGAGCTACGTCGTGTTCACCGACGGCGGCCTCGCCGTCACCACGCGGCTCGAGGTGAAGCGGGGGGACGGGGGCACGATCCCGGGCCTTTATGCGGCGGGCTCGGCCGGACAGGGCGGGCTCCTGCTGGAAGGCCACGGCCACCACCTCGGCTGGGCCTTCATCTCCGGGCGGATCGCGGGGCGGAACGCCGCCCTCGACCGGCGCCGGCGAGCGAGCGGCGAGACGGCCGGGAGGGCCGCGGCCTAGTGCCCGGTGGCGATCGCGCGAAGCCCCTCCAGCGTCTCCCGGTCGAGGGCGATCCCCCCCGCCCGCTGTCGGTGGAGGCGCGTCATCTCCCGCTCGCCCGGCAGCATGACCGGCGCGGCGGGGTCGGCCGGCGGCGTCGCGTGGAGGATGTCGGCGAAGTCGGCGGTGCGGGCGGCGAGGCGGTCCGCCGGCATGAGGCGGGCCGTGTCGAGGAGGACAAAGGCGTGGCCGACGTCCTGGGGCCTGTCCGGGTCGTCCACCCAGGACGAGACGTGGGTGAGGTAGGCCGCGCCCGACAGGACGCCCGACAGCATGTCGACGACGAGGGACAGGCCATAGCCCTTGTGGCCGCCCACCGGCAGGAGGAAGCCGGCGAGCGCCGCGTTCGGGTCGGTGGTCGGCCGCCCGTCCCGGTCCGTCGCCCAGCCTTCGGGGATGGCTTCGCCCGCCTTCGCGGCGGCGCGGATCTTGGCGCGGGCGACGACGCTCATCGCCATGTCGAGGATCATCGGGTCGCGCCCGGGCATCGGGAATCCGAAGCCCAGGGGGTTGTTGCCGAGCCGCGCCTCGCGCCCGCCCGTGGGCGCGATGGTGGTGGTGGCGTTGCTCGCGATCATGCTCGCGAAGCCCGCCTCGGCGGCGATCAGGGCGTAGGGTGCGATGGGGCCGAAGTGGTTGGAGGCACGGCAGAAGGCGACGGCGATCCCCGCCTCCCGGGCCGCCGCCATCGCCTCGTCGAGGGCGCGCCGGCCGACGGCGGGGCCGAGCCCGTTGCCCCCGTCGACCGCCACCACCGCCGGGGCGAGCCGCTCGGCCCGGATGTCGGCGGCAGCCGCGATCCCGCCGATCTTCAGCCGCTCGCCGTAGGACAGGATACGCGCCGTGCCGTGGGTGTGAAGGCCCATGAGGTCGCCGAGGACGAGGATCTCGGCCGTGTCCCGCGCGGGCGCCTGCGGCACGCCGAGGGCGTCGAGCGCCGCCCGCGCCAGCGCCGACAGGTCGGCCTCGGCGATCGTCTCCCGGTCGGCGGTCATCGGCGATTTCCTTCCTTCCCGAGCGAGGTTGACGGATGACGGACCCCTTCCCGCCGCCCCTGTCGTGCGACTGCCACGTCCACGTGGCCGGCCCGAAGGCGCGCTATCCCCTGTCGAAGCCGCGGGCCTACACGCCGATGGACGCGCCCGTCGAGGCGCTCGAGGCGATGCTCGCCCGCCTCGGCCTCGACCGGGTGGTGATCGTCCAGATGAGCGTCTTCGGCACGGACAATGCCTGCATGATCGACGCCCTCCATCGGCTCGGCGCACGGGCCCGCGGCGTCGTGATGGCGGACGCGGACACGCCGGGCGAAACGCTCGACGGCTGGCACCGGGCGGGGGTGCGCGGCATCCGCGTCAACCTCCACACCCTCGGCCGGAACGACCCGGACGAGGCGCGCGGGCGGATCGCCGACGCCGCGCGCCTGTGCGCCCGCAACGGCTGGCACGTCCAGCTGTGGACGACCGCCCCCACCATCGAGGCCCTCGCGGGCGAGCTCGCCACCCTGCCGGTGCCGCTCGTGATCGACCATTTCGGCGTCCCCTCCCCCGCCGAGCCGGACAGCGGGCCGGAGCGGGCGATCCGGAAGCTGCTTTCGGCCGGCAACACCTGGGTGAAGATCTCCGGCACCTACCGCCTCTCGCCGTCGGACGATCCGACCGCGACGGCCGCGCTCGCCCGGCGCGTCCACGCCGAGAACCCGGAGCGGATCGTGTGGGGCTCCGACTGGCCGCACTCGCCGCCCCACCAGGAGTCCGCCGTGGAGGAGCCGCCGGAAGCGCCCTACCGGGACCTCGACACGGCCGCCCTTCTCGACACGGTGCGCCAGTGGTTCCCCGAGCCAGCGCGCTGGCGGGAGATCCTCGTCCACAACCCGGCCCGCCTCTACGGCTTCTGATCAGGCACGGGCGCGAGCGGGTACCGCCTTCCGCAGGAAGTCGCCCGCGAGCGAGAGGACGGCGTCGACGTCGCTCTCGTCGTTGTAGACGTGGAAGGAAAAGCGCAGCATCCCGCGGCGGATCGTGAGCCGCACCCCGTTCGTCACGAGGAAGTCGTGGAGGGCGACGAGGGCGGCATCGGACACGCGGTCGTGCTCGTCGGAGAGCGCCGAGCCGACGGCGACGATGTGGCTCGTGCGAGGGCCCGGCCCGCCGTAGACGGGAAGGCCGAGGGCGTCGAGCCCGTCGGCGAGGCGTCCCGCGAGGCGGAGGGCGTGGGCCTCCACCGCCGCCGACCCGACCGTGCGGAGCTCGGCGATCGACCGCTCCACGGCGACGGCGGCGAGAAAGTTGTGGTTGCCGACGTCGAAGCGCCGCGCGCCGCCGGCGTAGGCGAAGGCGGCCGGGTCGCCGCTCGAGGCCTCGTGGGCGCCGTCGGCGGCGACGCCCGCGCGCGACAGGTAGACGGGCGAAAGGCGCTCGGCGACGGCGCGGCGGACGTAGAGGAACCCCGCGCCGTAAAGGGCGAGGAGGCCCTTCTGCGTGGATGTGGCGAGGGCGTCGATGCCGAGGGCGTCGACGTCGGTGGCGAGGATCCCCTCCGACTGGGCGCCGTCGACGAGGAGGAGGGCGCCCTTCTCCCGGCAGACGGCGGACAGCGCCCCCACCGGGAAGGCGAAGCCCGGCGCGAAGGAGACGCGGGAGACGGCGACGACGCGGGTGCGCCCGTCCACCGCCACCGCGAGCCCCTCGGGCGGGACGCGCCCGTCCGCGGGCGCGACGGAGCGGATCTCGACGCCGCGCCGCCGGGCGAGGTTCCGCCAGGGAAAGACGTTGGCCGGGTGCTCGAGGCTCTCGCACAGGACGACGTTGTCGCCCGCCCGCCAGTCGATGGCGTTCGCGAAGGCGTTGATGCCGTCCGACACGTTCCTGGTGAGGGCCACCTCGTCCGCCGATGCGCCGATCAGCCCGGCGAAGGCGGCGCGGGCGCCCTCTGCCCGCTCGAACATCCAGGCCTTGTCGGCGCCCTCGAACATGCGGCGGTCGAGGTAGTCGTCAGTGGCCGCGCGCACGCCGCGGGAGACGAGGCCGCGGGCCGCGACGTCGAGGTAGACCGACCGCTCCGTCCCCGGGAAGTCCGCCCGCATCCGGGCGATCGCATCCGCGCTCACCGGGCCTTCCCCGTGCGGCCCTCGCGCGCGTCGGCGGCGCGGCGGTCGGCGTCGCGGTCGGCCGGGTCGCCGTAGCCCCCGCTGCCGGGGGTACGGATCGACAGGACCGCGTCCTTTTGAAACGGCAGGTCCGCCTCGGCGGCGGACAGGACCCGCTCGTGGTCGGTGCCGGGGTCGAGGACGAAGGTGCCCGTCGACCCCGCGCCGCCGCCCGCGCGGCCCGCCGGCGCGACGTGCTGGCGCTCCGACGACAGGCTGACCGTGATGCCGTCGGCAAGCGCCCGATAGTCGCGCACGACGCCGGTCCCGCCGCGGAAGGCGCCGTCGCCGCCCGAGCCGTCGCGCAGGGCATAGCGTTCGAGGCGCAAGGGGTAGGCGTGCTCGAGCGCCTCGATGGGAAGGTTCGCCGCCCCCGAGGCGTGGACGCGCACCGCGTCCATTCCGTCCCGGTAGGGCCGCGCGCCCATGCCGCCCGCGATCGTCTCGTAGTTCACGAAGTAGCTGCCGTTGCGCGGGTCGTCCCCGGCGAAGACCACGAGGTGGTGGGGCCCGCTCGCCGCGATGGCCCGGTCCGGGAGGGCCTCGGAGAGGGCGGCGGCGATCACGTCGCCGAGGACGCCGCAGGAGATCGACCGGCAGCCGACC
Organism: uncultured Hyphomicrobiales bacterium; assembly: GCA_964547415.1. Taxonomy (GTDB): domain Bacteria; phylum Pseudomonadota; class Alphaproteobacteria; order Rhizobiales; family Amorphaceae; genus CAZJNX01. Next base: position 15,293 of record CAZJNX010000044.1, read on the forward strand.
GGCGCGGGCGCCACCGGCTCCACGACCGTCCCCTCGGGCGCGTGGACCGATATGGTGCCGAAGTAGCCCGCGTTCGCCGGCACATCCGGGTCGAGGAGGCTCTTGGCCACCGTGTAGACGGTCGCGATCAGCGCCTGGCGGGGAATGTTGCGGGCCCAGGAGAGCTGCGGGGACGAGCCCGTGAAGTCGAGGGTCATCGTCCCGTCCTTCACGGTGAGGGCGAGGGCGATCCGCGCCCGCTCGCCCTCCGCCTCGCCGTCCAGGAAATCCTCGGCGCGGTAGGTGCTTTCCGGGATCGTGCGGATCGCGGCCTCGAAGCGGCGGCGGGTGAAGCCGAGGTAGGCGGCGATGGCGGCGGCCGTCGCCTCGCCGTGCCGGTCGAACAGGGCCGTGACGCCGCGGATGCCGGTGTGGTTGGCGGCGAACTGGGCGTTGAGGTCGCCCACCCGCTCCTCCGGCGTGCGGGAGTTGAGGAGCACGATGTCGAAGACGTCGCGCACCACCTCGCCCTCCCGCACGATCCTGACCGGCGGCAGGCGCAGCCCCTCCTGGAAGATCGACCGGCAGACGGCCGCCTCGCTGCCGGGCACCATGCCGCCGACGTCCGCGTGGTGGGCGATGTTTGCGACGTAGGCCACGATCCGCCCGTCCCGGAACACCGGCGCGATGCAGTTGATGTCCGGCAGGTGGGAGCCGCCGCCCGAATAGGGGTCGTTGGCGAGGAACATGTCGCCCGGGCGGATGTCGTCCTCGCCGTAGCGGGTGCGCACGGACTCGACGGCGCCGATCATGGAGCCGAGGTGGATCGGCACCCGCTGGGCCTGGGCGATCACCCGGCCTTGCGGATCGAAGACCGCGGTGGAGCAGTCCGCCCGCTCCTTGATGTTGGGGGAGAAGGCGGCGCGGATGAGGGTCGCGCCCATCTCCTCGGCGATCGACAGGAGGCCCCGGGCGACCACCTCCGCGGTGACGGGATCGACGGCGGTCTCCTTCATGCTGCCTTCTCCCCCGCCGCGACCTTGCCGAGGCCGATCACGAGGTTGCCGGTGGGGTCGACGTGCGCATCCCCGTCCGGCGGGACGACGATGGTGGCGTCCATCTGCTCCACGATGGCGGGGCCGGAAAAGGCCCCCTCCGGCGGCAGGGCGTCGCGCCGGTAGACCGGCGTCTCCACGAACCCGGTGGCGGGGAACCATGCCTCGCGGCTGCCGGCCACGGCCTCGGCCGGACGGCGGGTGCCGGGGTCGGCGCGGGAGAGCGGCGGCAGCGGGCGGGCGACGGTGACGGCGAGGCGCAGGTTCACGATCTCCACCGGGCGGCCGGCGAGGCGGTAGCCGTAGGCGGCCTCGTGGGCGGCGTGGAACGTCTCCGACAGGGCCGCGAGGGCGGCGGCGTCGATCCGCCCGTCCAGGATCGGGGCGGAAAGCTCGAAGTTCTGGCCGTGGTAGCGCATGTCGGCCGCGTAGGCCCAGGTGGCGTCCTCCGGCGCGAAGCGCTCGGTGGCCAGCCACTCGGCGCCGCGGGCCGACAGGCGCTCGATCCCGTCCGACAGCGCATCGACGGAGGCAGGCTCCGCCCGGGCGAGGCGGGTGAGGCCGAAGTCGCCGCGAGTGTCGGCGTGGAGGAGGCCGAGGGCGGACAGCACCCCCGGCCGCTCGGGCACGAGGATGCGGGTGATCCCCATGATGCGGGCGACGTCGGCGGCGTGGAGCGGCCCCGCCCCCCCGAACGGCATCAGGGCGAAGGCGCGCGGGTCCTCCCCCTCCTCCACGGAGATGACGCGGACGGCGCCCGTCATGTTGACGTTGATGATCTCGAGGATGCCCGCGGCTGCCCGGGCGAGGTCGAGACCCAGCGGCTCGCAGACGTGGGCCTCGATGGCGGCGCGGGCCTTGTCCGGGAAGACCGGCATCCGCCCGTCGAGGAGGGCGGTCTGGCTGAGGCGGCCGAGGACCACGTTGGCGTCGGTGACGGTGGGGCGCTCGCCGCCGCGGCCGTAGGCGGCGGGACCGGGGACGGCGCCCGCGCTCGCCGGCCCCACCTTCAGGAGGCCGCCCGGGTCGATCCAGGCGAGGCTGCCGCCGCCCGCGCCGATGGTGTGGATGTCGAGGGTGCGGGTGCGGACCGGAAAGCCCGCCATGTCGCGCACGTTGCGCCGGCCGGGCACGGCGCCGCGGATGAGGGCGACGTCCGTCGACGTGCCGCCCATGTCGAGGGTGACGAGGTCCGGAACGCCCGCCGCCGCGCCGATGCCGGCCGCCCCGATGACGCCGCCCGCGGGACCGGAGAAGAAGGTGTTGACCGGCATCTTCCGCACGGTGGCGGGCGACACGGCCCCGCCGTTCGACTGCATGATCCGCGGCTCGCGGGCGATGCCGAGGGAGGCGACCCCTTCCTCGAAGCGTTCGAGATAGCGGTCCATCACCGGCAGGAGGCTCGCGTTGACGGCCGCGGTCGCGAACCGTTCGTACTCGCGGAACTCTGACAGGACGCCGGATGAGGTGGACACGTACGCTTCCGGCCACTCCTCCTTCAGGATCTCCGCCGCCCGCGCCTCGTGGGCCGGGTTCGCGTAGGCATGCAGGAAACAGATGGCGACGGCCGTCGCGCCCGCCGCACGCAAGGTGCGGGCCGCGTCCCGCACGGCCGCCTCGTCGAGCGGGACGAGCACCGTGCCCTCGTTCGACAGGCGCTCGGCCACCTCGAGGCGGCGGTCGCGCGGCACGGGAGGCGTCGGTTTCGGGATGTCGAGGTTGAAGAAGTTGGGGCGGCGCTGGCGGGCGAGCTCGATGACGTCGCGGAAACCGGCGGTGGTGATCATGCCGGTCGGCGCCCACTTGCCCTCGAGGATCGCGTTGGTGGCGAGCGTGGTGCCGTGGCAGACGAAGTCGACGTCGCCGGGCGCCACCGCGGCCTTGTCGAGGAGCGCGGCGAGGCCCTCGAGGATGCCGCGTGAGGGGTCGTCGGGGGTCGTCGGGGTCTTGTGGAAGACCTGCCGTCCGGTGGCGGTGTCGGCGAGGGTGAGGTCGGTGAACGTCCCGCCGGTGTCGATGCCGATCCACGCGCCCAAGGTGCCGTCCTTCTCTGTATCCAGGATACAGGGTACAGGCCGCCCGACACCCCGGCAAGGTCAGCGCGCCTCAGCCGCTGCCCATCTCGCGGGCGAGGCGGGCCATGTCCTCGCCAGTGGCGAACAGGTGCGACTCCATGCGCTCGGCGGCGGCCGCCCCGTCCCGTGCGGCGAGGGCGGCTGCGATCGCCCGGTGGTCGGAAACGACGGAGCCGATGTGGGCGCGGTAGTCGCGTGTTGCGTCCCGCTCGTGGGCGGCGATCATCAGGGAGGCGCGGGCAAACAGGATCATCCGGCGCAGGTCCTTCAGGAGCCGCTCCAGGTAGGGGTTGTCGTCGGCCGAGAGCAGCGTCGTGTGGAAGCGGGTGTTGAGGGCGAACGCCTCTTCCAGGCGGCCCGCGGCCAGCATCGCGTCCGCCTCCTCCACGTCCGCCGCGAGCGCAGCCACCGCCTCGTCGGAGAGGGCGCGGGCGGCGCCGCGCACGGCGAGTGCCTCCAGCACCGCTCGGCAGCGGTACAGGGCGACGAGGTCGTCCGCCTCCATGCGGCGCACCTCGTAGCCGCCCCGATCGAGCGGCAGGAGCACGCCGTCCTGCTGGAGCTTGCGCATCGCCTCGCGCACGGGCGTGCGGCTGACGTCGAGCCGCTTCGACCAGTCGAGGTCGGACAGGCGCGTGCCCGGCCGGATCTCGCCCGCGAGGATCCGCTCCCACAGGATGTCGTAGATCTGGTCGAACAGGGGGCCAGAGCGGTTCGGCAGGCTCATGTCGCCCTCCGCCCGGCCATGGTCGTCGTCTTCGTCAGGTGCCGTCTCCGTCCCATTCCGGCCGCATATCACAGGGAGAGCGGGCGGCGGTACTTCTCGGCAAGGGTTCCCGCCTCGATCCGGCCGGCCGACAGCATCGCTTGCCAGTAGCCGATGTCGGCCATGTGGACGATGCTGCCCTCGAGGCTGCGGATGCCGAGCTCCCCTTCCCCGGAATGGCCCGCGGCAATGTGGGCGATCGTCTCCGGCAGCCCGGCCAGCAGGCACAGGTGCGCCCCATAGACCGGGTGGCGCAGGGACGGCAGGCCGGTGCGGGCCGTCCCGCCGGTCCAGCGGGCGCGGTTGTCCGGGTCGAACTCCCACGGCTTGCCCACGTCGTGGAGGATGCCGCCGGCGATCACGACGTCCCGATCGATGCCGATGTCGGGGGTGAAGGCGAGGAGTTCGTCGGCGATCGCCCGGGCAAGACGCGTGACGCCGCGAATGTGGTGGGTCTGGTCGCCCTCCTTCAGCACCATCTTGCCCGGGTTGCCCGCGGGCGGCATCTCCCGGATCGACCGCCAGGACGTGTCGAGGAGGGCGAGGCACCAGGCGGTCACGCAGCCCTCCCGGAGGCCCTCGTCGGCGATGTCGGCGATCTCCGGCAGCTCGTCGAGGATCTGCGCCCTCAGACCCTCGGTGATGCTGGCCGACAGCTCGGCATGGCGTTGAGGCGTCATGGCGTGGTTCCCTCCCGTTGCGGCGACGGGTGCGGCATGTTGCGCACCGGGGCGTCCCGTGTATCCTGCATACACGACAACAACCACAATCGGAGGAAACGCAATGGCTCAACGGTGGAAGCGCGCCCTCACGGGCGTCCTGTCCCTCGGCGTCGTGATCGCCTTCCCGCTCGCGGCGGCGGCGGACACGCTCCAGGAGATCAAGGACCGCGGCAAGCTGATCGTCGGCGTGAAGGGGGATTCCAAGCCCTGGGGCTTCCTCGATCCGTCGGGCGAGCCGATCGGCATGGAGATCGAGCTGGCGCAGGACGTGGCCGACCGCCTCGGCGTCGAGCTCGAGCCGGTGATCGTGCTGAGCTCCAACCGCATCCAGTTCCTGGAGCAGGGCCGCGTCGACATGCTGATCGCCACCATGTACGACACCGAGCGCCGCCGCCGCGTGATCGACATGATCGAGCCCCACTACTACTCGGCCGCCACCAACGTCATCGCGCCGAAGGAAGCCGGCCTGAAGGAGTGGACGGACCTCGAGGGCAAGGACGTGTGCGGCCAGCAGGGCAGCGTCTACAACCGCTGGATCGAGGAGACGTACGGCGCCAACGCCATGTCGCTGCCGACGATCGAGGAGGCATACGCCGCGCTGCGCCAGGGCAACTGCGTCGCCTTCGTCTACAACGACCTCCTCCTGCAGCTCGCCTCGCTCACGCCCGAGTGGGAAGGCTACGAGGTCCCGCTCGAGAGCGAGGACCGGCAGTACCATTCCATCGGCGTCAGGAAGGGCGACCGGGACGCCCCGTTCGGCCAGTTCCTGTCCGAGACGGTGACCGACTGGCACCGCACCGGCAAGCTGAAGGAGCTCAACGAGAAGTGGGGCGTGCCGCCGAACCCCTACCTCGAAGAGGCCCACGAGAAGCACCAAGATTCGTAACGCATGTGGGACTGGGTCGCGGAGTGGTCCCTGTGGCTCTATGACACCACGGGGATCAACCTCACCTACCTCTACGACCCGTTCGACCGCCGGCGGTTCCTGGAAGGCATCCTCGTCACGTTCCAGCTGTCGGCGGTCTGCGTCGCGGCGTCCATCCTCATCGGCGTCGTGGGGGCGGGGCTCGCCATGTCCCGCCTGCGCGTCACCAAAGCGTTCGTGCGCGCCTACGTCGCCCTCTTCCGCAATACGCCGCCGCTCGTCCAGCTATTCTTCTTCTTCTTCGTGATCGGCGGGATGCTCAGCTTCGAGACGCCCGACGGCACGTTCCGCCTCAGCAACTTCGCCTGGGCGGCGATCTCCCTGTCGTTCTACTACGGCAGCTTCAACATCGAGAATTTCAGGGCGAGCGTCGAGGCTGTGCCCGAGACGACCGTGCAGGCGGCCGAGGCGCTCGGCTACACCCGCCTCAAGACATACGTCTACGTGGTGCTGCCGCTCGCCTTCCGCTTCAGCCTGCCCGCCCTCGGCAACAACACGGTGAGCCTCGTGAAGGCCACCTCCCTCGCCTACGCGATTGCCGTGCCGGAGATCCTCTACGTGTCCTCCGAGATCTGGAGCGAGCAGCTCAACGTGCCGGAGATGATGTGGACGCTCCTCATCTTCTACGTGGCCACCGTCGGCCTCGTCGTCTGGGCGATGCGCAGCCTCGAGCGCGCCCTCGCCATCCCCGGCTACAACCTCGGGCGCTGAGGCGTGGGGACCGCAGGCCGCACCCTCGCCCTCTCGGGCCTCCTCGCCGCCGCCGTCCTCGGCATGGCCCTTTGGCTGGCGCTGCCGGAGATGGCCGCCGCGCAGGACGGCGAGGCTGGCGCGCTCGAGACGCTCGCCATCTGGATGCCGGTGATCACCCTCGGCTTCGGGCTCAACCTCCTCATGAGCTTCATCGCCGTCATCATCGGCACCTCGTCGGGCGCCCTCCTCGGCATCGCCCAGGTCTCGCCGGTCCGCGCCGTCCGGCGGGCGGCCTTCCTGGTGACGGAGTTCTTCCGCAACGCGCCGACGCTGGTGCTCCTGTTCTTCTGCATGTTCCTGTTGCCGTTCGAGATCCGCCTCGGGCCCGTGACGATGGAGTTCCCGCCGTGGCTGAAGGCGGTCCTCGGCCTGTCGCTGTCGAAGATGGCCTACGTGTCGGAGATCGTGCGCGGTGGGCTCCAGTCGATCCCGACGACCCAGTGGGAGGCGGCCGAAAGCCTCGGCTTCTCGCGGCGGGACACGCTCTGGCGCATCATCATCCCCCAGTGCGTGAAGCGGATGCTCCCGCCCTGGATGAACACCTACGCCATCCTCATCATGTCGACGCCGCTCGCCTCCATCCTCGGCGTGCAGGAGGGGCTGACGATGACGCGGGCGGCGATCACCGCCGTCGGGCGGCCGGACATGCTGTTGCCGTTCTACCTTTACCTGCTGGCGCTCTTCTTCGTGTACACGTACCCCATCTCGGTGTGGACGATCCGCCTCGAGCGCCGCTACGCCGTCATGCAGTGAGAGGATTCATGCCGGACGCCGCGCCCTTCGAGCCGTTCGTCAGCCTCGTCGACGTCCACAAGTCGTTCGGCGACAACAAGGTGCTCGACGGCGTCACCTTCGACGTGGGCCGCTCGGACGTCGTATGCGTGATCGGGCCGTCGGGCTCGGGCAAGTCGACGATCCTGCGCTGCATCAACGCGCTGGTGCCCGTCGATTCGGGCTCCATCAGGGTCGAGGGGCAGGAGGTGAACGACCCGGCCCTCGACAAGCTGGCGCTGCGACGCAAGGTCGGCATGGTCTTCCAGCAATACAACCTCTTTCCCCATCGCACGGCGCTGCAGAACGTGATGATGGCGCCTGTCCACGTCCTCAAGCAGGACAGGCGCGAGGTGGAGGCGCGGGCGCGCGCGCTCCTCGCCAAGGTGCGCCTCGCGGGCAAGGAGGACGCCTACCCGGGCGAACTTTCCGGCGGGCAGCAGCAGCGGGTGGCGATCGCCCGCTCCCTCGCCATGAACCCGGACGTGATGCTGTTCGACGAGGTGACGGCGGCCCTCGACCCGGAGACGGTGAAGGAGGTGCTGCGCACCATCCGCGAGCTCGCCGAGGAAGGGATGACCTGCATCATCGTCACCCACGAGATGGGCTTCGCGCGTGAGGTGGCGAACGAGATCTACTTCGTCGACCACGGCCGCATCGTCGAGCACGGGCCCCCGAGCGACTTCTTCCGGAACGCCAGCCACCCCCGCACGCGCGAGTTCATCGAACAGATCCTGTGAAGGGACGCCCCATGCCGTTCGCCTACGTCGTACGCTGCAACTTCACCCGCCCCGACCTCGAGGACGCCTTCAACGACTGGTACAGCGGCCCCAAGCTCGCCGACATGCTGGAAAAGCCGATGTTCCTGTCGGGCCAGCGCTTCGTCGCCGACGCAGGCCACACGGCCCGCCGCTACCTGGCGCTGTGGACGGTGGAGGGACCGGAGGCGTTCCAGACGCCGCAGTACACCTCCGACTGGGGCTTCTTCGAGTGGAAGCCCTCCATCACCGACTGGAGCCGGGACCTCTATCCGCTCCCCGCCGCCGTCTCGCCGGCGGACTTCGCGGTGGCGGAGGACGCGCGGCTGCACCTCCTCTCCTTCGACGGGGTGCCGGAGGCTGACGCGGACGCCCTCCTTGCCGAGGTGGCGCCACTCCGACCTCAGATGGTCTTCCTGTCGGTCGCGGGGATCGACCGGCATTCGCCGCGCCTCGGCCTCGCGCGCCTCGCCCCGGACGCGCCGCTCCCGCCACCCCTTGCCCTCGCGGGCGTGCAGGAGACGGCCTTCCGGCCGATCTCCCGCTTCGCCACGCCCGCCGCCTGAGGTCGCCTTCGAGTGCTTCACCGTCCAGCGCGCGTCGATGTCCTTCCGCCGCGCCTTGGCGCGCTTCCCGGGCCTGATCCCGGCGGCGGTCGTGGCGCAGGCTCGGGTCCTTGGCGACATCCTCGCCGATCGCGCCGAAGCTGCCGCGGACGGCCTGCCGGATCGGTTCCAGCGCCTCGTGCCGCCTGGCCCCGGGGGCTGGCGTTTATGCCGACGCGTGCCGCCGAGCAGTGATCGACGGCGAGGAAGACCGCGGCCGGCCCCTCGCCGGTAGCCACCACCGTCAGATCCGTTCCCCACGGCTCGTCCACCCGCTCTGCCGTGATCGTGCCGTCATGAGCGCGCGGGCCACGCGCAGACCCGGGTCGCCGACGGCCGGCAGACCCTGTTCGCACATCACCCGCAGCACAGCGGCGCGGACTGGTGCGCACGCCGGCATGGCGCAGCCGGGCCCGGGCCTTGCGACAGCCCTCGCCGTGAAAGGGGCTGTCCGCCAGCAGGGCGCGGATGCCCCGGGCGAGCGCGGCGTCCGGCATCGCGCCCGGGGGCCCCGGTCGTCGGCGCGGCGCCGTCGGCCGGTTGGCCGCCCGCCGGTGACGGCTCCCCCTCGCCCGGCTCAGGCGCCACACCCTGCACACTCGAGCCAGGGGGACGGCGTGCATCTGCAGGCGCGGATGGAGGACGAGGCGGCGTGCATGCTCGTCCTTCCCGGGGTGACGCCCGAGGGCAGGAAGGAGCTGGTCGGCTTCCATGTCGGCTTGCGCGAGAGCGCGCAAAGCTGGCGCGAGCGCCTTGTCGACCTCGAGGCGCGGGGGCTCGCCGTGGCGCCCGAGACCGCGGTCGGCGACGGCGCGCTCGGCTTCTGGAAGGCCCTCGAGGAGATCTTCCCGAGGGCGCCTCACCAGCGCTGCCAGGTCCACAAGGTGGAGTTGGAGTTCCCCCGGTTTCGTGGACCCAATCGTCCTTGAGAGGAGAGTGCCACGATGCCGGAACGAGAAGTCCCTATCCGCTGGAAGAGGTGATGTGGTGGATGGCCCTTCCATCCTCCCGCTCCGGCGGCACACTGGAGAGGTCGACGAGACCATCTCGAGGAAGGGCTGAGCATGTCGGATATCGTGACGGTCG
>CAZJNX010000045.1:0-24677 GCA_964547415.1 uncultured Hyphomicrobiales bacterium
AGATCGACGCCTCGATCGCCGCCAAGGCGGAGCAGGAGTTCCTCTACGACAAGCCCTACGAGGACAGGTCGCGCATCCGCGTCGCCGGCCCCTTCACGGTGGAGAGCCTGTCGCCCCACCGCGTCCTCGCCGTCGACGAGGAGACCGAGACCGGCTTCCACGAGACCTCCGGCGGCTTCCGCCACGACGGCGCGCCGCCAGAGCGCGACTTCGCCGCCATGATCCTCGAGAACCTGCGCGCCGCCGGCGTCCAGCAGGCCGACAAGGGCGACCGCATCGTCTTTTCGAGCCTTACCGGCTGGCCGGGCGAGATGATCTGCGCGGAAGGGCGCTACCGGGAGGGCGAGGACGGGCCGGAGCGGCGCGCGGGCATCCTCGTCGGCCCCGAGTTCGGCACCGTCTCCCGCCAGGACCTCGTCGCCGCCGCGCGCGAGACGGCGGACGCGGGGATGGACGTCCTGATCGCGTGCGCCTTCGCCTACGACGCCCACGCGGCGGACCTTTCCCACCTCGGCCGCGTGCAGATCCTGCAGGCGCGGATGAACCCGGACCTTCACATGTCCGCGGACCTCGCCGCCGATGGCCGGGGCAACCTGTTCGTCGTCTTCGGCGAGCCGGACGTTTCGATCGAGCCCGCCGGGCCGGACATGCTGCGCGTTCGGATCGAGGGCGTCGACGTCTTCAAGCCGCAGACGGGCGAGGTGGTCTCCGAGGGGCCGGAGAACATCGCGCTGTGGATGATCGACACGGACTACGACGAGGAGTCCTTCTTCGTCCGCCACGCCTACTTCCTCGGCGCGAACGACCCCTACAAGGCGCTGAAGACGTCCCTGAAGGCCGAGATCGACGAGGAGGCCTGGTCGACGCTCCACTCGGACGTCTCCCGCCCGTTCCCGCGCCCCGCCCGCGGGCGCATCGCGATCAAGGTCATCAACCACCTCGGCGAAGAGGTGATGAAGGTGTTTCGGGTGTGAGCGCTGTCAGTCGAAGTCCAAGCGGAGCCGTCCCGGGTCTTCGGGGAACTGCGGCCGCGCGCCGCCGACACGGTAGGGTATTTCGGCCAGTTCGAAAGGAATGGCGCGAGCCTCCGGCGCGTCGAGGGGGCACTCGAGGAGGTCCGCCCGTCGCGCGCTCGACCAGGCGAGTTTCGCGTATCTTTCGAGCAGATGTATCGTGGGAAAACGGCCGAGGGCTCTGTGCCACAGGAGCATGTCGCGACCGCCTTTGGAGCTGTTGCAGTGTCGGCAGGCCGGAACGAGGTTGTTGGCGTCGTCTGGGCCACCCGCGAGCTGCGGCACCAGATGGTCCAGCGCAAGTCGTTGCCCGGCGCCGCAATAGACGCAACGCGACGGGCTTGCGAGAGCCGCCTTCTGGAGCCGCACGAACGAGGGGAACGGATCGAGGCCGGACAGATATTTGCTTCGCAGTCGCTTGCGATGCGCCGTCCGCACGGCGAAGAATTTGTCGGAGTATGACGGTGTTCCGGCGGAGATGACGGCTTCAAGGCCGAGATAAGTTGCGTAGCAGGTGATGAGGTGTATCGCGATGGTCTTGGGAGGTTGCGCAGGCATCTTGCTGTCAAGGACGTTGATCGAAGGCGCGTCTTCGGGGCCCCGGGCGACATGACGATCGGCGATCCCGCAGTCGTTCGCAAGGGCGCCGCGTACGACGACCTCCTGGCGGCGCCGGACGACAAGATCGCGCAGCTGATCGGCGGCGCGCTCCACCTGCACCCGCGCCCGTCGCCACGCCACGCACTCGCGGCCGCGCGGCTGACCGGAGAGCTCGACGGGCCCTTCCAGATGGGTCGCGGCGGGCCCGGGGGCTGGTGGATCCTGTTCGAGCCCGAGGTGCACATCGGCGACGACGTCGTGGTCCCCGACATTGCCGGCTGGCGCCGCGAACGGCTTCAGAAGATCACGGACGCCGCCTTCATCGACCTCGCGCCCGACTTCGCCTGCGAGATCCTCTCGCCGGCGACGCGCCGCTTCGACCTCGGCGAGAAGCGGGACCGCTACCTGTCGGCCGGCGTCGGGTACCTGTGGATCGTCGATCCGGATGCGCGTACCCTCGAGGCCTTCGCGGCGACCGAGCGCGGCTGGCTCCTCCTCGCCACCCTCAGCGGCGAGGCCGAGGCGTCCCTGCCGCCGTTTGAGGCGGTCGCCTTCCCGCTCGCCGCGCTGTGGCCCGCCGAGAGCTGAGGCCGATGCTCTTCCGCCTCGCCGACACGTTCACCGCGGCGCTCGGCCGCCTGACCAACGCCGAGCAGAAGGCGGTGAAGACCACCGCCTTCGACCTGCAGACCAACCCCGCCTCGCCCGGCCTCTCCTTCCATCGGCTGGACCGGGCGAAGGACCCGAACTTCTGGTCGCTGCGCGTCAACGACGACATCCGCATCATCGTCCACAAGGACGGCGAGAGCATGCTGCTCGCCTACGTGGACCACCACGACGACGCCTACCGCTGGGCCGAGCGGCGCAAGCTGGAGCGCCACCCCTCCACCGGGGCCATGCAGATCGTGGAGGTGCGCGAGCGCGTGGAGGAGGTGACGACGCGGCCGCCCGCGCCCGCCGAGCCGCCGCTGTTCCGCAACCTGCGGAAGGCCGACCTGATGGCCTTCGGCGTCCCCGAGGAATGGGTCGAGGACGTGCGCGCCGCCACCGAGGCGAACCTGTTCGACGTCCTCGCCCACCTGCCGCAGGAGGCCGGCGAGGCGCTCCTGAAGCTCGCGACCGGCGAGAGCCCCGAACCGCCCGCGCCCGCGGCGCAGGACCCGTTCGCGCACCCCGACGCGGCGCGCCGCTTCCGCCTGCTCGCCAACCAGGAAGAGCTCGAGCGCGCGCTCGACTACCCGTGGGACCGCTGGGCCGTCTTCCTGCATCCCGATCAGCGGCGCCACGTGGAGCGCGACTACGCCGGCCCCGCCCGCGTCTCGGGCTCGGCCGGCACGGGCAAGACGATCGTCGCCCTCCACCGCGCCGTCCACCTCGCGCGCAAGGACGAGGGGCGGGTGCTCCTCACCACCTTCTCGCCCGCCCTCGCCAACGCGCTGCGGGGAAAGCTCGACACGCTCGCCGGCAACGAGCCGGCGGTGCGCGCGCGGGTCGAGGTCGCGCCGCTGTCCGACGCGGTGCTCGCGCTCCACGAGGCGTGGTTCGGCGCGCCCGTGATCGCCTCGCCGGAGGAGATCGCCGCGGCCCTCGGGCGCGCGGCGGAGGCGGACGCGTCGATCCCGACCCGCTTTCTCGTCGGCGAGTGGACGGACGTCGTCGACGCCTGGCAGATCCGCGACTGGGAGGCCTACCGCGACGCCCGCCGCCTCGGCCGCAAGACCCGGCTGGGCGCGAAGCAGCGCGAGGCGCTCTGGCGCGTCTTCGAGGACGTTCGGGCCGACCTCGCGAGCGCGGGCAAGGTCACCCGGGCGGACGTCTTCGGCCGCGTGACGGCGGCGATCGCGGACGGCCGGGAGGCGCCCTGGCGGTTCGCCGTGGTGGACGAGGCGCAGGACCTCGGTGTGCCGGAGGCGCGGCTCCTCGCGGCGATCGGGGCGGGGCGGGCGAACGCCCTGTTCTTCGCCGGCGACCTCGGCCAGCGCATCTTCCAGCAGCCCTTTTCCTGGAAGGCGCTCGGCATCGACGTGCGCGGCCGCTCGCACCGGCTCACGATCAACTACCGGACCTCGCACCGCATCCGCCTCCACGCCGACCGGCTGCTGCCGCCCGAGATCGCCGACATCGACCAGAACGCGGAAGCGCGCGGCGGCACGGTCTCGCTGTTCGACGGGCCGCCGCCCGACATCCGCACGTTCGAAGACGCCGCGGCGGAGGCCGAAGCGGTCGCGGCCTTCGTCCGCGCGCGCCTCGCGGAGGGGATGGTCGCGCGCGAGATCGGCGTCTTCGTCCGCTCGGAGGACGAGCTGCCGAGGGCGCGGGAGGCGGTCGCGGCCGCGGGCGCGGCGGCGGCGACGCTGACCGCGGAGGCGGAGCCGGGCGAGGGCCGCGTCGCGGTCGGCACGATGCACCTCGCCAAGGGGCTCGAGTTCCGCGCCGTCGCCGTCATGGCCTGCGACGACGAGGTGCTGCCGCTGCGCGAGCGCGTCGAGGCGATCGCCGACGAAGGCGACCTCGACGAGGTGTACGCGACTGAGCGCCACCTCCTCTACGTCGCCTGCACCCGCGCCCGCGAACGGCTGCTCGTGACGGGCGTGGCACCGGCGTCCGAGTTCCTCGAGGACATGCTCGATGTCTGATCCGGATGCACCTTTCGCCCACGAGAACATCGGCCGAGGACGCTTCCCATGCGGAGCGGTCATCCCCTCCTGGCGACCGGTCATTCGATGATCCGCGGTGCAACCACTCCGGCTGCCTCGGGCGTCTTCGCGGAGGCCCTGCGGGCGCAGCCGTTCCGTCGCGCGTCGAGAGCTCTTGCGATGCGTCCGGACGGGACGCGCCCCTCCATTAGCGGCGGGACGCGGTTCACGAGCGCCGTTCGCCGCCGCTGACCGCGACGCATCCGACCGATCCTTTCCGAAACCGCTCCGAACGGCGCCCATCCGGTCCGCCCCTCGATGCCCACCTCCCCCTCGATGCTCCTCGAGTTGCTCGCGAGCCGGCCCAGGGGCGCCTCGCTCTCGGCGCTCGCCGCCTTCCTCGCGGACGCGGGGGTGCATGCGCCGGCCGACGAGGTCGCGCGGGCTCTCGACGAGCTGCATCGCGAAGGCCGCGTCGCGTTCGGGCGCGACCGGCGCTGGCGGTTGAAGGGCGGACTTCCCCGGCCACCGGGGTCCACCGTGCGACCGACGCCCGACCAGGCCCTCGCGCCGGGCGCGGCGGAAGGCGCCATCCACGCGATCCCCGCGCGCTTCGCCCCGGCGCCTGCGGAGGACACGCCGTCGGTCGCCGCCGCCGACGGCCGCGTCGATCCCTCGCGCCTCCTCCGCTACTGGGAGCGGGTCCTGCGGCGCGACACGCGCGGCGAGATCACCGTCGACCCGGACCATCACGGCACGAGCTTCCTGCTCTTCAGCGGCGAGGGCGGCTGGTGGCCGAGCACCGATCGGGCGACGCTCGTCCGGCTCGACCGGGACGCGATCCCGGCCGCCTTCCGCGAGGCGCTGGCGCGGCGCGAGACCGGTACCGTGGCCGTCGGCTGGCCGATCGCGGTCGTGCGAACGCCCGAGTCGGTCTTCCTCCAGCCCGTCGCGGTCTTCATGGCCGATCGCGCCGACGACGGGGATCTCGTCTACCGCCTTCCCGATCAGTCGATCTTTCTCAACCCGAGCTGGCTCGACGGGCACGCCCGCGGCAGCGGCTGGCAGCCCGGGCGCCTGCGGGACCATCTCCTGGGCGAGGCGGAGACCGCGTCGCTGTCGGACCCGGCCCCGTTCGCGGCGCGACTCGCCGAAGCGGCGGCGACGCGAACGAGCGCTCTCCTCGATCCCGCGCGCCTGGCCGCCCGCGTCGAGCTCGCGGAGACGGCCATCGTCGGCGCGGCCGGCATCTTCCTGTCCGCCGATGTCCCGTACACGCGCGCCGCCGCCGAGGACCTCGCGGGGTGGCGCGAGAGGGCCGACCTCGGTGTCGATGCGACCGCCCTCGGGGCGCTGCTCGGCGAGCCGGTTCCACCGCCGCGGGGACCCGGCCGCCCGCTGCTCAATCCCGTGCCGCTGTCGGGGGATCAGATCGCGGCTTGCCGGGCCGGCCTGCGGGATCCGCTCACGGTGGTGACCGGCCCGCCGGGAACCGGCAAGAGCCAGGTGGTGGCGAGCCTCGTCGTCTCCGAGCTGGCGGCCGGCGGTTCCGTCCTGTTCGCGAGCCGCAACCACCAGGCGATCGACGCCGTGGAGGACCGGCTCGGGGAGCTCGCCGGGGAAAGGCTCCTCGTGACGCGGGCCCGCGACCCCACCGGAACCGTCGATCTGGACTTCACGCGGGCGATCGACGCGATCGTCCAGGAGGGGCCGCCGCGCAGGTCGCTTTCCGCCCTGGAAGAGTCTCTGGAGAGCCTGCGGAAGCTGGATGCCGAGCGGCAGGCGAAGATCGATCGCCTCCAGCGAACGAGCGAGCTGGCCTTCGCGCTTGCCGAGGTCCTCGAACGGCTCGGGGAAAGCGGCGAGGGCTCGCCGCACGCCGACCCGATGCCGCGGAAGCGGCGCGGCCTTCTGGCATGGCTTCGCGCTCTCTTCCGGCGGCCCGGCGCGGATGCGGGCACCGGCGACGCGCGCGCCGGCCGAGGGCGCCACCGCCGGGGAGCTGCGCGCGGCGCGCGAGGCGCTTCGGACCCGTCTGGCGGCGGTCGCGAGAGAGCAGGGGAACGCGGCCTCGGACGAAGATGGCCCGGTCGAGCTCACCGAGCGGCTTCGGCAGGAAATGGTCCGCCTTCTGCCCGACCTCGCCGACGCGATCGCCCGGCCGCAACGGACCGATGCCGAAAAGCTGCGGGAGGGCGCAAACCGCGCGAAGCTGCAGGCGGGGCTGCGCGTGCGCACGATGCCGGCGCATCTGGCGCGGGCGGTTCTGCGACACAGGCCCGTTTGGGCCTCGACGACGCTCGCCGTTCCGGGCAGGATTCCGCCGATACCGGGCCTTTTCGACCTCCTGATCGTGGACGAGGCCAGCCAGTGCGACATCGCCTCGGCGGTGCCCCTCTTGCTGCGTGCGCGCCGCGCCGTGATCGTCGGGGATCCGCAGCAGCTGCCCGTCATAAACGACGTCACGCCGTCGGAGGACAGGCGCATGTTGGCCGAGGCCGGGCTCGTCCCGTCCGCGGCGGCCCGTTACGCCCAGAGCGTCGGCACCCTGTTCGACCTCGCCGCTTCGGCCGGAGGCGCGACGCTCGTCATGCTGCGGGACCAGTTCCGGTCCGATGCCGCGATCGTCGGCTATCTCAACGAGGCCTTCTACGGCATGCGACTGCGGCCGGCACGCCGTCGGGAAGAGCTCGCGGTGCCGCCGGGAGCGCGACCCGGGCTCCACTGGGAGGACGTGACGGGTCCCTTGCGCGCCGGCGGTGGGCGCGGCTGCTCCAGCGCGGCCGAGGCCGAGGCGATCGCCGACGCGCTCGAGGATCTCGCCGCGAAGGGCTTTTCGGGATCGGTCGGCGTGATCGCCCCCTTTCGCCAGCAGGTCGCCACGATCGAGGACGCCGTTCGGCGACGCGTGTCCCCGGATGCGCGGGGTCGACTCGACGTGAAGATCGCCACGGTGGACGCCTTCCAGGGCGGGGAGCGCGACGTGGTTCTGTTTTCGCTCGCGGCCGGACCAACCATGCCACCCGGTGCACGTCGCTTCATCGAGGGCGATCGCCGTCGCTTCAACGTGGCGGTGAGCCGGGCCCGTGCCGTGTGCCGGATCTTCGGCGATCTCGCGTTCGCCCGCACCAGCGGGATCCCGCACCTCGCCCGCCTCGCCGCCAGGGCCACCGCCGGTGCAGAGGCGGAAACCGCCCGGAACGGCGTGTTCGACTCCCCTTGGGAGAAACGGCTGCACGACGCCATGACGGCCCGCGGCCTCGAGCCGGAGCCCCAGTACGAGATCGGCGGGCGGCGGCTCGACTTCGCGCTCTTCGAGGGCGACGTGAAGCTCGACGTCGAGGTCGACGGCCGCGCCTGGCACGCGGATCCGGACGGCAATCGCAAGGGGGACGACCTGTGGCGCGATCACCAGCTGCGCGGGCTGGGCTGGAAGGTGCGCCGCTTCTGGGTGCACGAACTCGCGGACGATATGGAGGCATGTCTTGACGCCATCGAACGGGACCTCGGGCGGCGATGACGGCGCGGGACGAGGACGAAGCCACAGCGCGCTGCTGGTCGGCACTCTCGCGACCATCGCGATCGTCCTGTTCACCTTCGCGGCCTTCCGGATCTACGCCTTCGAAACGAGGCTGGATGCCAGGCTCGCGGAGATCGAGGCGCGGGAGGCACTGACCGCGGCCAGCTCGGCGCGTGTTCGCGACCTGAACGAGATCGCGAAACGTCTCGAAGCGGAACGGGCTCGGCTCGATTCGGAAATCGCCGACCTCTCCGGCCGCCGATCGGGGCTGCAGGAGGAAGTCCGGCAACGCGGCGAAGGCGTAGCCGAGCTGCGCGAACAGGCGGAGCGCTATGAGGCGCTCCTCGCGGACCGCGACGATGCCGCGGAAGAGCTGGAGGAACTGCGGCGGGCGACCGAGGCGGCGCGGCGGGAGCTGGGCGACGCGCGCCGTGCGGCCGCGGCCGCGAAGGCCGAGCTCGAACGCGAGCGTGCGGATCTGGAAGCGACGCGGGAAGACGTCGCCGACGTGAGCGCGCGCCTCGACGGTCTCCGCGAGCGGGAGGCGGAGCTGCGTGCGCGGACCGATGAATACCGGAAGGAGCGCGACGACCTGGCCGCCGAGGTGTCGAGCCTACAGGCGGATCGCCAGGCCCAGGCGGACCGTCTCGAGAACGAGCGGCAGCAGCTCGTCCGTCGGATCGCCGACCTCGATGCGGAACGAGCGGCCGCCGCCGACCGACGCGACGAGGCGATCGAGGCCCTGGAAAAGGCGCGGTCCGCCGTCGAGACGCTGGAGGAGGAGCGCGGTGAGCTTGCCGCGCTCGTCGAGGTTCTTTCGGGCCGGCGGGCACGCCTGGAGGACGAGGTCGCCGCGGCGACAGAGCGCAAGCGGGACCTGGAGGCGGATGTCGCCGCGCTGGCGACCCGGCGGCAGGGGGCGGAACAGGGGTTGTTGGAGGTCCGCGAGCAGCTCGAAACCACCCGCGCGAGCCTGGAGGGCGCGGAGACTGAACGGGCGAATGCCCTGGAAGAGGCCGAACGCCTTCGCGGCGAGGCGCGGGTGATCGAGAGCGAGCTCGCCGCGTCGCGGCAACAGCTCGCGGGGCTGCGTGACCGGGCCGACCGTATCGAAGGCGAGATCGAAGCGCTCCGGCAGCGCCGGACCGAGGCCGAGGAGCGGCTCCCCGAATTGGGACGACAGGTCGCCGAAGCCGAGCGGACGCTGGCCGCGCTGCGCGGAAGCGCCGCCGACGCTCGTGCGGCGGGGGGATCAGCCGCCCCCGGGCGCCGCGGTGGCCTTCAGCATGAGGCGCGACAGGGCGAGCACGAGGATCGTGATCGCGAACAGGATGATGCCGAGCTCCATCAGCGCGGCGGGGTAGAGCGTGCCGGTCGCCTCGGTGAACTCGTTCGCGATGGTCGCGGAGATGGTCGTCCCGGGCATGAACAGGGACGGTGCGAGGTTGTGGGCGTTCCCGATCACGAAGGTGACCGCCATCGTCTCTCCGAGCGCACGGCCGAGGCCGAGGATCACCCCGCCGATGAGGCCGATGAGGCCGGCCGGCACGAGGACGAGCCGCACGACCTCGAAGCGGGTGGAGCCGATCCCGTAGGCCGCCTCGCGCATCACGGTGGGCACCGACAGGAGGACGTCGCGCATCACCGCGGTGATGAGCGGGATCGTCATGATGGCGAGGATGACGCCGGCGGTGAACACACCGATGCCGATCGGCGGCGGCCCGAACAGCGTGCCGAGCAGCGGCACGCCGGCGAAGGCCTCGATGATGGGCGGCTGGATGTGCAGCGCCATGAAGGGAGCGAAGACGAGAAGGCCCCACATGCCAAAGATGATCGATGGAATGCCGGCCATCAACTCGATCAGCCGGCCGAGCGCGGCGCCGATCCGCGGGGGGCGATCTCCGTGATGAAGACGGCGAAACCGAAGGAGATCGGGATCGCGAACACCATCGCGATCGCCGATGAGACCAGCGTGCCGACGATCGCCGGCCAGGCGCCGAACTCGTCCTCGACCGGGTTCCAGGTGGAGGACGCGACGAAGCCGACCCCGAACTTCTCGATCGAGGGCCACGCCGCGATGATCTGCACGACGAGGATCGCGAACAGCATGCCGATGAGCGCGATGCCGAGGATGCGGGAGATCCCGGCGAACAACGGGTCGCCGATCGACGGGCTGGCGGTCCCGGAGAGCGGCGGTGCCGCGCTTCCGGTATTCTCGACGGTGGTCTGGGCCATGGCGGGTCCTGTCGTCGCGCCTCGAAGGATGCCGGCCGACCCGCCGTGGGGGTTAACCCCGCCGCCGCGGCCGACCTCCTGCTCCCGATGGCGCCGCGGGTGGGCCGCGGCGCCCGTTCCCGTCTCGCCGGGCGGCGGTGACGCGCCGCCCGGCGGGCTGTGATCAGTTGCTCGCTTCCCAGAGGGCCGCGCCGTCCGGCCCCTTGATCTGCTCGGCCCAGGTCTTCTCGATCAGGTCGTACACCGTCTCCGGGATCGAAAGGTAATCGAGTTTCCGGGCGGCATCGGTGCCGTTCTTGAAGGACCAGTCGAAGAAGTCGAGCGTGGCCTTGGTGGCGGCCGCGTCCTCGGCCTCGGCGCGGGTGAGCACGAAGGTGGTGGCGAGGATCGGCCAGCTCTGCGCGCCCGGCTGGTTGGTGAGGATGAGGTAGAAGCCCGGCGCGTCGGCGTAGCCCTGTGCGGCGCCCTCGGCGGCGGCCTTGAAGCTGTCCATGGTCGCCTCGATGGCGTTGCCGTCGTGGTTCACCATCTTGGTGTAGGCCAGCTTGTTCTCGAGCGCGTAGGCGTACTCGACGTAGCCGATCGAGTTCGGCACGCTCTGCACGTACTGGGCGACGCCGGCGTTGCCCTTGCCGCCGATGCCGGTCGGCCAGTTCACCTCGGTCGAGGAGCCCACCTGGCTGTCCCAGTCGGACGAGACTGCCGAGGCCGTTCTCGTTGAGAATCTTTTGGATCGTGATCGCGGACAGCCGCGTGCCCTCCAGCGCCAGCATCGCCTCGAGACGGTTGCAGCCGTAGGCGGGGTGCTCGAGCGCCAGCGCCTTGATCCGCGCCACGACGGGTTCGGGCGTCGTCTGCGGATGGCTCTTGTGGATCGGCGGCAGGTCCTCGAGGCCCTCGAAGCCCTGCGTCTGGAACCGTCGCTTCCCCTCGTAGAAGCTCGTGCGGTCGAGGCCGCGCTGACGGCAGGCCTCCGCCACGTTCCCCAGTTCCTTCGCCAGTTCCAGGACGCTCAGACGCTGCTGGCCAGCTTCGTGCCGGAGTCCCGTCTGGCTGACGCGGCGTTCGTCGATCCTTTGGCCATGGCGATCTCCTTCCTTGCCACGATAGCACGGGAAGAAGCTTAAGAGGACACCCGGAGGGTCCCGAAGCGGGGCTCGACCGCCACCAGCATCCCGTCCCGCCCATCAGCGCCGCAGATCCTGCGCCCGTGACCGCCCGCCAGGCGATGATCTCCCGCTCGTGCGCATCGATCACGAAGGCGACGCAGACGAGCCCGCCGTTCCATGAGGGGAACTCAAGCCCGTCGTTGCACCAGCGCAAGGCCGGCCCATGACGAAGGGACCCGGGCGCTGGCCGGCGGGGTCAGTGGCGGGCGACGGTCGCGAGGGGACGGCCGGTCGGCTCGGCAAGGAGCTGCGGCGCGGCGACGGCATGGCCCGCGTTCATCACCGGGCGAAAGGCCTCCACGAGGCTCGCCTCGAGGCCGGCGACGGAGGCCCCGTTGAGGGACCGGCAATGGACCAGCACATGGGTGGCGCCGTGGGCGCGCGCCAGCGTCTGCAGAAGGGGATCCTCCAGCTCCTCCCGCAGGTTGGGCGTGGTGCGCACGTACACGATGGAGGGGCCGAGGGAATCGGGCAGCTGCCGCGCCAGGGCGAAGGTGGCCACCATCGGCGCCATCCGCGCCGACAGGGGAAAGCGCGAGAAGACATGGGTTTCCCCGCGCGAATCCGTCAACTGGACGAAGTCCTGCGGGCGCTCGCCCGGCACGGTGGTTTCCATGATGTCCATCGGTCCCTCTCCTTCGAGGCGGCTCGCCGGCACCCGGGTGGGCCGCTTCAGCCGATCCGGAGGCAACATACGCCACATGAGAGAGATATTCAACCTCAATTCGAACAATCGCATCGAAGGACCGACCTGAGGTGGAATGGCACGACCAGGGGATCGTCCTCGCCGCCCGCCCCTTCGGCGAGCATGCGCGGATCATCGAGGTGCTCGCCCGGGAGCGCGGGCGTTGCGCGGGCCTCGTCAGGGGCGCCCGGCAGCCGCGCATGCGCGCGACGCTGCAGCCCGGCAACGCGGTGCGCCTGCGCTGGCGGGCACGGCTCGACGACCAGCTCGGCGCCTTCGACCTCGAGTTGATACACGGACGTGCCGGCAACCTCATTGAGACAGGTCATGGCGCCTTCGGCCTCGGCTGGCTCTCCTCGCTCCTGCGGCTTCTCCCGGAGCGCGAGCCGAACCGGCGCCTCCACGACGTGACGAGCCTCGTCCTCGATTCCTTCGCCGAGCCGGCGATGGCGGCCGAAGGAGCGATCCGGCTGGAGCTGACGTTCCTGGAGGAGATCGGCTTCGGCCTCGACCTGTCGGCCTGCGCGGCCACGGGCACGCGCGAGAACCTCGCCTACGTCTCCCCGCGCACGGGCCGGGCGGTGAGCGCGGCGGCCGGGGCGCCCTACGCGGGGCGCCTGCTGCCGCTGCCGGCATTCCTGCTGGCCGAGCCGGACCCGCCGCCGCGCGAGGCGCTGGTCGAGGGGTTCGAGCTGACCGGCTACTTCCTCGAGCGGTCCGTGCGCCAGCTCTTCGACCGCCCGCTGCCGGACGGGCGGGCCCGCTTCGTCGCCGCGGTCCTGCGGCGCTGTCCCGAGGCCCCGGAAAGACGCGCGGGCCCGGAAACAGGCGCTTGACAGGGGGCGGGGACCCGCATATTTCCACGGTCCCGGGCGGCGCCGTCGCCCGGCGCGGGGGTGTAGCTCAGTTGGTTAGAGTGCCGGCCTGTCACGCCGGAGGTCGCGGGTTCGAGCCCCGTCACTCCCGCCATTTCGCACCCGAGACGTCGCTTCCCGCCTGACACGTCCCGATTGGACACGTACGCACTGGGATGGTCGGCCGGCCGCCTTACGGGTGCCTGCCGGCCCCAGATCCATTCCTCGCATCCGAGGGGGCCGCCGCGCCTGCTCTCGCCGTGACCGGGCGGTCCGGCTCGCCGGGAGCACTCCCGGGACCGGCCCGGCCGAAGCCGCGCTGGGCGCGCAACCGGACGGGCGGTGCGGGACGCCGGCGTGCCTCGCGCACGTTCACGGAAGGTCACCGCCCTCGGCCCGGAGCCGGCGGCGGAGGCGGCGGGAGCCGGACCCGCGCACACCCGGTCGCCATGATCACCGCCGCACGGACGGCGCGAGGCCGCTGCCGGAGCGCCGGCATGGCCCCGTTTCAGCGCGCAGCGGGCGGGCGGCGATCCCGCGCCCGCGTCCGCGCGGCCCGCGACGCCCGGACGATGTCAGTTCGCCGGCGCCCGCCGCCGCCACAGGAGCGATTCGAGGGTGTAGACGAGGATCGCCATCCCCACCGCGCCCAGCGCCGCGACGGCGAGAAGCACGATCACGTCGATCGGCCCGCCCACGTCGGAAAAGCCGGAGTGGGTGACGGCCTGGACGAACAGGACCGCCGCGACCGCCCCGAGGGGCATCGACAGCTGGGCAAGCAGAAACTTCCGCCAGCTCACCGAACGGTCCCGGACCAGCACGTAAAGGTAAAGGGCCGTGACGAGCACCGCCGCCGCCACCATCGCCCAGAACAGGCCGCGGCCGAACATCTCCTCGAAGACGGCGATCATCGTCCCGGCGTCGAGTTCCTTCATGGCATGCCTCCTCAGGCGCGGCCGCGCAGCATGGCGTTGTAGGTCGCCTTCAGCGCGATCTCCTTCATCAGCCAGCTGATCCACAGCTCCTCCAGCGGGGCGATCACCCCGGGGAAGGAGGGCTTCAGGTTGTCGTGGTAGTCGAACTCGATCAGCATCGCCCGCCCGATCCGGGTGATGAGCGGGCAGGACGTGTACCCGTCGTAGGCGAGCGTCCCCTCGCCCCCCGTGATCGTGGCGACGAGATGGTCCTCGACCACCGGCACCTGCCACTTCACGCTCGCCGCGGTCTTGCCCTTGGGCACGCCCGCCACGTCGCCGACGGCGAAGATCTCCGGGTAGCGACGGTGGCGCAGGCTCGCCCGGTCGACCTCCGCCCAGCCCTGGTCGGTCCACCGGTCCGCCCATGACAGGCCCGCCTCGCGCACGAACGCGGGCGCCCGCTGGGGCGGGATCACGTGGAGGTAGTCGTACTCGATCTCGCTCGGCCCGTCGGGCGTCTCGAAGGTGGCGCGGCGGGCGCTGGCGTCGACCGCCCGCAGGACGTGGGAGTAGACCGGCGTGATCCCCCGGTCCTCGAACAGCATCCGCACCTTTTCCGACACGATCGGCACGCCGAACAGGCTCGCGTTGTTGGCGGCGTAGACGATCTCCGTGCGCCCCGCGTTGCCGGCGCGGCGGGCGATGTCGTCGACGAGGAAGGTGTGCTTGATGGGCGCGCCCGCGCACTTCATCTCCGTGTCCGGGCGGGTGAAAACGGCCCGCCCCCCCTCCTCGGCGAAGCGGGAGGCCGCCTGCCAGGTCCGGGCGGCGTACTCGGGCCCGGCATAGAGGGCGCCGAGCCCGTCGCGGCCCACCATGTCGAGGGAGAACCCCTCGATGGCCTCGTGGTCGAGGACGAGGCCGGGCGCCAGCACCAGGAAGTCGTAGTCGACCGTCCGTCCCCCGTCGGTGGAGACGGTGCGGCTTTCCGGATCGACGGCGGCGACCGCCTCCTCGATCAGGGTGATGCCGTCGGGAAGCCAGTCGGTCGTCCGGGAGACCACGTAGTCCGGCGGCTTGAGCCCGGCCGCGACGAGGCTGAGGCCGGGCTGGTAGAGGTGCTCCCGGCGCGGGTCGATCACGGTGATGCGGGCGCCCTCGAGCCTGTCGACGAGACGGTTCGCAAGGGCGGTGCCCGCCGCGCCCGCCCCGATCACGACGACGTGGGCGCTGGTCGCCACCGGCGCCGCCCGTGCTCCGCCCTCGCGGGCGGACACGGTCGCCGCCACCGCGCCGCCACCCAGGGTGGCCGCGAGAAGCTGCCTGCGGTCGAGCATCGTCGTCCTCCCTCAACCCGCCGGCCCGTGCGGATCCTCCACCCGGTCGCCCGTCCGTCCCCTTCGGCCGAGCGTGGAAGGGGTCGGGCGCGGCGGCCGGTCCGACGGCGGCGTCCTTCTGTCCTTCGCGCCGGCAAGATCGCGTGCCGGCGCCTCCGTCTCGGCTCGCGCGGATCCGCGGAGAAGTCATTGATCTATGGCAAAGGCCGCGTCGCGCTCCCGACGCCGGACAACAAGCAGGCCTCTTCGCGCGCTTGCGGGCCGTCGAGGACTGGCGCAGGGTGCGGCGGCAACGCCCAGGAGGAGCCGACGATGCCCGGGATCGACCAGGAGCGGCCGTTCGTGCCGGTGCGCCTCGCCATCCTCACCGTCTCCGACACCCGCACCCCGGCCGAGGACCGCTCGGGCGACACGCTGGAGGCGCTCGCGCGCGAGGCCGGTCACGAGGTGGTCGAGCGGGCGATCGTGCGGGACGAGCCCTCGCAGATCCGCTCCACCGTCAAGGGCTGGTGCCGCTCGGGGGCGATCGACGCGGTCATCACCACCGGGGGAACCGGCTTCACGGGCCGCGACGTCACGCCCGAGACGCTCGAGCCCCTGTTCGACAAACGCATGGACGGCTTTTCCCTCCTCTTCCACCTGCGCTCGCTCGAGACGGTGGGCCTGTCGACGATCCAGTCCCGCGCCACGGCCGGCCTCGTCGGCGCCACCTTCGTGTTCGTGCTGCCCGGCTCGCCCGGCGCCTGCCGGGACGCCTGGAACGGGATCCTCGCCGCGCAGCTCGACATCCGCTACCGGCCCTGCAACTTCGTGGAGATCATGCCCCGCCTCGAGGAGCACCTGCCCGAAGACGTCCGCCGCCGCGGCCGCGCGGGCTGAGGCGTGCGACGGGCGGGCTTTATCGCCGCGCAAGCAGGAGCTAGAAGGAACGGACGACCGGCGGAAAACGCCGGCGCCATCGGGCCGCCCGCAGCGGCCCTCATGAAGGGAGGACCTCCTGTGAAGCTCGCCAAGCTGTTCGCCTGTCTCGCCGTCGGGGCCGCGCTCGTCGCCGCCCAGCCCGCCAGCGCCGAGCGCACCCTGCGCCTGTCGCTCCAGGTCGCCTCGTCCCACGCCCTCGGCCAGAACATCCTCTACTTCAAGGACCTCGTGGAGGACGCCTCGAACGGCGAGATCACCGTGGAGGTCTACGACGCCGCCCAGCTCTTCAAGGGCAGCGAGATCCCCCAGGCCGTCTCGTCCGGCGCCATCGACATGGGCCTCGTCCTCGTCGACGAGTTCGCCGGCACCGTGCCGATCGCCTCCATCTTCTCCGTCGCCTTCATGTTCCCGAGCCAGGAGATCATGGCGAAGGCCGCCGCGCCCGACTCCGAGGTGCGCCAGATCATCGACGGCGAGATCCTGAAGACCGGCGCCCGCCCGCTGTGGTGGCAGGACTACGGTCCCGTCCAGCTCCTGTCGAACGGCGAGCCGCTGACCTCGCCCGACGACATGAAGGGCAAGAAGGTCCGCGCCCTCGGCAAGGCCTCCGGCCAGTTCGTGGAGGCCGTCGGCGGCATCCCGGTGAAGATCTCCGGCTCGGAGCAGTTCCTCGCCTACCAGCGCGGCACCGTCGACATCGGCATGACCGGCACCACCGCCATCGAGACGCGCAAGCTGTTCGAGGTGATGGACACCGTCACGATGACGAACCACGCCCACGCCGAGTTCCTGATCGTGATCTCCGAGCGCGTCTGGCAGTCCCTGTCGGACGAGGAGCGCAAGATCCTGTCCGACGCCGCCTGGAAGGCGGAGCAGAAGCTGCGCGCGGAGACGGTCGCCAACAACGAATCGTCCGAGAAGTTCATCGCCGAGCAGGGCATGAACGTCGTCCACCTGACGCCCGAGCAGCTCGCCGCCTGGCAGGAGGCGGCCGCGCCCGCGGTGGACCTGTTCATCGAATCGGCCGGACCCGAGGGCGAGAAGCTGGTCGAGGCGATCCGCGCCCTCTACTGACCCGCGCGGCGCGCGGACGGCCTCGATGCTCCCTCGCATGGGCTCGCTGATCGACCGGGCCGGGCTCCTCGCGGCCCGGCTCGGCATGGTCATGCTCGCGGTCATCGCCGGCCTCCTCTTCTTCGAGGTGGCCGCGCGCTACCTCTTCAACGCGCCGACCAAGTGGACGCAGGACGTCTCCATCACCCTGCAGATCTGGATGACGTTCCTCGCCATGGCGTTCGTCCTGAAGAACCGCGAGATGATCCGCATCACGGTCGTCACCGAACGGCTCGGGGCCCGCGCCAACCGGGTGCTCGACGGCTTGTCCCTCCTCGTGATCCTCGGCTTCTCGGCGCTCGCGATCCGGGAGACCTGGCGGATCGCGGCCGATTCCATCGCGCTCGGACGGCGGCAGCCCACCATGCTCGAGATGCCCAACTGGGTGAACGAGGTCGCCCTCGTGATCGGCTTCTCCCTCCTCGCCATCCAGGCCGCCGCCGAGCTGGTGCGCGTCGCGGCGGGCCGGACGGAGCCGCCCTCCCCCACCGCCGGCCACGGCGAGACGGCGGAGCGGCGATGACCGTCGCCATCATTCTCCTCGCGCTGTTCGCGATCCTGCTCGCCGGGGTCCCGGTCGCCTTCGCGCTCGCCGGCCTCGGGGCGGCGCTCCTGTCGCTCAAGGGCATGCCGATGGTGATGGTGGGGCAGAACCTCACCGGCGCCCTCAACAACTTCGTCCTGCTCGCCGTCCCCCTGTTCCTGCTGATGTCCAACGTGCTCCTGAGGGGCGGCGCGGGGCGGGACCTGTTCGACGCCGTCCAGTCCTGGGTCGGCCACCTGCCGGGCGGGCTCGGGATCGCGACGCTCCTGTCCTGCGGGATCTTCTCGGCGATCTCGGGGAGCTCGGTGGCGACGGCGGCGACCGTGGGGACCGTCGCCGTCCCGGAGATGGAGCGGCGCGGCTACCGGCGCGACTTCACCGTGGGCCTCCTCGCGGCGGGCGGCACCCTCGGCATCCTGATCCCGCCGTCGATCCCGCTCATTGTCTACGGGGTCATCACCGAGGAGAGCATCGGCTCCCTGTTCCTTGCCGGGATCGGGCCGGGGATTCTCCTCATCGTCCTGTTCTCGGCCTGGGCGGTCGTCGCGGCGCGGACGATGGAGGGCGGCGGACGGTCCGAACGGGTGGACGCGGCGACGCGCGCGCGGGCGAGCCTGCGCGCGTTGCCGACGGTGCTCCTCGCCGTCGTGATGCTGGGCGGGATCTACTCGGGCGCCTTCACGCCCACGGAGGCGGCGGCCGTCGGGGCCGTCTTCGCCGTCTTCATCACCGCGGTCGTCCTGCGCTCGCTGACCCTGTCCGACTTCTGGGACGTGCTGAGGGCGACGGTGGTGACGACCACGGTCCTCTTCCTCGTGGTCATCGGGGCCAAGATCTTCGGGCGGGCCATCACCATCTGGCGGATCCCGGCGGAGGTGAGCCTGTTCGTGACCACCTACGTGGAGAGCGCGGGCGTCTTCCTCGGCCTCGTGACGGCGATCCTCCTCGTGGTGGGGCTCTTTCTGGAAGCCCTCGCCATGCTCCTCATCATGGTGCCGGTGCTGTTTCCCTCGGTGC
The DNA here is from genome assembly GCA_964547415.1 of uncultured Hyphomicrobiales bacterium. GTDB lineage: Bacteria > Pseudomonadota > Alphaproteobacteria > Rhizobiales > Amorphaceae > CAZJNX01. The sequence goes on from CAZJNX010000045.1 coordinate 18,562, forward strand.
TGGCGCTCGGGATCGACCCGATCTGGTTCGGCATCTTCTTCGTGATGCTGATCGAGGTGGCGCTCATCACCCCGCCCGTCGGGCTCAACCTGTTCGTCATCCAGGCGGTGGCGAAATGCAGCCTCGCGACGGTGGTGCGCGGCGTCCTGCCGTTCGTGCTGTTGATGCTGGTCGGCGTCGCCCTCATCGCGATCTTCCCCGAGATCGCGCTGTTCCTGCCGTTCCTGTAGCGGCCGGCAGGGGGTCCGCGCCGGGAAAGGGCCGTCCCGGCGCGCGGCGCCCTCAGTCGATCACGGTGCCGGTGCACAAATTGGGGCGCGACGTCCGTGAAGTCGGGGATGTCTTCCGCCACCTCGTCGGCGGTGGCGAGGGCCGACTTCAGCGTCTCCTCGTCCGGGGAGTTGAGGGTCGCCACCCGGAAGAAGGGGGGCGGCACGTCGATCGGCCGATCCGCGATCCCCCGGCTCGCCGAGAAGGCGGTCATGCCGGCGGCGCCCAGCTTCGCCTTCACGAGCGAAACGTGCGTCTCGACGTCGTCGTCGAAATCAAAGCGCGCCGCCTACTCCCCGGGAGTCCGTGACACGGGCGGTGATCGTCATCCCGATCCTCCTGCGCTTGCCGCCGTGCCGGTCGCCGCGGCGCGTGACCGGTTGTCGCATCACGATGGACGCGGGAGCACGGCCGCGCACCCGTTTTCGGCGCCGGGGCGGGCCGTGGAGCCGCCGGCGGAACGGCGCGTCCGCCTAGGCCGCCTTCAGCTTTTCGCCGTCGGCGATCCGGGCGAGCGTGTTGACGATGGAGGCGGTGCCCTTCACCCGCTCCTCCGCGCCCTTCCAGTCGCGCGGGAGGACGAGCCTGTGGTCGGGCCGCATCTTGGCGAGCGCGCCCTGCCTGGCGATGTACTGGACGAGGCCCGCGGGCTCGGGGAAGGTGTTGTCGCGGAAGGTCAGCACGCAGCCCTTCGGCCCCGCCTCCACCTTCTCCACGTTCGCCCGCCGGCACAGCCCCTTGATGTAGACGACCTTGAGGAGCCCTTCCACCTCGTCCGGCAGCGGCCCGAAGCGGTCGACGAGCTCGGCCGCGAAGGCGTCGATCTCCCGCGGGTCGGACAGGTCGCCGAGGCGGCGGTAGAGGCTCATGCGCAGCTGCAGGTCGGGCACGTAGCCGTCCGGGATCATGACCGGAACGCCGATGGCGATGTGGGGCGACCACTCCTCGGCCGCCTCCCCGTCCGCCTCGCCGCCGGCCTTGAGGCTCGCCACCGCCTCCTCGAGCATCTGCTGGTAGAGCTCGTACCCCACCTCCTTGATGTGGCCGGACTGCTCCTCCCCGAGGAGGTTGCCCGCCCCGCGGATGTCGAGGTCGTGGCTTGCGAGCTGGAAGCCCGCGCCGAGGCTGTCGAGGCTCTGCAGCACCTTCAGGCGCCGCTCGGCGGTCGCCGTCAGCGTCTTGCCGGCGGGCACGGTGAGGAGGCAGTAGGCCCGCGTCTTCGCCCGGCCGACCCGCCCACGCAGCTGGTAGAGCTGGGCGAGGCCGAACATGTCCGCCCGGTGAACGATCAGCGTGTTCGCCGTCGGGATGTCGAGGCCCGATTCCACGATGGTCGTGGACAGGAGCACGTCGTAGCGCCCCTCGTAGAAGGCGTTCATCACGTCGTCGAGCTCGCCCGCGCTCATCTTGCCGTGGGCGACGGCGACCTTCACCTCCGGGACGTGCTCGTCGAGGAAGGCCTTCTGCTCGGCAAGGTCGGTGACGCGCGGGCACACGTAGAAGGACTGGCCGCCGCGGTAGCGCTCGCGCAGGAGCGCCTCGCGGATGGTGAGGGCGTCGAACGGGGTGAAGAAGGTGCGCACGGCGAGGCGGTCCACCGGGGGCGTCGCGATCAGCGACAGTTCGCGCACGCCGGTGAGGGCGAGTTGCAGGGTGCGCGGGATCGGCGTCGCCGAGAGGGTGAGGACGTGGACGTCGCTCTTGAGGTCCTTCAGCCGCTCCTTGTGCTTGACGCCGAAGTGCTGCTCCTCGTCCACGATCACGAGCCCGAGGTCGCGGAAGGCGACGCCCTTGCCGAGCAGCGCATGGGTCCCGATCACGATGTCGACCGAGCCGTCCGCGAGCCCCTTCTTGACCGCGTTCATCTCCCGGGTGCCGACGAGGCGGGAGGCCTGGGCGACGTTCACGGGAAGGCCCTGGAAGCGCTCGAGGAAGGTCTTGTGGTGCTGGCGGGCGAGCAGCGTCGTCGGCACCACGACGGCCACCTGCTTGCCGGTCATGGCCGTGACGAAGGCCGCCCGCAGCGCCACCTCGGTCTTGCCGAAGCCCACGTCTCCGCACACGAGGCGGTCCATGGGCCGGCCGCTCGCAAGGTCGTCGAGGGTCGCCTCGATGGCGGCGAGCTGGTCGTCCGTCTCGTCGTAGGGGAAGCGGGCGACGAACTCGTCGTAGATGCCGGACGGCGGATCGACGAGCGGGGCCTTCTTCATGGCGCGCGCGGCGGCGGTCTTGATGAGCGCGTCCGCCATGTCGCGGATCTTCTGCTTCATCCGCGCCTTGCGCGCCTGCCAGGCGCCGCCGCCGAGCCGGTCGAGGGCGACCTCCGTGCCGTCCGAGCCGTAGCGGGTCAAAAGGTCGATGTTCTCGACCGGCAGAAAAAGCTTGTCGTCGTTGTGGTAGGCGATCTCCACGCAGTCGTGGGGCGCGCCCGCCGCCTCGATGGTCTTGAGGCCCAGGAAGCGGCCGATCCCGTGGCTCGCGTGGACGACGAGGTCGCCCGCGTCGAGGCTCGCCGCCTCGGTGATGACGTCGGCCCCCGAGGCCTTGCGCCGGCGGGAGGAGACGAGCCGGTCGCCCAGGATGTCCTGCTCGGCGACGACGGCCATCTCCCCGGTCTCGAAGCCGGTCTCGAGCTCGAGGCAGGCGAGCGCCACCGGCCCCTTCTTCCAGCTCGCGACCTCCGGCCAGCTCTCCACCTTCTTCGTGGTCTCGAGGCCGTGGTCGCGGAAGACCTGGCCGAGCCGGTCGCGCGAGCCCTCGGACCAGGCCGCCACGATCACCTTCCGGCCCGAGCGGGACAGCGCCTTCAGGTGCTCCACCGCCGCGTCGAACACGTTGACCGTGCCCGAGGCGCGCTCGGCGGCGAAGGTGCGTCCGGTCTTGCCGCCCAAGGACAGGACGTGGCGCCCCCCCGCCTCGCGCTCCGGCACCTCGAAGGGGGAGAGGTCGATGGTCCTGTGGACGGAAAGCGCGGCCGCCCGCTCCGCCTCGTCGAGGTAGAGGGCATCGGGCGGCAGCGGCTTGTAGGGCGCGCCGCCGCTCGTCTTCGTGGGCTCCTCCATCGCCTCGCGGCGGGCGGCGTAATGGTCCTCCACCTCGCCGTAGCGCTTCGCCGAGGAGTCGGGCGCGAGGTGCTCCATGACGACGCGGGCGTCCGGCAGGAGATCGAAGACGGGGACGAGGGGCACGCCGAACAGGGGCAGCCAGTGCTCGAGGCCGGTGAAGCGCACGCCCTCCGAGACGGACTGGTAGAGGACATCGTCCCGTCCCGCGCCGCCGAACTGGCGCACGTACCCCTCGCGGAAGGAGCGGATCGCCTCCTTCGTGAGCACCACCTCGCTCATCGGCACGAGGTGCAGGTGCTTGAGCTGGCCCGTGGTGCGTTGCGTCGCCGGGTCGAAGGTGCGGATCGATTCCAGCGTGTCGCCGAAGAAGTCGAGCCGGACGGGGGCGGGGCTGCCGGGGGCGTAAAGGTCCACGATCCCGCCGCGCACGGCGTACTCGCCCGCCTCGCGCACCGTTGACGTCCTCAGGAAGGCGTTTTCCTCGAGCCAGCCGACGACCCCGTCCATCTCCACCTGCCCGCCGGGCTTCAGGCGCCGGGCGCGGGCGTCCACCCAGTCGAGGGCCGGCACGCGCTGGACCACCGCGTTCGCCGTCACGGTGAGGACGAAGGGCGTCCCCGCCCCTTTCAGTTCGGCGAGACGGGCGAGCGCGGCCATGCGCCGCGCCTGGACGGGCGTCGACGGCGACGTCCGGTCGTAGGGCATGCAGTCCCAGGCGGGCAGGCGCACCACCTCGAGGCCGGGGGCGAAGAAGGCGAGGCCCTCCACGACGAGGCGTTCCCGCTCCCCGTCCCGCGCCACGAACACGATGGGCGGGCGTGCGGTGCCGTCCTTGCCGGGCATGGCGAGGGCGGCGAGGACGCGGGCTTCCAGCCCGTCGGGCACGCCCGAGACGAGGACGCGGTCGGGAAGGTCGGGTGTCTCGAGGAGCGAAAGCGTGGTCATGGGCGTTCCGGCACGTCGCCGTTCATGGGGGGACCGCGGGCCGGCCCGCCCTCCGGTCCATGGAGCCGCCGCGGACGGGGGCGCGGCGGCGGGCCGCACGGCGGCGGGTCAGGAAATCGCGGCGCCCGGCTCGTGGAAGGCGATCAGGCGCCGCACCAGCGCGTTGTCGTAATTGTCCGGCACCGGGCGGCGGCGCGTGATCCACTCGAAAAGGTCCGGGTCGGGCACCTGCATCAAGGCCTCGAAGGCGTCGAGGTCCTGCTCCGACAGGCGGCCGATCTCGGCGTCGGCGAAACGGCCCATCAGGAGGTCCAGCTCCCGGGTGCCGCGGTGCCAGGCGTGGAAAAGCAGGCGCCGCCGGCGCGGATCGAGATCTGCCGAGGAGCGTGTCGTTCCGGTCATGGACTACAATCCGGCGCGAGGAAGAGGAAGCCGCCGCGGCGGCATGACCGCCCGGCCCGGGCGCGTGGGGTTTCAGATAGTGAAAGCGGCGACGCTTGGAAAGGCGAGGACCGGGACCCGATGAGCGACCCCACCCAGGTGACACCCCTGTTCCGCCCCGCCTCCACGCTGCGCTCCGTCGGGCCCACCAAGGCCGCGCACCTGAAGCGCCTGTTCGACCGGCCGGAGGAGGAGCCCGCGCGCGTCGTCGACCTCCTGTTCCACATGCCGACGGGCCGGATCGACCGGGGGACGGTGCGCAGCCTCGCCGAGGCCGGCCACAGGGAGGTCGTCACGCTCCACCTCCTCGTCCACCGGCACGAGCCCGCCGCCCGGCCGCGGGCGCCCCACAAGGTGCACGCCCTCGACGAGACCGGCGCGGTGGAGCTCCTTTTCTTCGGCGGCAACTGGCGCTTCATCGAAAGCCGCCTGCCGCTCGGCGAGCGGCGCTACGTGTCGGGGAAGTTCGAATGGCACGCGGGCCGGCCGCGCATGGTCCACCCGGACCGGATCCTGACGGAGGAGGCATTCGTGACCGCCTCCCCCCTCGAGCCCGTCTACCCGCTGACGGAGGGCCTCAGCGCCAACGCGCTCCGGAACGCCGTCGCCGCCGCCCTCGAGGCCGTGCCGGACCTTCCCGAGTGGCACGACGACGCGCTCCTTTCCCGCCGCGGATGGCCCCCGTTCGCCGAGGCGCTGAAGCGGGTGCACGACCCGTCCGAGGCGGCCGACGCCTCCCCCGCCGGCCCGGCCCGCACGCGCCTCGCCTACGACGAGATGCTGGCGAGCCAGCTCGCCCTCGCCCTCATCCGCGACCGCATGAAGCGCCGCGCCGGCAAGCGCCGCGCGCCACGCGCCGACGTGGTGGAGCGGATGCTGAAGACCGTGCCCTACACGCCGACCGCCGGCCAGCGCCGGGCGATCGAGGAGGTGGCGGAGGACCTTGCCGGGGAAACCCGCATGGTCCGCCTCCTGCAAGGCGACGTGGGGGCGGGCAAAACCCTCGTCGCGGCGTTCGCGGCCGCCATCGTCGCCTCGGGCGGCGCCCAGAGCGCCATGATGGCGCCGACCGAGCTCCTCGCCCGCCAGCACCACGAGACCCTCTCCCGCCTCCTCGAGCCCGTCGGCGTCACCGTCGGCCTCCTCACCGGCAAGCAGCCCGCCGCGGAGGCCGAGGCGGTGCGCGCGGACCTTGCGGCCGGCCGGGTGGGGCTCGTCGTCGGCACCCACGCCCTCTTCCAGCCGAACGTCTCCTTCCACGACCTCGGCCTCGTGATCGTGGACGAGCAGCACCGCTTCGGCGTCCACCAGCGCCTCGCCCTCTCCGAAAAGGGGGAGAAGGCCGACCTCCTCGTCATGACGGCGACGCCGATCCCGCGCACGCTCGTCCTCTCC
>CAZJNX010000046.1:0-24644 GCA_964547415.1 uncultured Hyphomicrobiales bacterium
TTCATGTGGATGGGGCTCGTGGAGATGAAGGTGTGGATGCGCGGGCGCCGCGCCGCCTGCACCGCCTCGCCGGCCCGGTCGATGTCGGCCGCCCCGGCCCGGGCGAGGCCGCAGACGACCGATTCGCGGACCACCCTGGCGATCGCCGACACGCTCTCGAAGTCGCCGTCCGAGGCGATCGGGAAGCCCGCCTCGATGATGTCGACGCCCATCTCGTCGAGGAGCTCGGCCACCTGCAGCTTCTCCTCCAGCGTCATGGAGGCGCCGGGCGACTGCTCGCCGTCACGCAGGGTGGTGTCGAAGATGCGCACGCGGTCGGCGTCGTCGTGGGTCGGCGCGGCGGCGCCCTCGAGGTTCATGATGTCGCTCACGGGTCGTTGCCCTCTTCTGCCCGCCGGGCCCCGCGCGCCTGTCGCGCCGATCGGGGCCGGCTCGTCTCGTCTCCCGGCGGCTTCGGCCGCCCTCTCGCGGTGGACCGGCCAGCGCGCCCAGGGCGCTGCGGCGGTCCGGATCGTCGCTCCCCTGAGTGTCCGCCCGTTCGTGCGGGCTGCCGACGCTCAGGGGCAGCTAAGGAGAAGGAGACCGGGAAGAAGGGCGAGGCGCGCACACACGGGCAGGGCGGAGACCGCTCCGCCGCCGGCGAGGGGGCCACGGGGGCCGGTATGCGTCGTCGCAGTCACGGGGTCGGAAACCGTCCGGCAGACACGTTCAGTGCCAGACTATCCCCATGTTCCGCGCGATGCAAGGGACTGCCCGCGAACCGGGCTGCAAGGGCCTGAAACGTCAGCAAATCCGGGCGTTCCCGGGGCTGGCCTGCATGTCAGTCATGCAGCCCGCCCGCTTGTTGGGCAGGCGATGCCGGCTAGGTAAGGGGCAGCTGTCGCACAGGAGACCGATCTCCTCCCAGGTTCTCCCGTTCGCAGCTGTTCCCCTCTGGAGACCGCGACCACGAGCGTGGGCGCGGAACCTCGGCCGGGCCCTCGTGGCCCGGCCTTTTTTTTTCGCCCGTTCAGGCGCCGTCGCCAGCGGCCGGCAGGTCGATCTCCACGGTGGTGCCCGCCCGCGGGTCGGACGAGGCGCGGAAGGCAAGGCCGAGGCGCCGCGCCGCGGCCGAGGCGATCGCGAGGGACAGGTCCGCGGGCGCCGCCCCGGCTTCCGCCCGCGCCCCCCCGGCGGCGAGGCCGAAGGGGTCGAGGGCGACCGCCATGGCGGTCGCGTCGAAGCCGGGGCCGTCGTCCCGCACCGTGATGCGGATGCCCCCCTCGCCCGCCGGGCTCGCGTCGATCCACACGCTGCCGCCCCGGGCCCGGCGGGCCGCCCCCGCGACGAGCTCGGCGAGGATGGTCTCGAGGAGGTCCGGGTCCGTCTCGACCGGCGGCAGGCCGTCGGCGACGACGAGGCTCGCTTTCGCGTCCGCCGCCTCGAGCGCGGGCCCGGCCGCCCGCCGCACCGCCACGAGGCTCGCCCCGAGGTCCACCCGCTCTGCCCCGACGGGGGCCCTGCCGAGGGCGATCCGGGCATAGGTCGAAAGCCGCTCCGCCTCGGCGAGGAGACGGCAGGCCTCCGCGCCGATGGCGTCGGCGTAGTGGCGGTAGCGCGCGCGGGGAAGGGCGCCGAGCCGCTCGTCCCGCACGATGCCCGCCATCCCTGCGATCGCGCCGAGGGGCGTTCTCAGCCCGTCGGCAAACGCGCCCATGGCGGCGAGCGCCTGACGGCCGCCGCCCGCGGCGGCCCGTTGCGGCTCGAGCGCGAGGAGGAGGGCGCCGCCGCCGGCGAACGGGATGGCGGCGAGGCGGGCGTTCGCCGCCACGGATTCGCCGTCGGCGCGGGCGAGGGCGACCTTGCGCTCGCCCCCGTCGGTCGCGGGGAGCGGCCCGGCCATCAGGGCCTCGAGCCCGCCCGCCGCCTCGATGGCCGCCGCGTCGGCGTGGCCGAGGAGGTCGAGGGCGGCGGGGTTGGCCGAGACGACTCGCCCGTCCCGGACCACGAGGAGCGGCATGGGCACGCGGTCGAGGAGCGCGGCTTCGGCGGTCCTTTCGGCCGGTGCGTCCCGGGGGAGGGGGACGAGGGCACCCGGCGTCGATCCCGCCGTCCCGGCGGACGCGTCCTCCGGCAGGCGGGCGCCGAGGGCGGACGCGATGGCGCGGAAGGCCTCCTGCTCGGATCCCGACAGGCCGCCCCCGTCCGCCTCGGCGGGCGCGTCCGTGGCCTCGAGGGCGGCTGGCAGGACCGGCATCGCGTGGGCGGTCGCCTCGCTGGCCGCGCGCCGGTCGAAGGCCTGGCGCACGGCGGCGATCAGCGCCTTGGCCGAGCCGGCGCGGGCGGCGGGCGCCGCATGCCGCTCGCCCACGAGGAGGGCGAGGGGACCCCCGCCCACCGGGACCGCCCGGGCCCCCGGGGCGAGCGCCACCTCCCGGTCGGCGACGGTCACCGGCAGCGCGCCCGACAGGAAGTCGGCGAGGGCCGACAGCGGGTCGTCCGCGTCGGCGTCGGCGGCGGGGTCGAGGAGGGTGGCGAGGACGAGGCGGTCGGGAAGGTCCGAGCCCGCGGGCGGCGCCACCGGGGCGAGGGCGAAGCGCACCGTGCCGCCGCCCGCCTCCGGCGACAGGCGCACCACGCCCTGGGCCGGCTCGTCCTCGAAGAAGCGGCCGGCGTGGCGGGCGATCCCGCCGGCGAGGGCGGCGGCCTGCGCGGTCGGGCGGTCGAGGAGGTCGGCGGGCGTCCGGGCCCCGGCGAGGCGGGCGAAGGCGGCATTGAAGAAGTGGATCCGCGCGGTGTCCCGGTCGAGGACGGCTGCGGGACGGGGGTCGCGGGCGGCCGCGCCCGGTCCTGCGAGGGAGAGGAGGTCGAGATAGCTCGCGAGGTCGTCGGTCATGGCGGAACTCGGCCTTGGGGCGCGCGGCCGGACGGCCGACGCCGGCAGCATCGCGCCCCATGGTTAACCGCCGGTGACCGCGCGGCAAACGGGTTGGCCTCGCCATCTGCCCGGAAAAGAGGCGGTCCTCGCGCCGACGATGGCGTGCGCCTTGCTTCGACTGCCCCGCGCCGGATAGGGGCCGGCAAGACGCGGCAGGTGCGACGCTGGCGTCGATCCGGTGTTCTTGAAGACGATCCTTGGCGCACTGACCTTAATTCGGGTGCGTGTTCGCCCGCCCGTTCGTGTAACCCGCCGCGGCCGGCCGAGCCCGCCCGCGCCCTTCGAGAGGATGGCCGAGCCATGGATGAGCCGTTCTCGCTTCCCCCGTCCGACCGGTTCATGGAGTACGCGGAGGAAAGCGCCGACAGCGCCATGAAAGTCTACGGCGACCTGATGGCGGCGGCCGGCAAGGTAACCGAGGAGGTGGAGCAGTCCCGCGCCATGGTGGGCGCCCGGTCCCTCGCCCTCCAGCGCCAGGCCCTCGCCGCCGCCGACGACACCGTGACGGCCTGCCTCGACTTCGCCGGCAAGCTCGCCGGTGCCCGCTGCATGGGCGAGGTCCTCAACATCCAGTCCATGTTCGTGACCGACCGGATCGGCGCCATGCGCGAGCAGGCGGTCGACCTCGCCCGCGCGGGGACCGAATCGGCGGTCGCCTTCCAGGAGCACCTGCGCGCGCGCCTGTGATCGCCTCGATGGTGCGCCGCAAAAAAATGTTGCGGCGCACAATACGGCGTCCTATATCGGTGTCGGGCGGAACGCACCGCCCGGCCCGACAGCGGGTGGGGATCCGGAACGGCCTTACCCGGTCGCTCTGATTGTGCAACGGTCCGTGCTCGCCGAGGACGGACGATCATGGAGCACGATGCGAATGACTGAAACCAACGTTCCGCACCCGGACAACCTGCCGGGCGAGGACGCCCCGGCCGGCCCGGTTCCCGTTCCCAACTTTCCGGCGTTCGACGTGACGAGCTACGAGATGCCGGACATGGTTCGGGAAATGGCGGAAAAGAGCGTAACCCAGGTCAAACAGGCGTACGAGCACGTAAAGACGGCTGCCGAGGAAGCGACGGACATGATGGAAGACACCTACGAGACCGCCCGCAAGGGCTTCGTCGACATGAACCTGAAGATGATCGACCACGCCCAGGCCAACACCGACCGCGCCTTCGCCTTCGCCAAGGAGATGATGAGCGTCAAGTCGATGTCCGAGGCGATCGAGCTTCAGACGAAGTTCGCGCGCGAGCAGTTCGAGCACATGGCCAACCAGGCCAAGGAGATGCAGGAGGCGGCCACCCAGATCGCTTCCGAGAGCTCCACGCCGATGCGCGAGGCGTTCGAGCGCACCACCGAGAAGTTCCGCGCCGCGTAAGGCGTCGCGGCGCGCCGGCTCCCGGCGCGCCCCCCGCCCTCTGGGCGGATCGTCGAGCTGCCGATGGCCGGCCGCCCTTGCGCCCGGCCATTTCTTCGTGGGCGCGCCAGCCTGAGCGGCCTGAGGCCGTTCTGACCGGCGAGGTCGCGTCGGCCGTGGCCAGCGGCACGGACCCCCGGCGTTGCCGACGCGCGAGGGCGTGGTGCAGCGCTCCACGGGCGGCCGTGTGCGAAGCGCCATCCGCACCTCTCCCCGCCCCCGTGGCGACCGGTCGGGTCCGCGCGGGCGCACTGGCCGGATCCGTTTGCGATCGGGCGGTCCGGCGAGGTCGCGTCCGCCGCATCGGGGGTGCGCGCCGGCGCATGGTATCGGCCCCCTCGGGCTCGGCCACTGGCCATGGTCGCGGGCGGGCCCTCGCCCGTCGGCCCCCCGCGCGGACCGTCGCGCGACGGGCGGATGCCGGCCGGGCGTCAGCCGGTGGCGGCGCGGCGGCGGCTGCGGCGACGCTCCAGCTCGTCGCGCTCGATCAGCTCCATCAGCATGCCCTCGCGCAGGCCCCTGTCGGCGACGCGCAGGCGACGGCACGGCCAGCGGCGCCGGATCGCCTCCAGGATCGCGCAGCCCGCCAGCACCAGCTCGGCCCGCTCCGTCCCGATGCACGGGTTGGCGCAGCGCTCGGCGAAGCTCATGCGCACCACCTGGTCCACCAGGCGGTCCACGTCGTCCCGGTCGAGCCAGGTGCCGTCCACCCGCCGGCGGTCGTACCGCTCGAGGCCGAGGAAGACGCCCGCGAGCGTCGTCACCGTGCCGGAGGTGCCGAGGAGGTGGACGTCGCCGTGGCGCACCACCTCGTCGAGCCCGCTCTTGCCGACGCGGCCCAGAAGCTCCTCCACGTCCGCCACCATGTCCTCGAAGGCGGCCCCGTCCACGGGCGCGCCGCCGTGGCGCTCGGCGAGGGTCACCACCCCCACCGGCAGCGAGGTCCACGCCCGGATGCAGCGGGTGAGCGCCGTCCCCGACAGGCGGTGGCGGCCCGTGAGGTCCACCCACACGATCTCCGAGGAGCCGCCGCCGATGTCGAACAGCACCGCGCCGTCCGCCCGCCGGTCGATCAGTGGCGCGCAGCCCGCGACGGCAAGACGTGCCTCGGTCGCCCGGTCGATGCATTCGAGGGCAAGGCCCGTCTCCGCCTCCACGCGGGAGACGAAGTCCGCCCCGTTCGTCGCGCTCCGGCAGGCCTCGGTGGCGATCAGGCGGGCAGCGGACACCCCCGCCCCCTCGATCTTGCCGCGGCACACGGCGAGGGCGGCGAGCGCCCGGTCCATCGCCTCGGGCGCGAGGCGGCCGGAGCGGCCGAGATCCTGTCCGAGGCGGACCACGCGGGAGAAGCCGTCGACCACGCGGAAGCCCCGTCCCCGCGGCTCGGCGATCAAGAGGCGGCAGTTGTTGGTGCCGAGGTCGAGGGCGGCGAAGCGGCGCGGCGGAGAAGCCGGCCCGTCCGGCCTCGCCGCTGGCGGGCAGCGTCCGCGGGGCGCCCTCTCTCCCTCCGCCAGCGGGGTGGCGGAGCCGGCTTCGGGCGCCTTGTCCAGAACCCCTGTCATCGCGAGCCGTGCCTTTCGTCGGGCACCGCCAGCCGGGTGCCCGGACCTGAAAGTGTAACAAAATCGACCGGGGGCACAATCGCGTTCGGCTGCGGCCACGCTTCGGCCGCCGCCGCCACCGGGCCGGCCCCGCGAAACATCCGGACCTATTGCACGGCTGCCGCACGGCCGGCGACCCGTTCCGGCCCCGTGCGCGCCGGCGCCGGCCGCCGTCCACCGGGCCGGGCGGGGGCGGACGAGCGGCCCCGGCCGCATGGCCCCTCGCACAGGAGGGTGTGCGGGCGAACGCGATCCCGTGTCGCCGCGCCGACCGGGGGCAGCCGGGTCCTCTGCGAAGGGGACGTCGCCAGCCCTGGCCCGCGGCATCGCCGGTCCGCTTCCCCGCGACTTCGACCACGGCCCGTGCATCGCGAGGCGCCCGGGCCGCGGGCCGGCCGCCGCCCGCCGCGGGATGGGCGCGGAGCGGTGTGACGTCCTGCGCTGTCGGGGCAATGCTCGCCGTGGGCGGACCTGTCCCCGTGCAGCCCGACGCGGGCGGTCCGGCAGCCCCTCGCGCCGCGGACGGGGTGTCGGGGCTGTGGATCGCGAGGCGCGCAGGCCGGGGGCCGGCCGCCCCGCGCCGCGGTGCCAGCGCGGAGTGGTTGGCGTCCTGCGCTGGCGGGGCCGCGTCCGCCCCGGGCGGACCTCCCGTGAGGCCCGACGTCGGCGGTCCGGCAAACCCTCGGGCCGCGGACGGGGGCGGCGGGGCTGTGGATCGCAAGGCGCGCAGGCCGGGGGCCGGCGGCCGCCCGCCGCGGTGCGAGCGGAGCCCGGTCTTGCGTCCTGCGCTGGCGAGGCCGCGCCCGCCCCGGCGGATCGGCTCCCGTGCGGCCCGACGCGGGCGGTCCGGCAGACCCTCGCGCCGCAGACGGGGTGTCGGGGCTGTGGATCGCAAGGCGCGCAGGCCGCGGGCCGGCGGCCGCCCGCCGCGGTGCGAGCGGAGCCCGGCCTTGCGTCCTGCGCTGGCGAGGCCGCGCCCGGCCCGGCGGATCGGCTCCCGTGCGGCCCGACGCGGGCGGTCCGGCAAACCCTCTGGCCGCGGCCGGGGGCGGCGGGGCCGTGGATCGCGAGGCGCGCAGGCCGCGGACCGGCCGCCGCCCGCCGCGGTGCGGGGGGTGCCCGGTCTTGCGTCCTGCGCTGGCAAGGCCGCGCCCGGCCCGGCGGATCGGCTCCCGTGCGGCCCGACGCGGGCGGTCCGGCAAACCCTCTGGCCGCGGCCGGGGGCGGCGGGGCTGTGGATCGCGAGGCGCGCAGGCCGCGGACCGGCCGCCGCCCGCCGCGGTGCGGGCGGTGCCCGGTCTTGCGTCCTGCGCTGGCGAGGCTGCGCCCGCCCTGGGTGGATCGGCCCCCGTGCGGCCCGACGCGGGCGGTCCGGCAGACCCTCGGGCCGCGGACGGGGGCGACGGGGCTGTGGATCGCGAGGCGCGCAGGCCGCGGGCCGGCAGCCGCCCGCTGCGGTGCGAGCGGTGCCCGGTGTTGCGTCCTGCGCTGGCGAGGCCGCCCCGGGCGGATCGACCCCCCGTGCGGCCCGACGCGGGCGGTCCGGCAGACCCTCGCGCCGCGGACAGGGGCGACGGGGCTGTGGATCGCGAGGCGCGCAGGCCGCGGGCCGGCAGCCGCCCGCTGCGGTGGGAGCGGTGCCCGGTCTTGCGTCCTGCGCTGGCGAGGCCGCCCGGGGCGGATCGACCCCCGTGCAGCCCGACGGGGGCAGTCCGGCAGACCCTCGCGCCGCAGACGGGGTGTCGGGGCCGTGGATCGCAAGGCGCGCAGGCCGCGGGCCGGCGGCCGCCCGCCGCGGTGCGGGCGGTGCCCGGTCTTGCGTCCTGCGCTGGCGACGCCGCGCCCGCCCCGGGCGGACCTGTCCCCGTGCAGCCCGATGCGGGCGGTCCGGCAGACCCGCGCGCCGCAGACGGGGGCGTCGGGGCTGTGGATCGCAAGGCGCGCAGGCCGCGGGCCGGCAGCCGCCCGCCGCGGTGCGGGCGGAGCCCGGTCTTGCGTCCTGCGCTGGGGACGCCGCGCCCGCCCCGGGCGGACCTGTCCCCGTGCAGCCCGACGCGGGCGGTCCGGCAGGCCCCCGCGCCGCGGACGGGGCGTCGGGGCCGTGGATCGGAAGGCGCACAGGGCGCGGGCAGGCCGGCGCCCGCCGCGGGGCGGGTGCGGCGCGGTGTGGCGTCCTGCGCTGGCGGGGCCGGACTCGCGCCCGCCTCGGGCGAGCCGACGTCGTCGGCCCCGTCGCGGGACCGGCGGTCGGGTCGTCCGGCGCGCAGCGGTTGCGGACGTCGCGGCCACGGATCACGGGACACACGGGCTGCGACCGGGCCGCCGCCCGTGCCGCTGTCCGGCGGCGAGCGCGCGGCGGCCGCCTTTCGGCCGGCAGGAGGCCCGCGCCCGTTCCGGCAGGGTGTTCCTCGCCCGCTCCCGGCAGGATCGGTGGCCGGGGAGTGCGTCGGGCGGGTCGACGCCCGCCGCGCCGGCGAAGGGCCGGCCGGACGTCCTGTCCGGCCCTCAGCGGGCGGCGAGGGCGGACGCTTCCTCTTCCGGCGACAGGGGCGGGCCCGCGCCCGCCTCGGCGAGGTAGGCGTCGATCGCACCGAGACCCGAGGCGGGGCGGAAGGCGCCCTCCTCGCCCGCCGCCCCCGAACCGCCGGAAAGGGCAAGGTGCACCCGCCACCCGTCCCCGGCGCGGCAGGCGACCGCCGTCGCGGCCGCCGCGGGCCCCGCGATCTCCACCTCGCGGCACAGGGTCCCGTCCGGCAGGCGGAAGCTCGTCACCGGCGCGAGGCGCGCCCCGCCCGGCAGGTCCCCCGCCGTGCCGGACGGCACGGTGAAGAGCGCCTCGGCGAGAGCCGGCGCGGCCGGCCCCGCGGCGGCGAACGGGGCGGGCACCGTCGCCGGCCGAGAGATCTCCGCGGCCACGAAGCCCGACACGGCGCCGACGAGAAGGGCGATGGACGCGGCGACGGGAAGCGCCCGGGTCGCCCGCTCCCGCTCGGCGAGGAGGGCACCCTCGTCCGGACGGCGGGCCTCCCTCCGCCGCCGCCCGGTGCGGCGCGGGCTCCGGCGCGGCGCGGGCTCCGGCGCGGCGCGGCGCCTTTCCTGCGCGTCCACCATGGCGGCGACTCGTTCGGCGAGGGCGGGCGGGACGGGCCGCTCGGCGAGGGCCGCGGCGGCCGCCGCGCGCGTCCGGCGGAACAGCGCCACCCGCTCGGCGAGCGCCGGGTCGGCCGCAAGCGCCCGCTCCACGGCCGCCCGCTCGTCCCCGAACAGTTCCCCGTCGGCGTAGGCCATCAGCATCGGATCGTCGATCTCCGTCGTCACGTGCGTTCTTCCTCCCCCGCTCCGAAACGGCCCGGCGCGCCATCCATTCCCGTCGCGGCCGCGACCTTCCGCCGGGCCCGCGCCAGGCGGCTCATGACCGTGCCCACCGGCACCGACAGCACCTCGGCCGCCTCACGGTAGGACAGCTCCTCCACGCACACGAGGACGAGCACCGAGCGCTGCTCCTCCGGCAGGTCGGCGATGGCCTTTGCGGTCGCGGCGAGTGTCAGGCGGTCCTCGCCCGCGTGGCCGGCGGCGTCGGCGATGTCGCCCGCCACGTCCTCCACGTCGATGGGGGTGCCTTCGGTGCGGACGCGGCGGGCCCGGTCGAGGAAGATGTTGCGCAGGATCCGGAACAGCCAGGCGTCCATCCGCGTGCCGGGAACGAAGCCGTCCCGGTTGCGCAGCGCCTTCTCGCAGGTCGCCTGAACGAGGTCGTCGGCGACGTCGGGCGCCCGCGCGAGCGCGAGCGCGAAGCGGCGCAGGCGGGGCAGGAGCCGGACGAGGTCCTCGCCGAAGGTGTCGGGCATCGGGGCGCTTCCAGCGGTCGGGCCATCGGCGGCCCTGGAATGGAACGGTCGTGCCGATCGTTCTATTTCGGGTCGCGGCGCGCGGCCATCCGCGAAGGAGGAGACCGGCATGGGATGGGGGAGATCGGACGGGGACCAGTGGCGCGTCCTGCCGCTTCTGGCGCTCGTGGCGCTCATGTGGCTGGGGCTGCCGGCGGGCGGCCACGCCCCCGTCGGCTAGGCCCCCGCCCTCGCCGACGACGACGGGGACAGCGACGGCGACGACGGCGACGACGGCGACGACGGTGGCGGCTTCGGCGGCGGCTTCGGCGGCGGCGGGATCGGGGGGGCGACCGGCGCCGGCATCGGCGCGGGCGGGTCGGACGGGACGGCCCGTTCGCGGGTTCCCCCCGGCGGGACGCTGCGCAGCCTCTTTCGCGACTACCGCTCCAACTTCGACCGCCGCCCGGCACGGGCGCGGCCCACGCGCCGTTCGGGCGGCGGGGGCGGGACGCGCCGCGCCACTCCCGCCCCGGAGCCGCCGCCGCCGTCGCAGGCGCCGGCCGAGATCGTGGCCCTCGGCGTCGGGGACGGGGAGGTCGCGGCGCTCGTCGCGGCGGGCTACGCCGTCATCGCCCGCGCGTCCGTCGCCCTCGTGGGGGCCGACGTGGTGCGCCTCGCCGTCCCCGCCGGCACCACGCTCGCCGACGCGCGGGACGCGGTGGCCGCCCTCGCCCCCGCCGCCACGGTGGACTTCAACCACTTCTACCGGCCCGGCGCCGGCGAGGCGGGGCCGGGCGCGGATCCGCTCGCGGGCTGCGAGGGCCTCCATTGCGTGGCGCCGCGTCTCGTCGCCTGGCCGCGCATGCCCGGCGAGGGGGGAACCTGCGCCGCCGGCCTGTCCCTCGGCATCGTGGACACCGGCATCAACGGCGAGCACGAGGCGCTCGCCGGGGCGCGGATCGAGGTCCACGCCCTCGACCCGCCGGGCGAGGCCTTCCGGCCCTCGGGGCGCCAGCACGGGACGGCGGTCGCCGCCATCCTCGTCGGCGCGGCCGACAGCCGCTCGCCGGGCCTGTTGCCGGACGCGCGCCTCGTGGCCGTCGATGCCTTCCACCGCACCGCCGGGGGCGACGAGCGGGCGGACGCCTTCGCCCTCGTGCGCGCCCTCGACATCCTCGCCGCGGAAGACGTGGCGGCGATCGGGCTTGCCCTGTCGGGACCGCGCAACCGGCTCGTAACCGACATGACGGGGCGCCTGGCGGCCGCGGGCGTCCTCCTCCTCGCCGCGGCGGGGAACGCGGGACCGCGCGCGGCGCCCGCCCATCCGGCCGCCGACGCGGGGGTCCTCGCCGTCACCGCCGTCGACCGGAACGGCACCATCTACCGACGGGCCGGGCAGGGGCCCCACATCGACATCGCGGCGCCGGGGGTGGAGGTATGGACCGCCGCCTCGATCCGCGGCGCCCGCTGGAAGACCGGCACCTCCTTCGCGGTGCCCTTCGCGCTCGCCGCCGCCGCGCTCCTCAAGGGGGGCGAGGCCGAGATCGACCACGAGCGGGCGCTCGCCGCCCTGTCGGCGACCGCGCGGGATCTCGGGGAGCCCGGGCGCGACCCGGTCTACGGCGCGGGCCTCCTGCAGGCGGGACGCCTGTGCGATCCGCCGACCGGCGAGGGGGACGAGCCGTCCGGCTGACGGTCGCGCGGGCTCGGCGCTCGCCGCGCGGCCGGGCGTCTGAGAGGCGCGGACGGCGTGATCGGCGGTGACGGCGCGCGGGGCCGTCGAAACCCGTGTGGCGTCAGCGCGAACGTGCCCCCGGGCCCGCGCGAGTGCCGGCGCGCCGCGTGGGGCGTGACCGGGCGAGCCGCCGGGCGGCCGCCGCGAAAGCCGGTCGGGGCGGCCGGCGCCGACGGCGCGCCCGCGGCCCGACAGCGCGAGCGAGGGCGCGGGGAACGGCGCGCCCTCGCGGGCACGGGGTCCGGGTGACGCCGCGGGCGATGGGATGCACGGCGCGGCGTTCCTGCGGGCCGGGCGGCCGCGTGGTCCCGTCACCGGGGCGGCGGCCGCCCCACGGGCGCTGGCGGTCAGACCGTGTCGGCGATCTCGAACGGGCCGGCGAGGGGGGCCGCTTCCCCCGCGATCGACACGTCGCGGACGCGGGCGCCGTGGGGCCCCTCGCGGCAGGCGAGGAGCATCGCCTCCACGTTGGCCGCCGCGCCGGAGAAGACCGCCTCCACCTCGCCCGTGGAGCGGTTGCGCACCCAGCCCGACAGGTCGAGCTCGCGGGCCCGGCGCTGCGTCCAGGCGCGGTAGCCCACCCCCTGGACGCCGCCGGTGATGACGACGTGAACGCTGCGTTCGGTCATGTCTCTCCCCCCTCGGCCGGACCTGGACGGCCAGCCCCGGGGACGGAGATAGCGCGGACGCCGCCGCCGTTCACCGCATAAGCGGGATCACTCGAACTCCATGATGACGGCGTCGACGGCCAGGCTGTCCCCCGGCGCGGCCTTCACCGCCTTCACCTTGCCCGAGACCTCGGCCCTCAGGACGTTCTCCATCTTCATCGCCTCGACGATGGCGAGCGGCTGGCCGATCTCCACCGGCTCGCCTTCCGAGACGGCGATGGACACGACGAGACCGGGCATCGGGCACAGGAGCTGTTTCGACGTGTCGGCCGCCTTCTTCTCCGGCATCAGCCGGTCGAGCTCGGCATGGCGCGGCGGCATCACCGCCGTGTCGAGGCTCACCCCGCGCCAGGACAGGCGCCGCCCGGCCGCCACCGGCTTCACCCGGACCGCCACCGGCCGCTCGTCCACCCGCCCGACCCACAGGAGGTCGCCGGGCTTCCAGTCCGACACCACGCGGATCGGGGCGGGGCGGTCGCCGAGCACGATCTCCATGTCGCAGGAGGCGCCCGGCCGGCCGCGCACGATCCGCGCCGTGGTCCACGTGCCGCCGACGTCGACCGCCCATTCCGTCCGCAGGCTCCCGTCGTGGGGGCGCAGGCGCCCGGACAGGCGATCGAGGCGGACCCGCTCCGTCACCTGGACGGCGAGGGCGACGGCCGCGAGCGTCTCCTCCACCGCCGGGGTCCGGACACCGCCGGAAAAGCCGTCCGGGTACTCCTCGGCGATGAAGCCGGTGGACAGCCGCCCCTCCCGCCAGCGGGGGTGCTGCATGAGGGCGGCGAGGAAGGGGGTGTTGGGCCGGATCCCCTCGATCGCGATCCGGTCGAGGCTGTCGGCCATGAAGTCCACCGCCTCCTCGCGCGTCGGGGCGTGGGTGACCACCTTGGCGATCATCGGGTCGTAGAAGAGGGAGATCTCCGAGCCTTCCACGACGCCGCTGTCGATCCGGAGCGTCTTGCCGCCGGCCTTGCCCTCGGGGGGCACGCGGTAGCGGGTGAGGCGGCCCGTCGAGGGCAGGAAGTTGCGGTGGGGGTCTTCGGCGTAAAGGCGCGCCTCGATGGCGGAGCCGGTGAGCGTCACGTCCTCCTGGGCGATGGCGAGCCTCTCGCCCGCGGCGACGCGGATCATCTGTTCCACGAGGTCGATGCCGGTGACGAGCTCGGTCACCGGGTGCTCCACCTGGAGGCGGGTGTTCATCTCGAGGAAGTAGAAGTCCTTGTCCTGGCCCGCCACGAACTCGACGGTGCCGGCCGAATCGTAGCCGACGGCCTCGGCGAGGGCGACGGCCTGCGCGCCCATCCGCGCCCGCGTCTCCTCGTCGAGGAGGGGGGAGGGCGCCTCCTCCACCACCTTCTGGTTCCGTCGCTGGATCGAGCACTCGCGCTCGCCGAGGTGGATCACGTTGCCGTGCTTGTCGCCGAGCACCTGGATCTCGATGTGGCGCGGCTCGACGATGAACTTCTCCACGAACACCCGGTCGTCGCCGAAGGAAGAGGCGGCCTCGGAGCGGGCGCGCAGGAAGCCCTCGGCGGCCTCCTCCGCGTCGTGGGCGATGCGCATGCCCTTGCCGCCGCCGCCCGCCGAGGCCTTGATCATGACGGGATAGCCGATGTCGTTCGCGATCGAGACGAGTTCCTCCGCCGTCTCGATGACGCCCGCCGCGCCCGGCACGGTGGACACGCCCGCGGCCGCCGCGCGGCGCTTCGATTCGATCTTGTCGCCCATTGCCTCGATGGCCGCCGCGTTCGGCCCGATGAAGACGATGCCCGCGGCGGCGAGCGCCTCCGGGAAGGCGGCGCGCTCGGACAGGAAGCCGTAGCCCGGGTGGACGGCCTCCGCGCCCGTCGTCCGGCAGGCCTCCACGATCTTGTCGATCACCAGGTAGGATTCGGCGGCCGGGGCCGAGCCGATCGCCACCGCCTCGTCGGCCATCTCCACGTGGAGGGCGTCCTTGTCCGCCTCGGAGTAGACGGCGACCGTCGCGATCCCCAGGCGGCGGCACGTGCGGATCACACGGCACGCGATCTCGCCGCGGTTGGCGATCAGCACCTTGCCGAACATCGTTGTCTTCCTCGCTTCCCTGCCTTGGCGGGACGCCGCGCGCGCGTTCGTGCGGCGGCGACCGGGCGCAACCGGTTAGCAAATGGCGCAAGGTCGGGGAAGCCGCGCCGCGCGGGTGGCGGTCGGGCGGGGGAAAAAGGCGGCGGCGCCGGGCCCGGCGCCGCCGCCAGTGGGGAGGAGGGGCGCTCTCAGGCGCCCTTGATCTCGATCCGCTTCGATTTCTTCTGCGCCTCGGGCGGACGGGGCAGGGCGATCTTCAGGACGCCCTTGTCGAAGCGGGCCTCCACCTTCTCCGGGTCCGGGTCGAAGGGGAGGGGAAGGCGGCGCAGGTACGTGCCCTCCCGCCGCTCCACCACGTGCCAGGTCTTCTTCTCGTCGGCCTTCTCGCGCTCCTCCCTGCGTTCGGCGCGCAGGGTGAGCGTGCCGTCGGACACGTCCACCTCGATGTCCTTCGCCTCGAGGCCCGGAAGGTCCGCCGTCACCTCGAGACCCGTCTCGGTCTCGGCGACGTCGATGCGCGGCATCATCAGCCGGCCGTCGCCGTCGCCACCCGCGGGCAGCCCGAAGGCCCCGCCGAAGTCGTCGAACAGCCGCTCCACCTCGCGGCGCATGGTGCGGAAGGGGTCGTCCTCGCCCCGCGCGGCGGCGGAGCTTCGCGTGAAGGGGGACAGGGAGCCGAATGCCATCGTTCACCTCCGTCGGCGGACGGCGGTCCGGCAGGACGCCGGGCCGGGGTCCGCCTTCTCGTCCTGACGTTGCAACGACGCGCCCGGACGGCGAACCGGCCGGCCGCGTCGCCCGCTTTCTGGCGCCGGTGCGCCCGGGCCGCATTGAGGCTTGTCAATGGTCCACGGCGACGCCCGATTTTTTCGCCGTGGTTGTGGAAACAAACCTCTGGTTGTGCGTTTGGCTCCATGCGGCGGCCCGCGGACGGGCGCCGGAGGAGAGGGAGCGGCCCATGACGGACTGGAACGGCCTCGATCGCGACGCCGGCACGGCCAGAGGAGACTTGCCGGACGATCCCGTTCCCGCGCACGCGGACCGCCCGGCGGAGGCCCCGCTGCCCGACGACGTGGACCCGCGGGCCGAGCGGACGCGGCTCGACGCCCTTCACGCCCTCGCGATCCTCGACACGGCGCGGGACCCGGTGTTCGACCGCATCGCCGAGCTCGCCCGCCGCACCCTCGGGACCATGGCCGCGGCCGTTTCCTTCGTCGACCGGCACCGCCAGTGGTTCAAGGCGATCGACGGGCTCGACGTCTGCGAGAGCCCGCGCTCCCACGCCTTCTGCCACTTCACGGTCAAGGGCCACGAGCTGTTCGTGGTGGAGAACGCGCCCGCGGATCCGCGTTTCGCGGACAATCCGTTCGTGACGGGGCCCGTCGGCCTGCGCTTTTACGCCGGCGCGCCGCTGCGCTCACCCGACCGGCAGCTGGTCGGCGCCCTGTGCGTGCTGGACGACGCGCCACGCCAGCTCTCCACGGCGCAGCGCATCGTCCTGCGCCTCCTCGCGGACCTGGTGGAGGACGCGATCCGCATGCACCTCGCCCGGGAGCGGATGCGCGTCCTCGCCGAGGAGAAAAGCCGGCAGGTGGCGTTCCTCGAGCTGAAGAACCGGCAGCTCGCCCAGGCCGAGGCGGTGGCGGAGGTGGGCGTCTTCTCCTTCGACGCCGCCAGCGAGACGGCCTGCTTCTCCGACCTCGTCTACCACCTGATGGACCGGCCGGTGGACGCGCCGCTCGCCTTCGCCGATCTCCTCGCCCGCTTCCCGGTCGAGGATGCCCGGGCGATCCGGCAGCTGCTGCTGGGCGGCGAGGAGGCCTCGTTCCGGACCGAACGACCCGTCGCGGCGGCCGACGGGACGGAACGCTGGCTGCGCCTGTCGGTGGAGCGGCTCGGCGCGCCGGGGCGGGACCTTCGCCTCGTCGGCATGTTGCAGAACGTCACCGAGGAGCGCCGTCACCGGGAGGAGATCGCCTTCCTCACCCGCCACGACCCGCTCACCGGCCTCCTCAACAGGGCGGGCTACGAGGAGGCCCTCGCCGCGGCCCGGGCGGGTCTTGCCGCGGGCGGCGGGAAGGCGGGCCTGTGCCTCGTCGACATCGACGGCTTCCGGGCGATCAACGAGCGGTACGGCGTCCGCCACGGCGACCTGCTCCTGAAGGCGGTGGCCGACCGGCTCCAGCGCGCGGTGCGGGAGGGGGACCGGGTGGTGCGGCTCGGCGACGACGAGTTCGCGGTGGTCCTCGCCGGCCTCAGGTGCGGGCGGGACCTGTCGCGGATCCGCCGCCGCCTCCTGTCGGCCCTCGACTTCCGCATGGACCTCGGCGGCGAGCCGGTGCGGGTGACGAGCGCGGTCGGGATCGCCCTCGCGCCGGACGACGTGTCGGCCGAGCTCGACCTTCACCAGGCGGCGGAGGCGGCGCTTTCGGAGGCGCGCCGCGCGGGGCCCGGCCGCTGGCAGCGCTTCGAGCCGTCCCTGAAGGCGAGCCGGGACCGCTCCCGCCTGTTCCTGGAGGAGATCCGCCAGGGCCTCCGGGCGTGCCAGTTCGTGCCCTTCCTGCAGCCCAAGGTGCGCCTGTCGGACGGGGCGATCGTGGGCTTCGAGGCCCTGATCCGCTGGCAGCACCCCGAGCGCGGCCTGCTCGGCCCCCACTTCTTCATGGCCGCCCTCGACGACGAGGAGGTGGGGGGCGAACTCTCCGACGTCACCTTCGCGAGCACCTTCGAGATCGCCGGCAGCTTCCTCGGGCGGGGCATCGCCGTGGAGCACTTCTCCATCAACCTCAACGGCGCCCAGCTGGAGCGGCGGGACATCGTGGAGGAGGCGGTGGCGCTCGCGCGCATCCACGGGGTGCCGCCGGCCACCATCATGTTCGAGGTGGTGGAGAACGTCCTCATCCGCGACCGGCCGGAGGTGCTGGAGAACCTGCGTCGCCTCGCCGAGGCCGGCTTCGGCATCAGCCTCGACGACTTCGGCACGGGCTACGCCTCCCTCACCAACATCCGCGAGCCGTTCATCCGCGAGGTGAAGATCGACCGCAGCTTCGTGATGCGCTGCCCGACCTCCGAGCACGACCTGCAGATCGTCTCGGCGATCGTGAACATGGCGCGCAACATGGGCCTGTCGGTGGTGGCCGAGGGGGTGGAGACGGAGCGGCACGTGAAGACCCTCGTCTCGCTCGGCTGCGAGGTGGGGCAGGGCTACCTGTTCTCTCCGCCCGTCTCCGTCGGCGAGGCGATCCGCTACTGCCTGCGCAAGAAGAAGCTCGCCGGCCTCCTCGGCAGTTGACCCCGCCCGGTCAGACCGCGGGCGCGGTGGCCGGCGAGGCGGGGCGGGTGACCGCGGCCATCGGCTCCCTGTCCGCCTGCCAGCCATCGCCCGTCCAGTGGACGCGGCGCACCTCGAGGCGCCCGTTCGCCACGTCGATCCGGTTGAAGGCGTTGGGCTCGCCCCGGCGGCGGACGGAGAGCGCCGTGCCCGCCTGGATCACCACGAGCCGCGGGCCCGTGGCGGGCGCGCCGCGGGTCGACAGGGGCGCGCCCTCGGCCGAGGCGCCCTCCACGACCGTCTCCGCCCCGTCCTCCGGCCCCACCTCGAAGGCGGCGGTGTAGGTGCGGTGCAGGTGGCCCGAGGCGATCACGTCCACCTCGCCGCCGGAGAAGGCGGCGAGCGCCTTCGCTGCCCGCGCCACGAGCGGCGTCGGGGTGTCGAGCCCCTCGTCGGCGATGAACGGGTGGTGGGCGACCACCACGCGGAAGACGTGGGGCGGCAGGCGGCCGAGGCGCCGGGAAAGGCGCGCGATCTGCCGGCGGGAGATGCTGCCCCGGCTCCAGTCGAGCTTCAGGAGCGCGCGGCGGGCCGTGTTGACGCCGATCACCGCCACGTCGTGCGAGCGCCACTCCGGCTCGAGGCTCGCCGCGATGTGGGTCCGGTAGCGCT
Source organism: uncultured Hyphomicrobiales bacterium (assembly GCA_964547415.1). Taxonomy (GTDB): domain Bacteria; phylum Pseudomonadota; class Alphaproteobacteria; order Rhizobiales; family Amorphaceae; genus CAZJNX01. The sequence goes on from CAZJNX010000046.1 coordinate 18,170, forward strand.
TCCACGGCCGAAGGAAGCGCTCGGCGAGCTTGTAGGGGGTGACGTCGTGGTTGCCCGGCACGCACAGGGTGTCGGGCGCGAGCCCGTCGAGGAAGGCGCGGGCGGCGCGGTACTCCCGGGTGCGGGCGGCCATGGTGAGGTCGCCGCTCACCATCACGAGGTCGTAGCCGCCGGTGTTGAGGTGGCCCTGCAGCGACGCGGCGAGGCCCGGCTCCTCGCTGCCGAAGTGGGGGTCGGAGACGTGGGCGAGGCGTGTGGGGCGCGTCCCGGTGAAGGTCATGGGGGCTCCGGCGACTGGCTCCGGCGCGGGCGGCCGGGGGCGGGAAGGGGCGGGCGGCGCGTCAGGGAACGAGAACGCGGATCGCGCCCGGGAGGGCGAGAAGGCGCGCCCGCGGCGACAGGAAGCGGGTCTCCCCGTCGAGCATGACGTGCATGCGCTTGCGCGGGGTCAGGATGTGGGCGGCCCGGGTCCTGAGGACCGTCACGTCCCGGTCCCGGTCGAGCGTCCCGATGACGCCGCGCAGGACGACGCGCAGGGCCGCCAGGATGTCGGGCGGGCGGATGGCGTAGACGGTCAGGATCTCGCCCCCCACGCCCGCCCGCCGCGGGAAGGGCAGGAGCGGCTCGGCGGCCTCGCCCACGAGGATCACGAGCGAGCGTCCGCGCACCGTGCCGCTCGCCGACAGCGCCTTCATGCGCGAGCGGTCCGCGCCCGTCTTGGTCGTGGCCGCCTCGGGCGCCGCCGCCTCCCGCTCGAGGACGGCGGCCGCGCCCGGCGCGGCGGCGCCCGCGGGCAGGCCCGTCGCGCTCGCCTCCGGCGGGAGTGGCTCCGGCGCGACGCGCTCCCCCGCCTCCACCGGGCGGACACCGAACAGCGGGTCGCGGCGCAGGGATCTGAGGGCGTGGACCACGAGGCGCAGCCGCTCCAGGATGCCGAGGGCGCCCCGCCGCGCCTCCCGGTGGGTGCCGATCCTGACCGGCATCCCGATGAAGGCGCTGTGCAGGAACAGGTGGCCGTCGAGGCTCGCGGCCGCCACGGGACGGGCGTGTCCGCGGGCGATGACGTCGAGCGCGGCGTCGACGTCGAGGGGGATGTCGTAGTCGCGGGCGAGCAGGTTCATGGTCCCGAGGGGAACGATGCCGAGGGGCACGCCGATCTCGCGGGCGGTGGCGGCGGCGGCGCTGATGGTGCCGTCCCCGCCCGCCGCGACGATCATGTCCGGCCGGTCGAGGGCCGCCTGCTCCAGCTGGCGCGCGATCCGCCCGCGGGGCTTGCGCAGGACCGTGACGCCGCGGGCGGCGAGGCGTCGCATCAGGTCGCTCCGGCTCGTCCCGGTGATCATGGCGGTGCCGGCGCGCTTGTTGGCGATCAGGCTGGCGGTGGGCATGGTCTGGCTTCCAATCGGGAGAGAATGGCCGTCGCCGCGCGGGGTTCCGCCCACCCTCTTCTCGCCGCGGACGCGCCGTGCGTGCAAGGGCGGCGGTCGCTCAGCGGCCCCGTCCGTGGCCGCGGGTGACGAACAGGTCGCGCTCGCCGGTGAGGAGGAAGGCGAGCTCGTCGATGTTGGCGATCATCTGGTCGGCGGCCGCGCGCTGCAGGGAGCGGGGCGCGGCCGCCGCCCGCAGCTCCACCATCGCCTCGCGACAGGCGGCGAGGCGGGCGAGGATCGCCTGCATGTCGGGTGCGGATCCGCGTGGCATGGTCCGTCCGGCCGTTCGTTCGATTTTTGTTCCGTCGCTGCTCGCTACCATGTCCGCCGCCGCTCGGGAACAGCCTCTCCCCGGCCCGCGCCCCCGTCTGCCGCTTTCCCGTCTTTCCCCCCGGCGGGATTTCGGCTATCGCGACGGTCGCCGTCGTCGCCCGCGTGGGACGGCGGCACCTGCGAGGCTGGAGGGATACTGAGAGATGGCCGTCAGGAAGTCGATGTCCGACGTGGTCAACGAGCTGTCGGAGAAGACGGCGCTGCCCCCCGGCTCGGTGCGCCGGGTGATGGAGGCGTTCGCCGGCCTCACCGAGGGCCTTGAGCACGGCGATCGCCTCACGATCTCCCGTGGCATGGCCCTCGTCTGCCGGCACCGCCAGACCGAGGGCGGCGAGCCGCGGCGCGTGCTCATGCTGCGCAAGAGGACCAAGCCCGCCGAGGGTCCCGAAGGGGCGGCCTGACGCCACCGGCGCGGAAGGGGCGACACGGTCATGGATCTCGGGATCTCCGGCAAGCGGGCCCTTGTGCTGGCCTCCAGCAAGGGGCTCGGGCGGGCGATCGCCGTCCGCCTCGCGGCCGAGGGCGCCCACGTCCTCCTCGTGGGCCGGTCGGGGGACCTCCTCGCCGCCGCGGTGGGGGAGATCGCGGACGCTGGCGGGCGGGCAGACCACCTGGTGGCGGATCTCGCCGATCCGGCGAGTGCGGAGGCCATCGTGGCGGCGGCCGGGACGCGCCTGGGCGGGGTCGACATCCTCGTCAACAACACGGGCGGACCGCCGCCGGGGCCCGTCGTCGACGTCGCGCCGGAGGCGTGGGCGCAACAGTTCGACGTGATGGTGCTGCGCATCTTCGACATCACGCGGCGCCTGCTGCCGGCCATGCGCGAGCGGGGCTGGGGGCGGGTCCTCACCGTGGCCTCCACTGGCGTCCTCCAGCCGATCCCGGGGCTCGGCATGTCGAACGCCCTGCGTTCGGCGATCGTCGGCTGGAACAAGACGGTGAGCAACGAGGTGGCGGCGGACGGCGTCACCGCCAACGTCCTCGCGCCCGGCCGCATCGCGACCGACCGCCTGCACCAGCTCAACGCGGCCAATGCGGAGCGGCAGGGCGTGCCGGTGGAGGAGGTCGTGCGCACGTCCCTCGCTCAGATCCCGGCCGGCCGGTTCGGCACGCCCGAGGAGTTCGCGTCCGTCGCCGCCTTCCTGGTGAGCGAGGCGGCGAGCTACGTCACGGGCAGTGTCATCCGCTGCGACGGCGGCGCCGTGAAGGGCGTCTAGGGCGGATTGACGGGCAACGGAATTCCGGGGCATTCCCGAACCGGACCCGGGCCGACCCGCAGCCGGGGCCGGTGAGGGGGCCAGCGGCCACGGCCGAGACCCTGTCGGTCGATCTGCGCCGCCGCGTCGCGAAGGCGGTGGCGAACGTGACCGGGACCCTGTCGGCGGGGCGGCCTCGATCGCACCAGCTTTCACGGGCGGAAGCGGTTCCGCGCGCCGGGTTGCGAGGGCCTCGACACCCCTCCGGAGCCATGGTTCGAGGCTCGCGTGGGAGCTATCGGCGTCGGCGAGGAGAGCGTACCGGGCCTTGCGACCGGCATGGACGACGGCCTCGGCATCGGGGAGCTGGCGCAGCCGGGAAACCGCGCGCGCAGGGACAGCCAGTGGCGCGCCATCGCCTTCAGCAGCGGCGGAAAGGACCGCAGTGGCACCGGGGGGCCTCGCGTGGGACGAGAAGAGCCCTGGCGCCGTTCCAGCACCCACCATCGCAAGCCACGAGGACGTGCGTTGCCGCCGCACATCCGCCGCGGCAACGCCGCTCGCTCGGCGGTCCGGTCCGCCATCGAGCACGTCTTCGCCCATCAGGAGGGCCCGATGGCGCTCTCGATCCGCACGATCGGCATGGCGCGTGCCGAAACGAAGATCGGGCTCGTGAACCTCACCGACAACATCCCCCGTCTCGTTCTTCACGAACCGCGGGCCGCATCCGCCTGACACACGCGCCGGGCGGCACGCGGCCGCCGAGACCGTTCGCTCCCGGTCCCGCTGCCAGCCGAGCCAGGCACGCGTTCAAACGCGCACGATCGCGCCCGGGCGGGGCGAGCGAGCTTCAGGCCCGCCTCGCGGAGCACCGCGCGCACGACGGTCTCGATGCTGCGTATCTCGTCGAGCACCGTGCGCCGGGCCACCAGGCGCGACCGCCACAACCGGGCCTGACGGGATTTCACGCGGACCTGACGGAACCAGCCGGCGCGCATGATATGCGCCAGCGCGCGGGCGTCGTTCCTGTCGGTCTTGTCGGGCATGGTCTTCATGGCGGCATTCGCCTGCCGCGTCTCGATGCACAGCGCCGACCAGCCCGCCGCGCGCAGACCGTCATGTAGCCACGCCGTCAAGGAAAAGGCCTCGAGACCGATCCGCTCCAGCAGCGCGCCGGCCGCACAAAGCGTGTCCGCCAGCGCCTTGGGCTCTCGGGGTGATGGCGCAAGGTTGCTGGAAAAAGAGGTGGGACGCACCCTGCCTGTGAGGAGCAGGAGGATCGGGCTGACCGGTCGGCGCCGGGGCCCCCGGGGAGCATCCCGGTGGGAAGAATACCGGCATCCGAGCGGACGCGCGCGGAACTTCGGGGGTTGATCGACGGGCGGCCGGGGACGGCGGCGTCCCGGTCGGACCTGGTTCGGCTCGCGGTCCGGCTGAAGAACGAGGTGCACTCGATCCTCGGCGCGAACCTCGCGCCGAAACGCCCGCACGCCGACCTGTTCGATCGGCGCGGTCGGGCATGGCTCGCCCGTCAGGCCTGCCCGACGACGAACGCATGGCGGTCGCGCGTCAGCTTCGGGAGTTCGATCGCCTGGGCGAGGATCTCGCCGACCTGGACCGCGAGATCGCGCTCAGCATCATGGACCATGCCTCGGTCCGTCGGCTGATGACGATCACCGGCGTCAACCTGACCGTGGCCGCGGGCATCATGGCGGCGATCGGCGACATCGCGCGGTTCAACAGCCCCCAGAAGCCGGTCAGCGACTTCGGGCCGAACCCGCGCGTGCGCCAGTCGGGGCGCGGCGCCGCCCATCGCGGCCGGATCAGCAAGGTCGGCCGCAGCCACGCCCGCGCGATGCTGGTCGAAGCGGCCTGGGCGGCGGCGCAGGCACCATGGCCTCTGCACGCCTTCTTTGGGCGCATCCGCGCCGAGCGCGGCCATCAGGTCGCGGCGGTCGCGCTGGCGCGCAAGCTGACGGTGCTGTGCCGGCATCCGCTGACGAAGGAGCAGGACCGTCTCCGGGCGCGGCCGGCGCTGGTCGCCGAGAAGACGCGGGACACGGCGCTCCGGGCGGGGCCCCTCGGCATCCTTGGTGATGCATTCGGCTGCCTTGGCATGTCTGGCGGCGTCCTTCTCGATGAAGCCGGCGACGGCGGCCTCGGCGCTCGCCCTGTCGGGGGCGTCGCGGATCTCGGCTAGATCGGCCTTCATCGTGCGCTGGACCGACGTCGGCGCCTTGTTGAGGACATTCGCCACCTTGTGGACCCAGCAGCGCTGGTGGCGCGCCCTCGGGAAGAGCTCCTCGAGCGCCTTCCAGAAGCCGAGCGCCCCGTCGCCGACCGCGATCTCGGGCGCGACGGCGAGGCCCCGCGCCTTGAGGTCCACGAGGAGCGCGCGCCAGCTTTGCGCACTCTCGCGCACGCCGACGTGGAAGCCGACCAGCTCCTTCCTGCCCTCGGGCGTGGCCCCGAGAAGGACGAGGGAGCGCCGCCAATGCCTCCCGGAAGTCGCCGGTGGAGATGCCGCGCAGGGTGAGAACCCGGAAGCAACGCATCCAGGCTCGCCGTAGCGCCGTGCCCGCTCCGGCAGGATCGCCGAGGTGAAGGTGATCTTCTCCCCGCCGCTCGCTGGATCGGCGGCACCGCGATCGCGCGGCTTCACCCGCTTCACCGGAACCGGCCCGATGCCGGTCCGGATCGTCCGCTCCGGCCCGTGGCCGTGCCGAACGACGCCAGCAGCCGACGAGCCCCCTCCCGCAGCACCGACGTCAAAGGATCGTCGAGCTCCTCGGGATGCTGGAATGGCAGGAGCGGGCCATGTCTCGTCATGGCTTATCGCTCCCGCCGGAGGTTCTGGCAGGCTCGTCACCCGCCTCGGTACGCCGCCTTCACGAGCCCCCCATCACCCACGTTCCGCTATAGCTCCGGCTCGGCCGAATGCGGGTGCAAACACGCCAGCCATCACGCGACCCGCCACGAGGCGCTCGAGCCGGTTCGACAGACGGTCTGCCAGCGCTTCGGTACCGTGGGTCGGGGCACGGCCACGGGCCTCGGGATCCGCCGCGACCATGGCGCGCAGTCCACGAGCGGCGATGTCCAGCGCGCGATCCGCTTCCTCGGCGCCGAGATCTCCCCCGCCTTCGTCCGCGCGCCCGAGCGCAACGGCTGTGCCGAGCGCTCCATGCGCACCCTGAAGGAGAACCCCGTCATGCGGCGGTGGTTCGACGCGGGCGAGGACCCCCGCCAGGTCCTCCTCCCGTTCCGGTGCAGCCGCATAGAAAGCGGATTATGCGGCGCCACCGATACCGGACCCCGGCGCAGGTCCCGACCGGAGCAGAGCGCAACCCTGCAGGATGCCGCTGCAGCCCTCCGCGCTGTCTCGAAACCGTGGACGGTTGAGGAAGCCTGCAGCGAGGCCTGGAACGCTTCCCACGCCCACGCCCACGCCCACGCCCACGCCCCGCCTCCTCATGCCTCCACAGGGCCATCCGATAGGCGCGTTGGCATCGATCAGGC
>CAZJNX010000047.1:0-24591 GCA_964547415.1 uncultured Hyphomicrobiales bacterium
CAGGGGAGCGCTTGTCGGATCCGGGCGCCGGGGCCGGCGAGGCGACGCGCTGATCGGCGGGCGAACCGTCGGCGGCCCGGTCGGCGACCGTGACGCCGGCGAGGGCCTGCGGCCGGCGGATTTCGCCCTTCGCCCGCCGCCAGGTGTGCGTTTCCGCCCCTGGCGAGCCTGGAGACCATGAGGCGCGCCCCGCGGTGCAGGAGGAGCGCGCCCGTCGTGCGCACCGTCCGGTGCCGGACGGTCGCGAAGACGCTCGCGCTCGGGTGCGTCGTCCTCGGCTGGTCCGGGTGCGCGGTCGGGACGGCGCACGCCGCGGAGAGCGCGTGGCTATCCTCCGTCGGGCACCGGGCCGTGCCGTGACACCGTGCGGCGTCCCTCTAGCTGAAGATGGCGACGGCGTCCGCGGCGGCTGCCGGGTTCGGCACATCCCGGACAACGCCGAGGTCTTGCTCTCATCGTTCGCCGACGCGACGTCGGCACCTTGTTCAGGACCGGAGGCCCCGCGTGTTCCCGGCGGCGCTGGCGTGATGGCGCGCGGCTGCTGGAAACACCGGATCGCGTCACTGTTCGTCGACGGCATCTCGGAGCGGCTGCGCACTGGTCGGCCGCGCGCGGTGGTCCTCGCGGCCTGGGGTTCGGCAAGGACGGTCGCAAGGTGCCGCTTCACCCGATGGCCGGGTCGAAGGAGGACACCGAGACGGTGCGCGCTTTCTTCCCGGCCATGCGGGCCCGCGGCCTCGGCGACCCCGTGCTCGTGGTCCCCGACGGCGCGCCGGGGCTGATCCGCGCAGTCGCCCAATAGATCCCGCGTTCGGCAGCGCTGCCTCGCGCACCGCATGCGCAACCGCGCCGCCAAGGTCCCGGCGGACCCGTGGCCGAACTGCGAGGCGCGGATGACGGCGGCCCAGCAGGGGCCGAGCCGCGCGTCGCCCGGGAACACGCAGCGGGGTGGTGGTCGACTTCGAGGCGCTGCTGCCGACGGCCATGCGCTGCTTCATGGACGACTTCGAGGCCTGCATCGCCCACCTGCGCCTGCCGGTCGCGCACTGCCGTCCGCACGGGGCTCGACGACGCGTACACGGCGTCTGTCGAGCCGCAGGCAGCGGCGCACCGCCCCGCCTTTTCCAGCAAATGCGGGCCTCGACCCTCGACATCCTCGGGCCTCCTCATCTGACCCCGCAGGGCCATACCTGAGGGTGGGCCACTCCACAGGGGGAGGCTCAATCGCAGGGGAGCATCGGTCTGGCCGCGTCGCCGCCACCCGCATGCGTTGGATCGATCCGTGACTTTGGTCACATCGGCATGGCGGCATTTCGTGCATGTTTGCATGCAGCAAGCCAAAGACGACCGGATTTGCGACGATCAATCCGATCTGGCGGACCGCTTTTTGGAGCAGAAACAGGCCAGCCTGGTTCGCATCAAACGCTCTCTTCGTCCTATTGCTTGCACGGAAGTGAGATAAGTTCATTCGTGGAGCAAAACAACGAGCCGATTCGATAATCTAATCAAGCCGAACGAAGAAGGTGATTATCCCCACGACCCGCAATTCGGGACGCCGGGAGGGGAGCGACTCTTCCTAGAATACGATCCCGAAAAATTTCTACACATCATTTTCGGGCTCAGTGGTCGCGACGATTTCATCGTGAGACGCGAGGCTGATGTCGTCATCGTAGCGGGCACAGATGGGACCGGAGATGGCGACGAGGAGGGGGACTACATTCTTCTAAACGAGGGCAATGACATCGTCTTCGCGAGTGATGGTGACGACCTCATCGAGGGTGGCGGCGGTGACGATCTCGTCGTGGGTAACGCCGGCAACGATACGCTGTACGGTGGCGACTACCGCGCCGACGAAAGCGACAACGACACTGTTTCCTACGAGTTCGCCACCGGCGCTGTTCGCGTCAATTTGCATACGGGTCGTGCGAGCGGGGCAGACGGCAATGATGAACTCTATGGATTCGAGAATGTTTACGGATCTATTCATGACGATATTGTCTGGGGTGACGACGGCGCCAACAAGCTTGACGGCAATGATGGTGATGACATCATCGTCGCCAGGGAGGGCATCGACCATGTGACGGGGGGCGACGGCAACGACCGGATCTACGCGGAAGCGCACGCGGACGGAACTCTCCTGTCGCCGCAGGGGCGCCCAACGGGCTTCGAGAAGCTCCTGGGCGGCTCAGGGGACGACACGATCTATGGGTCGGATGGTGACGACAGGATCTGGACTGGTAGCGACGACGACATCGTCTTCGCAAACTCCGGATCCGATACGATCGTCGGTGGCGGTGGTCAGGGGGATTATGATCAGCTGAGCTACGCCTACGCCGAGCGGTTCGGCATCGAAGTGGACTTCAACACCAAGACGACAAAGATAAGGCACGATGGCGACGTCGACCTCGCCTACGAGATCGACCGGATCATCGGTAGCGATTTCGGCGATACCTTCACGTTCTTCGCCTCGGGATGGGCAACCGGCGCCGACGGCGACGATACGTTCAAGTTCAGGAGCGTGGACAACGTCGCGCAGGGCGATGGGGGCTTCGACACGGCGGACTTCAGCGACTACGCATCGCCACTGGAGCAAACCCTCGACGGCCAGGGGGACAACCTGCTGGTGGATATCGAGCGTCTTCTCGGCTCGGTGCATGCCGACCGGCTCGCCGGCTCGGACGGCAACGACGTCATCGCCGGCGATCGAGGCGCCGACCGCATCGTCGACACCGCGGGCTCAGACAGTTACTGGGGCGGTCGGGAAGGCGGGAACGGCGATGGGTATCAGGACACCTTCGTGTTCAACACGCTTTCCGGCAGCAATGCCACGATCCACGATTTCGAGCTACGTGTTGATAGAGTTGACGTGTCGGGCATGGGCGTCAAAAGCGTCGATGAGCTGAATATCTTTCATCGGGCGGAGGATACGGTCATCACGACCTACAACGAAGGTGATGGTGAGATTGTCCTCAAGGACATCATCGAGCGGATCGATCACGTCTTCGACTTTGTCACCTGACCGATCCCGGCAGAGGGGCGGCGCCTCGACAGGAGGCCCGCCCTTTCAGCGCCGTGAAGGACGCAGCGCGCGCTGCCTGAACGGCGAGCCCGTGGATGGGCGAGCGCTTCACGCCGATCCAGTCGTCCTCGTGGGAAAGAGGATCGCCGTCGTGGAGGCTGCCTGGTACCCATGCGCATCGTGCTGCGCGCGTCGTGTCCGCTCATGCTTCTTCCGCTGCGATCGTGGGAAAGCGCCGTGGCCAGAGGATCGACGAGCGCTGCGTCGGCCGGACGGGACTTTCCAATAGGGACAGCCGCTACGCCAGTGTTCCGTAGCGCCTGTATACAAGTAAAAGATATCGGACACTGGCTCTTCTTGCGATCCACCGGGAAGCATTGCCGGCCGGGTCTGCGGATCGGGTGCGGCGCGACCGGTCCGGGGGTGACGGCGGTCAGGCGAGCGCGTCGAGGCTGTCCACGACGAGGACGTTCCCCGCATCGAGCGCGGCGGCGTCGACCCCGCGCAACAGGACCCCGACGTCCCCGGCCAGGACGGCGGCGCCGCCGATCCCGTCCGCGACCGACAGGTCGTCGAAGGACGCCGCCCCCTCGATCGCCGCGAAGACGAGGGCGTCCTCGTCCGGGGCGAAGTCGCGCACCACGTTCTGCTCGCCGTCGTCCGCCAGGAAGACGAACCGGTCCGCCCCCGCGCCACCGGTGAGGTGGTCGGCGCCGGGCCCGCCGACGAGGGCGTCGTCGCCCGCACCCGCGAACAGGCGGTCGTCGCCCGCCTCGCCGTCGAGGCTGTCCTCGCCCGCGTGGGTCCGAAGGCGGTCGTTCCCCGCGCCGCCGAGCGCCAGGTCGTCGCCCCCGCGCCCGAGGAGACGGTCCCGTCCGGCCCCGCCCCGGAGCTCATCCCCGCCGCCGCCGCCGACAAGGGCGTCGTTCCCGTCATCGCCGAGGAGAAGGTCGGCCCCGGCGCCGCCGCGCAACAGGTCGCGGTCCGCACCGCCGAACAGGGTGTCCGCGCCGGCCTGCCCGGAAAGGCGGTCGGCCCCGTCGTTGCCCGCCATCGCGTCGGCGCCCGCGCCGCCTGCGAGGACGTCGTCCCCGTCACCGCCGCCGATCACGTCCTCGCCAGCGCCCCCCGCCAGCCGGTCCGCGCCGGCGTTGCCGACGAGCGCATCGTCGCCGGGTCCGCCCACGACGACGTCGTCGCCGGCGTCGCCGCCCAGCCGGTCGGCCCCGTCGCCGCCGCGCAGGCGATCGTCGCCGTCGCCACCCGTGATGCGGTCGTCGCCCGCACCGCCGAGGAGCGTGTCGTCCCCCTCGCCCCCCTCGACCGTGTCCGCGCCCCTGCCGCCGAGAACCCGGTCCGCACCCGCGAGGGCCTCGATCCCGTCGTCGCCGTCCCGCCCCCGGAGGACGTTATCGGCGAGGTTGCCGAAGATGCTGTCGTTGCCCTTGCCGCCGACCGCGTTCTCGATCGTCACGCCATGGGCGATCGTGCGCCCCGCGAGCACCCCGTCGACGAAGCTGGTAAAGCCTCCGCCGTTCTCCTGGTAGTCGAGGGGGGGCGGGCAGCAGCGCGATCCGGCTCTGCCGGTCGCCGTCGTAACGGATCGTGTCGGTGCCGCCCGCGTCCCAGATCGCCATGAAGCCCGCGCCCGGTCCGGTCGTCTCGTCGAGCCGGTAGACGTCGTCGCCCGTGCGCGTGGTGGTGTTCGCGCCGTACATGTTCTGGATCGCGGCGATGTCGAGCGCGCCGAGCCCCACCATCCCGCCGAACTCGCCCATGGGGTTGACCAGCCGCGTGAGGGGCAGGTTGTAGCTCATCACCGTGTTGACGCGCAGGTTCATGTCGAAGGCACCCGGGTCGTTCGGAGCCTCGACGCCGCGCATGACCGTCGTCCCGTTCCCGTCGTCGTGCGGGTGGCCGAGCCCGAGGCCGTGCCCCTGCTCGTGGAGGATCGTGCCGAAGAAGCGGCCGCCGGGCTGCGCGACGGCCCCGTCCGCCCAGCCGAAGAAATAGGCGTTGAGGAAGCCGTAGGTGCTGGCCAGTGCCGGGAACTGCTGGAAGCCCTCGAGCCGCGCGCCGGCCTCGGAGGAGACGGCCGCCACGTACTCGTCGAGCATGGCGTCGGCCGTGTCGGCGACCTCGACGAAGCGCACGTTGGCGACGTCCTCGTAGACCGCGTGGGCGGCGCGGTAGGCCTCCTTCTGCCAGTCCTGCCAGGCGAGCGAGACGATCCCCTCGCCGAGCGCCACGCCCGCCTCGGCGAAGGCATAGGTGATCACCTCCACCGTCTCGGGGTCGGCGTCGGTCCGGCCGTAGGCCGTCGTCCCCTGGATCGCGCGCAGGGGCGAATCGTCCGCCGGCGGGTCGACGTGGCGAACGTCGCCCGGCTCGGCCGGCGGCCCCTCGGCCCACGGCTCGAAGACGAGGTTGGTGAGGTCGCCGGGCCCGGCGAGGTCCGCCTTCGTGGACGGGTCGAGCGCCGCCGTCAGCTCCCAGCCGTTGTTGTTGTAATCCGACCACGTGGAGGTGCCGAGATGAGTCGCCCACCAGCTCATGTCGACGTGGGACACGGGCTGTCCCGCCGGGAGGAGCGCCATCCTTTCGTAATACGGGGAGTAGTCGACGGGCCGCTGGATCCACGGAACGAAGGATCCGTCCTCGAGTCTGACCTGCCCCCGGTAGGTCCACTCTTCCCGGTCCGCCGGCGCGTCCTCCGGACCGTCGCCAGGCGCCGACCGCCACAGGTACACCGCGTCGCCGTCGCTCAGGAACGAGCCCCCGTCAACCTTCGTCAAATAGTGCGCGCGCGGGACCATCTCGTCGATCCCGGAGAGATCCGGTGCGTGCTGTGCCATGTAATGACTGGATTTCAAATAGAAAATCTCAGACATGAAGGGTTATCCCGTTCCCGATAAACTCAGGGTTGCCCTATAGCGGGTTCGTTCCCGTCCGTCAGGTGTCCATCGGGATAGCCGGCGTCTCGAAAGGTCCGGAGTGGATCCGTCATCCGGGCACGGCGGTCGGCCGCGGCCCGTCCGTGCACCATCGCCCGGTTCATCGCAGGGCGCTCGCCGTCCCTGCCGCGGCCGTGGTATCGTCGGCTGCGGGGGGCGATCGGGAAGGAGGCTCGATGACGAAGGTGCTGACGGCGCGCTACGAGACGGTCGGCGCGGCGCACAACGCCCACGAGGATCTGATCGACACCGGCTATCCGGCGGAGAAGGTTCACCTCGACCGGGAGGCGGCCGAGGTGAAGGTCATCACCTCCACCGACGGGGAGCGGGAGGCCCGCGAGATCCTGGGCCGGCACCAGCCGGCAGGAATCACCGAAAGCCACCCCTGACGACCGCGGCGGGCCGCGTCAGATCACGAAGTCGTCGGCCGACAGGTCGCGGAAGGTGACGCCCTCGAGGGTGAGGGAGCCGTCGCGGCCGAAGTCGCCGGTGACGCCGTCCCGGCTCTGGCTCGCCGAGCGCAAGAGTTCCCGGCCCGACAGGCCGAGCGCCTCGAGGTTCACCGTGTCCCTGCCCGGCTCGAAGTCGAGGATCACGTCGTCCCCGCCGCGCCGGCCGTGGAAGAAGACGTCCGCTCCCCGGCCGCCGGACAGGATGTCGTGGCCCCGCTCGCCGTCCAGCCGGTCCCGCCCGCCGTCGCCTTCGAGCGTGTCGCGACCGTTCCCGCCGGCGAGACGGTCCGCCTGCCCGCCACCGCCGAGGGCGTCGTTGCCGCCGCCGCCCGCAAGGTCGTCCCGGCCGCGCCCGCCGTCGAGCCGGTCGTTGCCGCCGCCGCCCGCAAGGTCGTCCCGGCCGCGCCCGCCGTCGAGCCGGTCGTTTCCGCCGCCGCCCGCAAGGTGGTCGGCCCCTCCCTCGCCGTTCAGCGCATCGCGCCCGCCCGCGCCCGCCAGCGTGTCGTTGCCCCTGCCACCGTCCAGCGTCTGGCTCCCGCGGGCGCCGGCGAAAGCGTCGTCGCCCGAGCCGCCGATCACCTGGTCGATGCCCGTGACGTCGTCGCCCGCGAGGACGGAGATGTCCGTCGCGCCGGTGCGCATGTCGTAGGCGAGGTCGCCGTTCCGGTTCGAGAAGTCGAGGACGTCCCGGTTCGAGACGCGGCCGTCGAACCGCTCCACCCCGTTCGTCAGGATCAGCGTCGCGCCGCTCTCGCCGCCGACCACCTGCTCGATGGAGGTGAAGCTGCCCCGGGACGGCCGCTCCACGTCGACGACTTCGATCCTGAGCGCGTCGAAGGCCGGGTCGTCCGGCTCCGGAAGGCGGCGCAGGCCGTCGTCCGGCCCGTCCGAGCGGGCGGGGTTGGTCTCGTGGACGTCGCGGGGCGTGAGGAGCTGGCCGTCGAAGGGGCGGGCCTCGGTCCCGTCGCTCTCCTCGACGCCGTCGCCGTCGAGGTCGCGCTCCAGCCAGCGCGGCTCCTCCTCGAGGAAGGTGCCCTCGTAGCTGCCCCGGCGGAAGTCGATGACGACCTCGCCCGCCACCGTGCCGAAATCGAGGGTGTCGCGGCCCGGCCCGCCCTCGAGGCGCTTCGTCCCGAGGCCGACGACGAGGGTGTCGGCGCCGCCGCCGCCGCGGGCCGTGTCGTTGCCGCTGCCCGTCACGAGGACGTCGTCGCCCCCTTCCCCGTCGAGGACGTCGTCGCCCCGGCCGCCGGACAGGAGGTTGTCGCCCCGGTTGCCCTCGAGGCTGTCGTTCCCGCCGCCGCCGTAGGCGTTCTCGATGGACACGAGCACGTCCGTCCCGAAGGCGCCGGTGGCGACGTTGGCCGCGAGATCGACGGAGACGGCGCCGAAGCCGCCTGCGAACAGGGCCCCGTCGAGCCCGCCCGGCCGCGCCCAGGCATAGGAGGCGGTGTCGCTGCCCGGCCCGCCGTCGAGCCGGTCGTTGCCGTCGCCGCCGTGGAGGAGGTCGTCGCCCCGCTCGCCCTCGAGGCTGTCGTTGCCGGTGCCGCCGAAGATCTCGTCGCGGCCGCCGCCGCCGCGAATTCCGTCCGCCCCGCCGCGGCCGAGGAAGGTCTCGTCGCGCCTGCTGCCGTCGATCGCGTCGTTGAACTCGGTGGCGATGAACTCCTCGAAGTTCTCGAACGTCATGCCGACCTGATCGGCGTTGTTCGTGACGACGCCCTTGAAGGATTCGGCCGTGCCCGCGGCGAGGTCGGCGACGACGCGCGAGGCGAAGGCGACGTCGAAGGCGATGCGGTCGTAGCCCGGGCCGCCGTCGGCGTGGCCGAAGAAGCGCTCGATGACGAGGCTGTCGCCGTCCTCGCCCATCAGCGCGCGGTTCTCCCGCGTCGTGTCGTCGAAGACGGCGAAGTCGTCCCCCGCCCCGCCGCGGAAGATGCCACCGCCCCCGCCGTCGAAGTTGCCGACGTCGTTGCCCGCGCCCGCGTCGACGTCCGCGAAGCCGTTTTCCGCGTCGAACCGGTCGTTCCCGCCCATGAGGAAGAACTCGGCGGTGGCCGTACCGCCGGGCTCGTAGATGGCATGGTCGTCGAAGTCGCCGAGCGAGATCCGCTCCACGCTGCGCGGCTTGATCTCGAAGAAGACATCGCGCGCGTTGCGCAGGTCCGTCCCCTCGACGCCGGTGTCGTGGGCGCGCAGCGTGAGCGCGATCGAGGTCTGCACGTTGTAGTACCAGCGCGCGTCGCCGACCTCGTCGAGGCTCAGGATATCGAAGCCGGAGCCGCCCTCGACCTGCAACGTGCCCGGTCCGTCCTGCACGTCCTGGGCGATGATGAGGTCGTCCCCGTCGCCGCCATCGATGTCTTCGGAGCCGCCGGTCTCGATGACGTCGTCGCCGCCCCCGCCGTGCAGGAGGTCCGTGCCCACGGCGCCGAACAGACGGTCGGCCATGTCCGAGCCCACGTAGCCCTCCACGTTCCGGGCGGTGTCCCGGGCGAGGAAGGTGCCGGTCTCGTCGAAGCGGCGGACGATCCCGTTGGCGGCGCGGATCTCCACCGGCCCGCTTTCGGGCTGGTCCTCCATGAAGGACCTCAGGGTCTGGAGGATCGAGGGGTCGTCGCTCTGGTCGCTGATGTCGAACTTGATGGTATTCGACACGGACGTGTAGGCGAGGACGTCGAACCCGTCGCCGCCGTCATAGACGTCCCGAACGCCGCGCGCGGCGGCGCTGCCGGAGATCATGACGTCGATCCCGCCCGAGCCGGCGTTCACCACGTCCGATCCGGGACCCGCGACGATGTAATCGTCCTCGCCGCGGGCCTCGATGGTGTCGTCGCCGCCGAGGGCGGAGATGACGTCGATCCCGTCGCCGGTGAAGATCGCGTTGGGATCGTCCGTCGCGCGGACCGTGTGCTTCTGACCCGGCGACAGGACGACGTTCTCGATCGAATTCAGCGTGTCCCGCCCCTCGCCGCCGAAGGACGTGCCGTCGACGAGGTCGACCCGAACCGTGGTGTTCGCGCCCTCGAGCACCTGGAAGGTGTCGCGCCCGCCGTTGCCGTTGGCCTCGTCGTCGCCACCTTGCGGGACGAGGACGTCGTCGCCCGGCCCGCCGTTGAGCCGGTCGCCGGCGAAGGTGCCGAAGATCCGGTCGTCGCCGCCCTCTCCGTTGGCGACGAACAGGAGGTCCTGCTGCTCCCCGGCCGGGATGAGGAAGATCAGGTTGTCCCCGCCGTCGCCGTTCAGGATCGAGGGTTCGATGAGGGCGTCGTTCAACTCCTCGCCGGAGAACGAGATGTCGGCGAAGACGACGTGGTCCTCGTCGTCGAGCGCGGCGAGGGTGTCGCTGCCGGTGTTAGTCTGCGCGTCGGCCGGGTCGATGTGGTTGACGATGATCTCGTCGGTCGCGTCGTCGCGGAGGATCTGGTACTCGCCGGACGGGTTGGGGAAGTGGAACAGGTCGTTGCCCGGTCCGCCGTCGAGCCGGTCCGAGCCGCGGCCCGCGACGAGCACGTCGTCGCCGCCGCCGCCCTCGATGGTGTCGTCGTCGCCGAGGGCGTCGAGGATGTCGTCCCCCTCGTCGCCCTCGAGGCGGTTCGCCACGTCGTTGCCCCAGCCGGTGGGGCCGTCGCCGGCCTCACCCACCACGTCGCCGAAGAAGCTCTCCTCGATGGCGTCGAGGAAATCCACCTGGCCCAGCCAGTCGACGATGTACTCGAGGAGGAAGTCCTGCACCGACTGCAGCAGCCCGTCGAGCGCCTCGAGGAGATTGATGGACGGCAGGAGCTCCTCGATCTTGTCCGTGGCGGCGTCGATAAGGTCGCCGATGCCGAGCGTTTCGGTGACGAAGTCGATGACCGGGTCGACGATCAGCCCGATCAGCGCACCGACGGCGTTCAAGAGCGGCAGGATCGGCTCGATGACCGACTGCGCGATCTCGAGCGGCTTCTCCAGGAAGTCGAACAGGTCGGCGATCGCGTCGAGGTCGATGAACTCGCCGAAAATCTTCTCGAAATCAATGGTCTCGAGCACCTCGATGAAGTCGTCGACCCGCTCCTTCACGTCCGCGTAGAGCGCCTCGAGCGGTTCCAGGAGGTCGTTGCGCGCGGCGAGCTGGGCCTCGATGGCCGCGTTCAGCGGGTCGTACCGCCCGCTCCACGGCTCGCCCACCGCCGTGGCCACCGCGAGCGCCGTCTTGAAATTGCCGGTGGCCTCCGAGGCGATCTCGAGCTGGCGCTGGCGCAGCGTGACGGTGTCGCGCAACGCGGCGACGGCGAGGCTCGCCCGGGTGATGTTGGTCTCGACATTCGTGAGGAACTCGCCGTCGTCCTCCCGCCCGCGCGTCGACGTGTCGTCCTTGCCGTTCAGCTTGTCGAACTGGTCCTCGACGCTGTCGAGCGACCGCTCCACCTTCTTCAGCGCCTGCTGCAGAACCTTGGTCGGCGTCTTGATCGGCGAGATGAAACCGAGGACGGTCAGGGTGCCGTCGATGACCTGGACAAGAGTGCTCGATTTCTTGGTCGTCTCCTCGGCCGTCTTCATCTGGCCGACGACCTTCTTGCCGACGAGGAGCGCCCGCGAGGTGTACTTCGCGGCGTCGCCGAGCGTCTCGAGACGGGGGATCGTCTGGTCGAGCCGGGCCTTGTAGTCGTCGAGTGCGCTGGCCATCGTCGCGTCCCTTCTGCCGTGGGCGTCTAACCAGCTCCACCGGACGATGACCCGGCCGAGGATTGGGAGACCCGACCGTATACGACGCGGCCGGTGCGGCCAATGGCGCGACCGCCGATGCAGCCCGAGTACGACGGCATGCGCCCGCCCGGCGTCACCAACCACCTCGCCCGCTTTTGCGACGCCATCGGGCGGACGCTGGTGCGCACCCGCCACCTCGCCTCGACGAGCCCGGTGGCGATCGCCCGCACGCCGACCGCCCCGCTGCGCCGCGCGCTCATGGAGCTCGACGGCCCGGACGTGGACGCCATCGTGCAGTCCGGCGCGAACCTGCCCATGGGGCGGATCGCTGCCGAGGCGGAGGGCTGGCTCGGCAAGCCGGTGATCGCCGTCAACGTGGCCACCCACTGGCACGCCCTGCGCGCCAACGGGATCGCCGACCGGTCGGAGGGCCGGGGCGGCCTCCTCCTCGACAACTGACGGCCGCCCCGGCGCCCACCGCGCGGCGCGCACCGGGGCCGCCAGCCCCCCTCGCCCGGCCTCTTCCCGCGACCTCGCCTCCCCGACGGCGGCGGAGACGAACGGCCGGCTCGCGCGCGGCCCCGCCTCCGCCACCGCGCATGCGGGCGAGGGGGCGAGGGGGCGAGGGGGCGAGGGGGCGCCGACCCGGGCGGGCCCGGGACCGACGGTCCGGCGCACTGCGACCTGCGACCTGCGACCTGCGACCTGCGACCTGCGACCTGCGACAGGAGGTTGCCTGCACATTGGCGAATCAGCCATGACACCGATGCATGATTCGCGTTGCCGGGCCGCGGGCGAAACAACGCCGGATGCAAACGAAAGGTAAAGCCCGGCCCGTCCAAAGCCGTTCGGGCCCGGCGCCTTGTCTCTTTTTTTCAGAACCTGTGCCATTTCAACCACACCGGGCCGACGACATGCCTTCCAGCCCGTAACGAAGCGCAACACATGTTGAGTGAAGCAGCGGCAGGGGATGCCGTTTGTTCACTCCCACGGAGGGCCGGGCGTGCTAGCTGACGGCCCATGAGACAGCTCCCCAAGGTGGCGGTCGTCGGCGCGGGCTACTTCGGCCGCTTCCACGCCCGCCACTACGCCGCGAACCCGGACTGCGAGCTCGCCGCCGTCGTCGACGCGGACGGGGAGCGGGCGCGCGCCGTCGCGGCCGAGTTCGGGGGCCGCGCGCTCGACCGCCTGGACGACCTGCCGGGGGACGTCGTGGCCGCCACGGTGGCGAGCCCCACCTCCACCCACGGCGCCGTCGCCGAGGCGCTGATCGCGCGCGGCATCCACCTCCTCGTCGAGAAGCCGCTGGCGGCCACGGCGGCGCAGGCCGACCGGCTCGTCGCGGCCGCCGACGCCGCGGGGCTCGTCCTCGCCGTCGGCCACGTGGAGCGCTTTTCCGCCGCCTACGGCGCCCTCGCGGCCACCCTGCCGGCCCCGCCGGCCTTCATCGAGGCGCGCCGGATGACCGAGCCGCGCCGCCGCGCCACCGACGTCGACGTGGTGCTCGACCTCATGATCCACGACATCGACCTCGCGCTCGACCTCGCCGGCGCCCCGGTCGCGGACGTGGAGGCCGTCGGCGCGGCCTACGTGAACCCGACGCTGGACGTGTGCCAGGCGCGCCTCGCCTTCGAGAACGGGGTCGTCGCCCACCTGACGGCGAGCCGCATCGCCGAGTCGGGCGAGCGGACCTTGCGCGTCCACCACGGCGCGGGCTTCACCGTCGCGGACCTTGCCGGCCTCGCCCTGTCGGACGTGGCGGCCGGCCCCGCGGGGGCGGCCGCGGAACCCGACTGGCGGCTGACGCGTCGCCAGGTGGAGCGGCAGGACGCCCTCGGCGCGGAGATCGCCGACTTTCTCTCGGCCGTCGCGGGCGAGCGTGCCCCGCGCGTGCCGGGCCACGCCGGACGGGACGCGCTCGCCGTCGCCCTCCGGGTGAGCGCGCTCGCCAGCAATCACGAGGCCGGAGCCCGCCTCGTCCGGTCCGCCTGACCGGCCGGGGACGGGAAAGGGAACGGCCCATCTCGAGGACGGACGACACATGATCGGTGCCACCGCAGCGAAACAGGCCGCGCCCGTCGCGGCGCCCGCACGGGAGATCCCGCTGTTCGACCTCGAGCGGCAGCGAAACCGCCTGCGCGCCGACATCGACCGGCGGATCGCCCGCGTCCTCGACCACGGCCAGTTCGTGCTCGGCCCCGAGGTCGCCGAGCTCGAGGAGAAGATCGCCGCCTTCTCCGGCGTCGCCCACGGGATCGGCGTCTCCTCCGGGCGCGACGCCCTCATCATGGCGCTGATGGCCCTCGGCATCGGCCCGGGCCATGCCGTCTTCGTCCCCGCCTTCACCTTCTCCGCGACGGCGGGCGTCGTCGTCTCCACCGGGGCGACGCCCGTCTTCGTCGACGTCGACCCCGACACCTTCAACATGGACCCGGCCGCCCTCGACGAGGCGATCGTGGCGACCCGCCGCCGCCCCGGCCTCACCCCGCGGGCCGTCATGCCGGTGGACCTGTTCGGCCTGCCCGCCGACTACGCCACCCTCTCGGCCATAGCCCGCGCCCACGGCCTCGACATCGTCGCCGACGCCGCCCAGAGCTTCGGCGCGGCGAGCGAGGCGGGCCCGGTGGGTGCCCTCGCGCCGATCACCTGCGTGAGCTTTTATCCCACGAAGCCCCTCGGCGCCTTCGGCGACGGCGGCGCCATCCTCACCGACGACGAGGGGCTCGCCGCCGCCGTGCGCGAGATCCGCACCCACGGCCGCCAGGGCAATGGCGACGAGGCGGTGCGCCTCGGCATGACCGGGCGCCTCGACACCCTCCAGGCCGCCGTCCTCCTGTCCAAGTTCTCCGTGTTCCGCGCCGAGCTCAACCGCCGCGAGGACGTGGCGGACGCCTACGACGCCCTCCTGTCCGGCGTCGTGGACACGCCCGTGCGCGTCGCCGGGGCCCGCTCGGCCTGGGCGCTCTACACCGTGCGCGTCGAGGGGCGGGACGGGGTGCGCGAGCGCCTTGCGGCAGAGGGGATCGGCACGGGCCTGTTCTACCGCGTGCCGCTCCACCGCCACCCGGCCTTCGCCCCGTACCTCACCGGCGAGGAGCGGCTGCCGGTGGCCGAGATCCTCGCCGAGCGCGTGCTCAGCCTGCCTATGGGCCCTGACGTCACCGACGAGGAGGTGGCCGAAGTCGCCGCGGCCGTCCGCCGCGCGCTCGGCTGACCCGCCCGGAAGCCGCGCAACCCGTTTCCGGGCCTCGCCGTTTCCCGTCCGCCCGCCGCGCCCGCCGCGGCGGGCCGAACGAACGACGGGAGACACGCATGGCCGCACCCATCGAGGTGTCCTACCACCGGATCGACCCGCCCGCCGGGCTCGACGAGCGGATCCACAAGCTGATCGGCGAGCTCGACAAGTACGAGAACGACATCACCAGCGGCCGCGTGGTCGTGGAGGGCGCCCACCGCCACGGCCACAAGACGGTCGTGGAGGTCGCCGTGGAGCTCGACCTGCCGAAGGCGAAGATCGTCGGCCGCCGCAGCGCCGAGGTGCCGAGCCCGGCCGGCCAGCGCAGCCTCACCCAGGCGACGACGGAGGCCTTCCGGGTCGTCCAGCGTCAGCTCAAGGAGCACATGGCCTCGCTCCGCCACGACGAGAAGACGCTCGAGCACCAGCCCGTCTACGGGCGGATCAGCGAGATCGACCGCGCCAGCGAGAGCGGCTTCGTGGAGATGCCGGACGGCACGAGCCTGTTCTTCTCGAGGGCCGTCCTCAGGAACGCGGACTTCGAGGCCCTCCTCGAGGGCGACATGGTGATGGCGACGAAGGCCGACGAGGAAGGGACCTACGGGCCCGAGGCCTCGTCGGTGGAGCCGGTGGCGCCCGACAACAAGATCCGCTGATCCCTCCCCCCGACCGGGCGGCGAACGGGCAGAACGAGACCGTCCGATATGGCGCGCCCCTCCGGGGTTCGGACGCGCCGCCCCTTCCTCCCGGCCCTTCCGCCCGCGCCGGCAGAGGCGCACCCGGCCGGGGAGCACGGCCAGGGAGGACGGGGCTTAGCGCTCGAGTTTACCGGGGCGGGCGGCGAGATCACCGGGCGGCTGTGGTTGCCGCGCCGTCTCCCTCGGCCGCGGCGGGGGCGAGGCCGGCAAATTCCTGAACCAGTACCAGCAGGCGGGGTCTCGACGACAACCGCCGGGGGATCGGCACCAACTTCGTGACCGAGGTGGTGGAGCTCGAGGACGGCACCCTCGGCAACGCGCTCGTCGCCATGAAGGAGAACGTGAACCAGACCCTCGGCCAGGACGAGGCCGAGTTCCGGGCGATGGGCCTTCCGAGCCGCGACAACCCCGCGTGCAAGCCCGCGAGCTGAGCGCTCGCGCGGGCCGACGCGCCCCGCGCGCCGGCCCCACCCTCAGGGCCGCTTCACCCGCCGTGCGCGGCGCACGCTCGCAGGCGGAAAGGTGAGCCCGCTCGCGGTGAGCTTCAGCCCCGCCATCATCTTCGCCATGGCGATCGCCGCCGCGTAGCCCTCCAGCACCGGCACGTCCCAGCCTCCCGCGGCGAGCCGTCTTTCCAGGTGCGGCCTGAGCCAGAACAGGGCCGACACGCCGATGGTGATCGCCTCCGCCCCGTCCTCGGCGATGGCGGCCTCGGCCTCCTCCACCGCCCGCTCCACGACCGCCGACGGCCGTCCCGCGTCCGCCGCCGCCTTCTCCTCCATGAGGGCCGTGCCGGGCACCCCGTCCCGCGGCAGGGGGCAGTCGAGGATGCGGATCGACGCGCAGCGCTCGCGGAAGCCGTAGGCGGCGACGAGGGCGGCGGTACTCGCCGCGTGGGGCTCCGACACGTCGATCACCGAAAAGCGCGAGGCCACCATCGTGGCGAGGTGCATCTGCGCGTTCGCGGGCGCGGTCACCGGGATGCCGAAGGGCCGGGCGATGGCCCGGGCGGCGGCAAGGCCCGGGTCCGCTCCCCCGAGGAGGACGATGGCGTCGTGGCGGCCCCCCTCGCACGCCTGCCGCACGAGGGGGAGCGTGCCCGCCGCGATCGGCAGGAACTCCTCGGCCGTCTCGGCGAGGGAGGTCCCGTGGTGGCTGACGGGCCCCGGGTGGAGGTCCCAGTCGACGTCGGCGAGGTGCGGCGCGACCGTCTCGTAGTTCATGACCCTTTTCTCCTTGGGCGCGTCCGCGTCCCACAGCGGCGTCGCGCGGCCCGGCGGCATAGAGTAGGGGAGGATGAGGAGGAGCCTGAGGGGCGGCGGGGCTGTCATGGGGCGTCTCCGGCTGGGGGCGGCGGCACGGCGGCAAGCGCCGTGCCATGCCCCGTCGGCGCGGGCCGGGCCGCCGAAAAGCGACCCTCGGTCACGCCGGACGCTTTCCGGGCTTGGCGCCGGCCCGGGCGGCGGAGATCATGGGCGCGACGGGCGGTCGGGGGCGGCGGGCGGAAAGGTCCACCCCGGCCGGGAAAGAGCCACGGAGGATGCCCGGCGATGACGCTCATCACCTACCTCACGCGGATCCATTTCGCCGACCGCGTCCTCGAGGACGCGCTCGAGGCGGAGGTGGAGGCGGCCGAGATGCGCCGCCCCCTCGTGGTGACCGACCCGGGCGTGGCGGCCGCGGGCCTCGTCGACCGCCTGTTCGCCGCCCTCCCCCCCGGCACCCGCGCCACCCTGTTCGACGGAACGCCGGAGAACCCGACCGAGGCGGCCGTGCGGGAGGCGACGGCCGTGTTCGCGGCGGAGGAATGCGACGGCTTCATCTCCATCGGCGGCGGCTCGGCCCTCGACCTCGCCAAGGGCGCGGCCGTCGCCGCCCACCACGGCGGGCCGCTCGCCCACTACGTGGCGGTGGAGGGGGGCACGGGGCGGCTCAAGGGCCCGATCCCGCCCCACATCGCGATCCCGACCACGGCCGGCACCGGCTCGGAGGTGGGCCGTGGCGCCATCATCGTCCTCGACGACGGGCGCAAGCTGGCGATCCTGTCGCCCCGGCTCATCCCGACGGCCGCCATCTGCGACCCGACCCTCACCGTCTCCCTGCCGCCGCGCCTCACCGCCGGCACGGGCATGGACGCCATCGCCCACTGCGTCGAGACCTACATCGCCGCGAGCTACAACCCGCCGGCGGACGGCATCGCCCTCGACGGCCTCACCCGGGCGGTCCGCAACATCGAGCGGGCGACGCAGGACGGGAAGGACCTTGCCGCCCGGCGCGAGATGATGGCCGCCGCCATGAACGGAGCGCTCGCCTTCCAGAAGGGGCTCGGCGGCGTCCACGCCATGAGCCACGCCCTCGGCGGCGTGTCGGCCGGGCTCCACCACGGCACGCTCAACGGCGTGCTCCTGCCCCACGTCCTCGACTTCAACGCCCCGGCCGCCGCCCACCGCTACGACGCCCTCGCCGCCGCCATGGGCGTTTCCGCCGCGGCCGCCGTGCCGGAGGCGCTCGCCCGCCTGCAGGAGCGGCTCGGCCTGCCCGTCAGCCTCTCGGCCATGGGGGTCGACGAGACGATCGTGGTCGCCGCCGCCCCGTTCGCCGAGAAGGACCACACGAACGGCACCAACCCCCGCCGGGCGGTCGCGGACGACTACCTCTCGCTGATGCGGGCCGCCCTCTGAGGCCCGTTCAGCCGCCGTTGGCACGGCCCGCGCTACGCGCCCCGCGGCGGCGCGCGCCGGGCCCGCGGCCGCCGGGCAAATGCACGCGCGGCCCGCGGAAAGGCTCCGACCATGCCCCGACGCCCCCGCCTGACCCCGGCCACCCGTCATGCCGTCATCGCCCTCGCCACCCTCCTCGGCATGGCCGGGCGGGGGGCGGCGGAGGTGCCGGACACCCTTTACGCCATGGACACGCCCCTCGCGGTGGAGACGGTGGCCGAGGGCCTGTCCTTCCCCTGGAGCATCGCGCGCCTGCCGGGGGGCGACATGCTGGTGACGGAGAAGAACCCGCCAGCGCTGCGCCGCGTGTCGCCGGACGGGACGATCTCCGCGCCCCTGCCGGGCCTTCCGGCGATCGTGGCGGAGGAGAACGGGGGCCTCCTCGGCCTCGCCCTCGACCCGGCGTTCGCGCAGAACGCCCGCCTCTACCTCGCCTTCTCCGAGCCCGGGCCGGCCGGCACCGCGGGCCTTTCCGTCTTCCGCGCCCGCCTCGCGGGGGACCGCCTCGCGGACGGCGAGGTGATCTTCCGACAGTCGCCGAAGCTTCCCGACGCGCGCAACTTCGGCGGGCGCCTCCTGTTCGCGCCCGACGGCACGCTCCTCGTCCTCGCGGGCGACCGCTTCGCCCACGAGCACATCGAGGGCCGCGACCCGCTCGGCCCCCCGATGGACACCCTCGGCGTCGTCGCCCGCGTCCGGCCGGACGGGACGGTGCCGGCGGACAACCCCTTCGCGGACGGACCAGCGGCGGGGGCGGCCGTCTTTTCCCGCGGGCACCGCAACCCGGGCGGCGCCGCCTTCCACCCCGAGACGGGGCGGCTCTTCCTCGCCGAGTTCGGCCCGTGGGGTGGGGACGAACTGATCCTGCCGGAACCGGGCGGCAACTACGGCTGGCCCGCGACGAGCTGGGGCCGGCCCTACGCGGGCGGCGACATCCCCGACCCGCCGACGCGGCCCGAGTTCGACCGGGAGATCTTCTTCTGGAGCCCGACCATCGGCCCGGGCGGCATGGCGTTCTATGAAGGCGAGCTGATCCCCGGCTGGGACGGGAGCCTCCTCGTCGGCGGGCTCACCAGCCGCTCCCTCGTGCGCCTCACGGTGGAGGGGGAGCGGGTCCTGTCGGAGGAGCGGTTGCCGGTGGGCGTGCGCGTGAGGGACGTGACGGTGACGCCGGACGGCGCCATCCTCCTCCTCACGGACGAGGCGGAGGGGCGGATCCTGCGCCTTTCTCCGCCGGCGGACGAATCCGGAGGAGAGACGGAATGAAGCCCCGCGTGATCCGCGGCGAACGGGTCTCGACGGCCTCAGTCCTCGGCGACGTGAACCCTTCCGACAGCCGCGACGTCGTGGACGGGTTCGCCGAAGGCGGCGCGGCCGAGGTGCGCCGCGCCGTCGCCGCCGCCCGCGAGGCCTTTCCCCTCTTCGCCCACACGACGCCGCTCGAGCGGGCCGAGATCCTGGCGCGGGCCTCGGCCGAGATGCGGGCACGGCGGGAGGAGCTCGGACGGCTCCTGTCCCGCGAGGAAGGAAAGACGCTGCCCGAGGGCATCGCCGAGGCGACGCGCGCGGCCCAGATCGTGGACTTCTTCGCCGGCGAGGCCCTGCGTCTTGCGGGCGAGACGGTGCCGTCCGTCAGGCCGGGGATCGACATCGCCGCCACGCCGAGGCCGGCATGGTGCTCGTCGACCTGCCCGCGGCCGGGCTCGACGTCCACGTCCCCTTCGGCGGCCGCAAGGCATCGACCCTCGGCCCCCGCGAGCAGGGCAGCCACGCGAAGGACTTCTCCACGACCGTGAAGACGGCCGACGTGCGGCCCTGACGGCGCCCGCGGCCCCGTCAACCCGGACGGCATACCTTCCCGTCGCTTTCTGCCCGCTCCGGGGTTGCCAACGTGAGGGTCCTCGCAAACGATCCTTCGAAAAACCCCGCGTAACAGCAACAAACGGCAACGGGGCAGGGAGGAAACGGAGGATGAGTACTGCGCTGGCCGTACAGCACGGCCGGTTCGGTAGGGCCGTGCTCTACCGGATGGACCGTGCGATGACGACCCACGCCCACCGGGAAGGGCATCTCCTGTTCCACGTGGAGGGGCCGCCCGCCTCCCTCACGGTGGGCGGCGTCCCCCACCCGCTCGGTCCGGGGACGGCGGTCGCCGTCAGCCCCTGGCAGCCCCACAGCTTCGAGCCATCGCCCTCGGGCGGGGAGGCGCTGTTCCTCATTCTGTCCATCAAGCCGGTCTGGTTCCTGGAGACGAGCCACTCGGCCGAGTTCTCGTTCCGCTTCGGGCGCAGCCGCGTGGAGGTCGCCGGCGAGGTCCGCCACCTGGTGGTGCGCCTTGCGGGCGACCTCCTCGAGGGGGAGGCGCCGGACCTGTTCGACGGCTACCTGTTCGAGCTCACCCGCGCCGCCTTCGACCAGTCCTGGCAGTGGATGCCGGATGCGCCGACGCTCGCGGAGCGGGCGCGCTTCTCCGACTACCGCCGCGTCGCGACCCTCGCCTGAGGCCACCGCCCGCGCCGTCAGCGCCGCAAGGTGGCCCGGGCCGGGCCAGGGGCGACGAAGCCGATCGGGGCCGCCTCCCGCCGCCGCCCCTCGCACTCCCCGGAAAGGAGCGCGACGAGGTGCTCCGCCTCGCCGAGGGTGCCGAGGCGGCGGGCCTTCCGCGCCACCAGCGCGAAGTCGCCGGGCGTCAGCGTGGCGAGGCGGTCGAGGGCCGCGGGCGGCTCGCGGTCGAAGACGTGGCGGAACAGCGCCCGCGCCTTCGCCGGGGTGAGGAAGTCGAACGTCACCTTGAAGGTGAAGCGGCGGGCCGACGCCGCGTCGAGCCGCTCCGACAGGTTGGTGGTCGCCGCGAAGGGGAGCGGGTGGGCCTCCATCGCCGACAGGAGCTCGTTCACCCGCGAGACCTCGAAGCCGTGGACCGCGCTTCCCCGGTCGGCGAGGAGCCCGTCCACCTCGTCGAGGAGGAGGAAGGCGCCCTCGGCCGCCGCCTCGCGGAAGGCACGGGCGATCGCCTCTTCGCACTCGCCCACGTAGGGGGACAGGACGTCGGAGGCGGTGAGCGTCGCGAGCGGCAGGTCGAGCCGGTCGGCGAGGTGGCGGGCGAAGGCGGACTTGCCCGTCCCGGGCGGGCCGGCGAACAGGAGCGAGAAGCGCCGCTCGCCGCTCGCGGCCAGCCGGTCGGCGAGGTCGGCGTCCGCAGAACGGGGTCCACCAGCGCGAGGCCCGAGCGGGCGAGCGGACCGTCGGGGTCGACGAGCGCCTCCCCCTCCTGCCGCCCGATGCCGAGGAGGCAGGCGACGGCCGCGCCCGGCGAGGGGGCGCGCTCGCACAGGCGGTCGGCGAAGCGGTCGAGGGGCCGCAGGAAACGGCAGGCCATCGCCGCCGCCAGGAGCCGCCCCCCCGCCTCGCCGATCCCATCATGTCGGCGAGGACGGCGAGGTTGCCCGTGGCGATGTGGAGCGTGCCGTCCCGCGGCGCGGCCGCGACCGCGGCCTCGATCGCGGCGGCGAGCCGGTCCACCGCCGCGTCGACCTCGCCGTGGCGATGGTCCGGCCCCTTGCGCCTGCGCCGCCGACCGCTCGCCGCCGCGATCACCTCCCGGTGGGCGTCCCTCACCGGCTCGGGCAGCAGCGTCTCGTCCACCGCCTCCAGCCCGTCGACCGCCGTCTCCACGACGAACGGGAACGCCGCGCGCAGGCGGAGGGCGTTGGACACGTGCACGAGGAGGGACAGGACGTCCTGGGGAACGAGGGCGGGCGGGCTGACGTGGAGCATGGGGCGGTCCCGTGGCGCGTGGATCGGGGGGGCGGAACGGAACGGGCGCGGGTCAGGCGCGGCGGCGGCGCAGCCGCTTGGCGAGGGTGACGATGGCCCCCACGTCGGAGACGACCACGTAGGCGTCGAGGCCGCGCTCGAGGCGGGCGTAGCGCTTCGGGCCGAGGGCCTCTCGCGCGCGGGTGCGGGCCCTGCGGTCCATGAAGTAGACGTCCGCCCCGCGCGAGCGCTCGCGGCGGCCGAAGGCGACGAGGGTCTCCACGGTCTCCCGGCGGAAGCCCCGCTGGGCGAAGCGGCGCTCGGCGTGGGCGGTCATGGCGAGGTCGGTCATCGGGGGCTCCTCCTGTCCTGTCTGCAGGGTAAAGATGGACGGCGGGGGCGACGAAACCGGTCGCCCCGGCGGCGGAGGGCATGGGCATGAGCTACCGGAAAGCGACGGAGCTGATGGACCTCGCGCTCGAGATCGGGGCGCGGCGCTGGGGGATGGCGCTCGCGGACATCGACGGGCGCTGGGGCCTGAAGGACGCGGCGAGCGCGCGGCGGCGCACCCAGCGGGCGCTCGCCGCCCTCTGCGACCTGTTTCCGGGCGCCCTCGAGGAGGTCTGGCGGGAGGGCCGCAAGGTGGTCCGCTTCACGGGCAAGGCCATCGGGTCGCTGCCGGCCACGGGCCCGGCGGATCTCGCGGCGCTGACGGAGGCGGCCCTCGTGCTGCGCCGGCACGGCGGGGCCGACGCGGCGGCACGGCTCGAGCGGCTGCGGGCGGCGCTCGGGCTCGCCCACGCCGCCCGCCGCCGGGGCGACGTGGACACCGGCGTGGACGCGCTCCTGTCGGCGCGGTTCATGGTTGTCCGTCCGGGGCCGCGCCCGGCCGCCGACCCGGCCGTGCTGGGGCCGATCGCGGACGCCCTCGCCGACGGGGTGCGCCTCGCCTTCGACTACGCCGCCCCGGGCGCCGCGCCCGTGCGCCGCACGGTGGATCCCTTCGGGCTCCTGCTCGGCCCGCGCACCCACCTGGTGGCGCGGCCGACCCATCGCGGCGAGGGGGACCCGAGCCGCTGGCGCGTCGACCGGATGGCCGGCGTGGAGCCGCTCGCCGAGCCAGCGCGGGTGCCGGAGGACTTCTCCCTGCCCGCCTACGCCGCCCGCGCCTTCGGCGGCTTCTACCGGGAGGAGGAGTATGGCGAGGTGGTCTGGCGCTTCTCGCCGGCCGCGGCCGCCCACGCGGCGACCTTCGTGTTCCATCCGGAGCAGACGCTGGAGCGGGAGGCGGACGGCTCGCTCCTCGTCAGCTTCCGGGCCGCCGGGCACCTGGAGATGGCCTGGTTCCTCTACCAGTGGGGCGACGCGGTGGAGGTGATCGCGCCCGAGGCGTTGCGCGTCCTCGTGGAGGGGCACCGCCGCGGCGACTTTCCCGCCCTCCCCTGAGCGCGCCCGCCCGCGGGGCCGGCGGACGCCGCGCCGCCATTGCGGAGGCCGCCGCCGAACCACCATTAGGGGCGTGCGGCCCGCGGCACGGCGCGGGTGCGCTCGGCCGCCCGGCGGCGCGCGAACGAAGCAGGGAGTGACAGGAGGGCATGACGCTCGTCGCCATCGTGGAGGACGACCCGGTCCTCGCCGCGTCCATCGCCCAGCGCCTGCGCCTCGAGGGCTACGAGGCCGAGCGCTACGCCACCGGCGCGGACGCCCTCGCGGGCCTGTCCCGGCGCGCGCCCGCCCTCGTCCTGTGCGACATCCGCCTGCCCGACCTCGACGGGGAGACGGTGATGCGCCGCGCCTTCGGGACCGTGGGCGCCGTCCCCACCATCTTCATGACCGCGTTCGGCGAGTTCGAGCAGGCCGTCCGCCTCGTTCGCGAAGGGGCGCGGGACTACCTCGCCAAGCCGTTCGACCTCGACGAGCTGGTGGAGCGGATCGACGCCCTCACCGCCCGCGCCCGCGCCGAGGCCGAAGGGGGCGAGCCCGCCCCCTTCCGCGGCGCCTCCCCGGCGATGGCGGCCGTCAGGCGCCTCCTCGCCCGCGCCGCGGAAGTGGACAGCCCGGTCCTTCTCACCGGCGAGACGGGGACGGGCAAGGAGGTGGCCGCCCGCATGCTCGGGCGGACCGGGCGCGGGGCGGGCCGCCCGTTCCTCGCCGTCAACAGCGCGGCGCTGACGCCCGAGCTCGCCCTCAGCCAGCTGTTCGGCCACGAGAAGGGCGCCTTCACCGGCGCCCACGCCCGCGCCGCCGGGTTGCTGGAGGAGGCGGGGGACGGCACGCTCTTCCTCGACGAGGTGGGCGAGCTGTCCCTCGAGGTGCAGGCCAAGCTCCTGCGGGTGCTGGAGGAGCGGCGCTTCGTGCGGGTCGGGGGCACGGCGCCCGTCGCCTGCCGTGCCCGCTTCGTGTTCGCCACCAACCGCGACCTGAAGGAGGAGGTGCGGGCGGGCCGCTTCCGGGAGGATCTCTTCTACCGGATCGGCGTCATCGAGTGCCGCCTGCCGCCGCTCAGGGAACGGGCCGACGAGATCGCGGGCCTCCTCGCCACGTTCGTCGCGGAGATCGCGGAGCGGATGGGCCGGCCGCCCCTGCCGGTCTCGCCGGCCGCCATCGCCCACGCCGAGGGCTTTTCCTGGCCTGGCAACGTGCGCGAGTTGCGCAACCGCGTGGAGCGGGCGCTCGCCCTCGCCGACGGCCCGTGCCTCGACGTCGCCGACCTCTTCCCGGAGGCCACGCCGGAGGCCGCCGGGCCGGCCGAGCCGCGGGGCGCGAGCCTCGCCGAGGCGCGGGCTGCGGCCGAGGCGGCCCACATCGCCCGCGTCCTCGCCGGCACCGGCCGCAACATGGCCGAGACCGCCCGCATCCTCGGCATCTCCCGCACGACCCTCTGGGAGAAGGTCCGGGCGTACCGCCTGTGACCGCGCACGGGCCTCCCGGCCGCGGGGGCGGCCGCGCCGCCGGCTCCCGCCATCATCCCGCCCGTGGCCGCGCGCGCCTTCGCGCCCGCGCCGGTTGCCACCGGGCGGCGGCGGCTTGCGAGGGAGGCCGGTCGGAGCCGAGACCGCCCGCATTCC
>CAZJNX010000048.1:0-24582 GCA_964547415.1 uncultured Hyphomicrobiales bacterium
CGGCATCACCTTCCTCGAGGGCTACCTGTTCGACCCGCCCGAGGCGAAGGAGGCCTTCCGCGCGGCCGCGGGCATCGCGCAGCGGGCGAACCGGACGGTGGCGCTGTCGCTCTCGGACACCTTCTGCGTGGAGCGCAACCGGGCGGACTTCTTCGCGCTGTTCGAGGCGAACGCGGTGGACGTCCTGTTCGCCAACGAGCACGAGATGAAGTCGCTCTACCAGACGAGCGACCTTCCCTCGGCCGTGCAGGCGGTCCAGGGGGCGGTGCCGATGACGGTCGTCACCATGGGCGCGGAGGGCGCCCTCATCGTCACCCGCGACGGGATCGAGCAGGTGAAGGCCCAGCCCGTGGAGGAGGTGGTCGACCTTACCGGCGCGGGGGACCTGTTCGCCGGCGGCTTCCTGTTCGGCCTCGCCCGCGGGCGGCCCCTGCAGGAGTGCGCCCAGATCGGCGCGATCGCGGCGGCGGAGGTGATCGCCCACATCGGCGCCCGGCCCCAGCACGACCTCAAGGACCTCGTCCGCCAGGAAGGCATCGCACTCTGACAGCGCGCCGCCGCCGCCGCGCCGGCCCTCAGAACGGCCGGCGCTGGCGGATGGCCGCCGACAGGGTGCCCTCGTCCAGGTAGTCGAGCTCGCCGCCCACCGGGACGCCGGAGGCGAGGCGCGTCACCGTCACGTCGAGGCGGGACAATTCGTCCATGATGAAATGGGCGGTGGTCTGGCCGTCGACCGTCGCGTTGAGGGCGAGGATGACCTCTCGCGTGCCCGGCTCGGCCGCGCGGCGCAGGAGGGCGGCGATCGACAGGTCCTCCGGGCCGATCCCGTCGAGGGCGGACAGGCACCCGCCGAGGACGTGGTAGAGCGGGCTCATGGCGCCCGAGCGCTCGAGCGCCCAAAGGTCCCCGACCCCCTCCACCACGACGATGAGGCTTCGGTCCCGCCGCGGGTCGGCGCAGACCGCGCAGGGGTCGGCGGTGTCCACGTTGCCGCAGGTGGAGCAGGTGACCACCTTCGCGTCCACCTCCGCGAGGGCGGCGGCGAGGGGCGACAACAGGCTCTCGCGCTTCTTCACGAGATGAAGCGCGACGCGCCGCGCCGAGCGGGGCCCGAGCCCTGGCAGGCGGGCGAGGAGCTGGACGAGCCGCTCGATCTCGGGCCCGGCTGTGACGGTCATCGACGTGTCTCACCCAAGGCGGACGGCGGCCTTCCGGCGTCCGTCCCGCCGCGGCGGCAGGATGGCGGCGCCGGCCCGGGCAGGGGCCGGCGCCCGGCGAAGAAGACGGCGGGCGCGGGGCGCAGAAGGGGACGCGGTCGTCCGCCCGCGCGCGCCACCCGCGCCCCGGGAAGGCGCCCCCGGGGGCGGCGGCGTCAGCCGAAGGGAAGCTTCATGCCCGGCGGCAGGCCGAGCTCGCCCATCATCTCCTGAGTCTTCTCGGAGACCTTCTCCTCGACCTTGCCCTTGGCGTCCGCGATGGCGGCGATCAGGAGGTCCTCGAGGATCTCCTTCTCGTCGGGCTTGACGAGGCTCGGGTCGATCTCGATCGCCGTCACGGTCATCTGGCCGTTGATCCGCACCTTGACGAGCCCGGCACCAGCGGCGCCTTCCGCCTCGATGGACGCGATCTCGCCCTGGAGCTCCCCCATGCGGGTCTGGAGCTCCTTGGCCTGCTTCATCATCTTCATAAAGTCCATCAGCGCGCTCCTTCGTCCGCGTCCTTCGTTGCGGAAGGCCCGGCTCCGGGGCCGGCCGCCCCGTATCCATCGCCGTCCTCGTCCCCGTCAATCTCGCCGGCCGCGTCCGGATCCTCGATGCCGCCCTCGAGGAAGGCCTCCGGGGCGTTGACGCGCACGTCGACCACCTTCGCGGACGGGAAGCGGTCGAGGAAGGCGCGCACCAGCGGGTGTTCCTCGATGCCCTCGGCGGCGGCCGCCTTCGCCTCGGCGGCGATCTCCGAGAGGGTCCGCCCGCCCGGCGCGTTGACCACCGTGACGATCCAGCGCCGGCCCGTCCATTCCGACAGGCGCGCGCCCATGTCGCCCGCGATGCCGGGGGGCGCGCCGTCGGCGAGCGCGATCTCGATGCGGCCGGGTTCGAACAGCACCGGCCGCACGAAGCGCTCGATCTCCACCTTCAGCTTCACCGCCCGCTTCTCGCTCGCGAGCGCGGCCACCTCGGCGATCGTCCGCGGCAGGCGGGCGGCCTGGGCCGGCGGGGCGGCCGGGGCGGCCGGCGCTGGCGCCTCCGCGACGGCGCCGCCCCCCCGCGCTGCCCGCGCCGGCGGCGCGCCCCCGCGGGCGGTGGGGCCGCCGCTCCCGCCGGTCTCACCGAGGGCGCCGGTGCCCGCGGGCGGATCCTGCCCGGAGGACAGGCGCGACAGGGCGTCCTCGGGCGTCGGCAGCGTCGACAGGTGGCACAGGCGGACGAGGGCCATCTCGGCGGCGGCGAGCGGTGCGGGCGCGCGCTCCACCTCCTCGATCGCCTTCAGGAGGCCCTGCCACAGGCGGGAGAGGGCCGACACGGAGAGCGCCTCGGCGTGGGTGCGGCCCCGCGCGACTTCCTCTTCCGTGGCAGTGGCGTCGGCCGCCTCGCCCGGCACGATCTTGAGCCGCGTGACGAGGTGGACGAAGGCGGCGAGGTCCGAGACGACGACGGCGGGTTCGGCGCCGACCGCATGGCTCTCCGCCATGGCCGCGAGGGCGCCCGCCGCGTTTCCGGCGACCACCGTCTCGAACAGGTCGATGACGCGGCCGCGGTCGGCAAGGCCAAGCATCCCCTTCACGTCCGCGGCCGTGACCGCGCCCGCCCCGTGGGCGATCGCCTGGTCGAGGAGGGACAGGGAATCGCGCACCGACCCCTCGGCCGCGCGGGCGATGAGGGCGAGGGCCTCGGGCTCGGCCGTCACGCCCTCCCGGTCCGCGATGGAGGAAAGGTGCGCGACCACGAGGTCGGCGGGGACGCGCCGCAGGTCGAAGCGCTGGCAGCGGGAGAGCACCGTCACCGGCACCTTGCGGATCTCGGTGGTGGCGAAGACGAACTTCACATGGCTCGGCGGCTCCTCGAGCGTCTTCAGGAGGCCGTTGAAGGCCGCCGTGGACAGCATGTGGACCTCGTCGATGATGTAGACCTTGTAGCGGGCCGACACCGGGCGGTAGCGCGCCGCGTCCGTGATCTCGCGGATGTCGTTGATGCCGGTGTGGGAGGCGGCGTCCATCTCGATGACGTCGACGTGCCGGCCCTCCATGATGGCGCGGCAGTGGACGCCCTCGGCCGACAGGTCCACCGTGGGCGCGCCGGCCCCGTCCTCCGTCTCGAAGTTGAGGGCGCGGGCGAGGATGCGGGCGGTGGTGGTCTTCCCGACGCCGCGCACGCCCGTCAGCATCCACGCCTGGGGGATGCGGCCCGCCGCGAAGGCGTTGGCGAGGGTGCGGACCATCGGCTCCTGGCCGATGAGATCGTCGAAGGTGGCGGGGCGGTACTTGCGGGCGAGGACGCGGTAGGGCTCTGCCGCGGGGGCCGCGCCGGCGTGCGCGCTCGCAGCCTGTCCGTCCGGGATGAGCGGGTCGTCCATCGCCTCGCCTTCGCCTGCCGCGGCGGGTGCCCCTGCCGGTGCGCCGCGCGTTGCGACCGCCGCCGGGCGGGCGCCGCGGAAGGGCAGGGCGCGCGGAGAGGGGAGGGGGTGGGAGGCTGGCACGATGACCCGCACCGAGCTCGTTAGGGCTGCTTCCTTCCGGACCTGACCCGGTTGGCGAGTGGAACGTCCACCACCAACCTCCCACACCCAATATCGGCGTTCGCCGGCCTGAAGGCAAGGGTGGCTCCGGCTCCCCCGGGACGGCGAGGCGGCGTGCCGCGACGGCGGCGCATGGCGCGCCCCCGCCCGCTCCATTCTCCGCGCGGGTCGCGCGCGGCCGGTGCGGGAGCCCGCGGGTCGCACGGGGCGCGGGAGCGGCCCGCGTCGTGCCGGCGCAGGCCGCCGAACCGCGTTCGACGCGGCGCCCGGGCGGCCCCGGTGCCCGCCCGGGCGGTGGGGTCAGTGGGGCGCCTTGGCGTCCTCGTTGACCTCCTTCTCGGCGATCTCGGTCATGTGCCTGTCGCCGCCGCGGGTGTTCTCGAGGCAATCCTCGAGCTTTCGCGCGTCGTCCTTCAGGCCGAGGCGCCGGGCGAAGGCGAGGACGGAGCCGTAGCCGGCGATCCCGTAGTGGGTCATCCGCTGGTACTGGGTGATGATCATGGCATCGCGCACGTCCTTGTCGGCGAAGGCCTGGTCGAGGGCGTGGGTCTGGGCCTCGGCCACGAGCCCCTGCATTCCCTTGCAGTGCTCGCCCGCCGGATCCGCCCCGTGGGCCTTCACGATCGAATCGACCATGTCGATGCCCCGCTCGATCCCCTTCACGCCGGCCTGGAGCGCCTCCTTGAGGTCCGGGTGATGGGCCGCGTCGGCGAGCTTCTTCGTCGCCTCCAGCGACTGGACGTTGGCGCTGTGCAGATCCTGCAGCTGGTCGATGTAGAGGTCGGTGAGGGAGTTGATGGGCATTGTCCCCTCCATGGCGTGGGTCTGGCCGGAAAGCCGGAGGCCGTGGGATAAGTTCCCCATCGGACGCCCGGTCGCGGCCGCCGCGGCCCGCGCGGCTTGATTATCGCGGGCGGGCGGCGCAGGGTCGCGCCGCCATGACCGACCGCGCCTCTCCCCTGACTTTCCCCGCCACCGAACCGTCCGCCGCCACCGGGTTCGCGGGCGGGCGGCTCGACCGCCTGTCGGAGCGGCGGGGCGAGGCGGCCATGATCGCGCGGCTGCGGGCGGACGGGGGCGCCCGCCACATCCTGTTCCTCGAGGACCGGGCGGTCCTGCGGCGCGACGGCGCGGGGCGGGTGCACGCCCTGTGGCCCGGCGAGGTGGCGCGCGCCCTCGGCGCCCGGGCGGACGGCCATGTCCTCCTCGGCGTCGACGGGGCGGGGCCGGTGTTCGCCGGCGCGCTTCGCGAGGCGGTGGACGGGGCGGAGGCGCCCGGCGGCGGCACCGTGTTCGTGACGGACCTGCGCTCCCTCGCCCAGTCCGGCGCGCTCGCCCCCGACATCGCGGGGGCGGTCGCCCAGGGGCGCAGCCTCGTCGGCTGGCACGCCACCCACGGCTTCTGCGCCCGCTGCGGCACGGCGACGGTGCCGGCCGAGGGCGGCTACCGGCGGGACTGCCCGTCCTGCGGGGCCCATCACTTCCCGCGCACGGACCCGGTCGTCATCATGCTCGCCGTGGACGGGGAGCGCGGGCTTCTGGGCCGCCAGCACCGCTTCCAGCCGGGTATGTACTCCTGCCTCGCCGGCTTCGTGGAGCCCGGGGAGACGCTGGAGAACGCCGTGCGCCGAGAGGTGGGGGAGGAGGCGGGCATCCGCGTCGGACGGGTCCTCTACCACGCGAGCCAGCCCTGGCCGTTCCCGTCCTCCCTGATGATCGGCTGCTTCGCCGAGGCGTTGTCCCGCAAGATCACGCGTCAGGAGGACGAGCTCGAGGATGCCCGCTTCTTCGGCCGGGAGGAGATGGAGCTGATGCTGGCGCGGCGCCACCCGGACGGGCTGTTCGTGCCGCCGCCGATGGCGATCGCCCACCACCTGATCCGCGCCTTCGTCGAGGGCTGACCGCCCCGACCCTCGAGGCCCGATGCGCTTTTCCGGACTGCGCTCTTCCCCGGTGCGCTCTTTCGCGGCCTGCCGCGCGTGCCGAAACCATCGTGGTGCCGGGACGACCCCGCCGCCGTCCGGGCGGAGCCGGGCCCGCGCGTACCGCGAAGGGCCACCCGCTCAGGCGGTGGCGGCCGCGGCCCGGGCGCTCGCCCGGATCTTCTCGGAGGCGGACTTCAGCTGGCCGCAGGCGGCGAGGATGTCCTGCCCGCGGGGCGTCCTCACCGGCGAGGCGTAACCCGCCCGGTTCACGATCTCCGCGAACGTCTCGATCGTCTCCCAGTCCGAGCATTCGTAGCGGGTGCCCGGCCAGGGGTTGAACGGGATCAGGTTGATCTTGGCCGGGATGCCCTTCAGGAGGCGGACGAGGTCGCGCGCCGCCGCCGGGCTGTCGTTGACGCCCTTCAGCATGGCGTACTCGAAGGTGATCCGCCGCGCGTTGGACAGGCCCGGATAGGCCCGCAGCGCGTCCATCAGGACGGCGATCGGGTATTTCCGGTTGAGGGGGACGAGCACGTTGCGCGTCTCGTCGTCCACCGCGTGGAGGGAGACCGCGAGCATCACCCCCATCTCGCGCCCGACCCGCTCGATCATGGGGACCACGCCCGCCGTCGACAGGGTGATGCGCCGCTTCGACAGGGCGAGTCCCTCCCCGTCCGAGGCGACGGCCATCGCCGCCTTCACGTTGTCGAAGTTGTAGAGCGGCTCGCCCATCCCCATGAGCACGATGTTGGAGACCATGCGGCCCCGCTCGGGCATCGCCCCGTCCTGCGGGCGCTCGGCGTCGGGGCCCGCGAAGTCGCCGAGGCGGCGGCGGGCGATCAAAACCTGCTCCACGATCTCGCCGGCGGTCAGGTTGCGCACCAGGCGTTGGGTGCCGGTGTGGCAGAAGGAGCAGTTCAGCGTGCAGCCCACCTGGCTCGACACGCACAGCGTCCCCCGCCCTTCCTCGGGGATGTAGACGGTCTCGATCTCCACCGGCCGGCCAGCGCCGCGGTCCGGGAAGCGGATCAGCCACTTGCGCGTGCCGTCGCGGGAGACCTGCTCGTCGGCGATCTCGCCGCTGCCGATGACGGCGTGGGTGGACAGGCTCTCGCGCAGGGCGCGGGAGACGTTCGTCATGTCCTCGAAGCGGGCGGCGCCGCGCACGTACATCCAGTGCCACAGCTGGCGCACCCGCATCGGCACCTGCCGTTCGGGCACGTCCGCCGCGGAAAGGACCGCGCCGAGCCCGTCCCGGTCGAGGCCGGCGAGGTCCGTCCGCCCGGCGGCGGCAACGTCCGTCATGTCCATCGCCCGTCTCCTCGCCGGGCGGCCCGCCCGCGCGTCAGCTGCAGACCTGCCGCATCTGGTTGGTCCCCGCCGTCACGCCCGACAGCGAGAAGGTGTAGCGCACGTTGGTCCCCCGCGACGACTGGCCGGTGACCGTGAGCACGCGGCCAGCGCGCATCGCCGCGACGAGCCGGTCCTCGTCGGCCGCGTCGCGCACCCAGGCGCCGTTGCCGTCGATGAACATGGTGAACTTCTGCCCGTCCACGTCGGCGATCACCTCCGAACCCTCCATGAACGTGTAGCCGACGAGGACCGAGGCCTCGTTGTCCACGTTGTTTGAGGGCCGCGCGCTCACGAAGAAGAACACGTCCCCGTGGTCGCGGTCGGACGGCTCGAGCCGCGTCGGCTTCGACAGGAGGAAGCAGACCTTGCCGGCCGATCCGTCATGGGTGAACAGCTCCCAGTCGCCGTGCTGCTGGACGAGCGTCGGCGAGCTCGCCTGGGCGAGCGCCTCCCCCGCCCCGACCGCGAGGAGGCAGCAAAGGGCGATGACGCCGACGGCGCGCAGTCTCTCGAACTTCATGGATGAACGTCCCCGTCTCGTTCGCCGGCGGGAGCCCCTTGGCCGGCTCGGCGCCGCATCCCGCCCCTTTTCGTGGTGCTATGTCGAAGGCTCCGCCCCCCGGGTCAACCCCGGCTTCCCGGGCGGTCCGCGACCGCCGCACCGTCCGGCCGGCCGCCGCAATCATTTGCGTTCGCCGTGAATGTTGCGTTACGACTCGCGCGACGCAGTGCCCATGCCGGAGCGCGACGGACGACGCCGGCCGGCCGCTGAAGCGCTGCACCCGTCCAGCAGAACAAGCCAGCATGACGCTTTCCGGCAACGGCCCCGACCGGGACCGCCCCACCGACCCGCCCGCGAACGACGCGGCCGCCAGCGCGGAAGCGTTCGCCGCGCTCGTGGAGCGGGTGGCGGCCCGGCGCGACCGGGATGCCTTCATCCGCCTGTTCGACCATTTCGCGCCGCGGATCAAGGGGTACCTGTTGCGCCTCGGCGCCGAGGCGGAGGCGGCGGAGGAACTCACCCAGGAGGTGATGATCACGCTGTGGCGCAAGGCGGACCTGTTCGATCCGGGCAAGTCCTCCGTCGCCACCTGGCTCTTCCGCATCGCCCGCAACCGGCGGATCGACGCGCTCCGCCGCGACCGGTCGGACCGGCTCGACGCGGAGGACCCGACGCTCCGCCCGAGCCCCGCCGCCGACCCGGAGGAGGAGATCGACGCCGTGACCCGCGAGGAGCGGGTGCGCGCCGCGCTCGCCGCGCTCCCGGAGGAGCAGGTGCGCCTCATCCGCCTGTCCTTCTTCCAGGGCCTGTCCCACAGCCAGATCGCCACCGAGACGGGCCTTCCCCTCGGCACGGTCAAGTCGCGCATCCGCCTCGCCTTCGCGCGCCTGCGCCGCCGCCTCGAGGAGGACGGGAAGGTCGACCGCCCGGGCTGACGGACGGCGCCGGAGCCGCTATGGCGAACCGTCGACAACGGGAAAGACGGGAGGCAACGCGTGCGGGCGCTCGTGAGCGAGGAGAAGGGACCGCCGTCGTCCCTCAGGGTGGTGGACCTGCCGGACCCGGAGCCCGGGCCGGGCGAGGTGGTCGTCGCGGTGAAGGCGGCCGCCCTCAACTACTTCGACACGCTCATCATCGAGAACCGCTACCAGTACCGGCCCGAGCGCCCGTTCTCCCCGGGTGGCGAGTGCGCCGGCATCGTGGAGGCGGTGGGTCCGGGCGTGACGGTGGTGAAGCCCGGCGAGCGGGTGATCGGCCACACCGGCTGGGGCGCCTGCCGGGAGAAGGTGGTGGTGAAGGAGACGTCCGTCTTCCCGCTCCCGGAGCCCATCCCCTTCGAGACCGCGGCGGGTCTCGTCGTCACCTACGGAACGACGCTCCACGCCCTCGAGGGCCGGGCGGCGCTGAAGGCGGGCGAGTGGCTCGCCGTTCTCGGCGCCTCGGGCGGCACCGGCCAGGCGGCGGTGGAGATCGGCAAGCTGATGGGGGCGAGGGTGGTCGCCTGCGCCTCGTCCGAGGACAAGGTGGCGCTCGCCCGCTCCCTCGGGGCGGATGCGGGCGTCGTCTACGACGCGGCGACGGTCGAGGGCGCGAAGGCCTTCCGTGACGCGCTCCGGGAGGCGACCGGGGGCGCGGGCGTCGACGTCGTCTACGACCCGGTGGGCGGCGACGTGGCGGAGCCCGCGCTGCGGGCGCTCGGCTGGCTCGGGCGCTATCTCGTCATTGGCTTCACGGGGGGCATCCCGAAGATCCCGCTCAACCTGGTGCTCCTCAAGGGCTGCGACATCCGCGGCGTCTTCTGGGGCGAGTGGATCCGCCGCGACCCGGACGGCTTCCGCCGCCACGTGGCGCGGCTGACCGATTGGGCGGCGGCGGGCGATCTGAAGCTCGTCATCGACAGCGTGCACCCGCTGGAGGAGGCCGCGAACGGCCTCGAGCGCCTCGCGGCCCGCAAGGCGAAGGGCAAGATCGTCATCGCCATGTGAGTCGGCCGGGGCCGACCCCGGCCCCCCGCCCCTTCACCGCTTCTCCCGGGCGCCGCTCCCGGCAAGGCGGCCGGTCTCCGGCGCGATGCCCGCAGACGACCGCAACAGCTGCCGCGAGCGCCCCGGCGACCGCGGTCGGCCCGGCCAGACGCCGGGGCCTAGATGTCGGGGCTCGGCCGGAGCGCCCGGTTCTCCTCCGGCTCGCGGATCCGCTCGCGGAAGGGGGCGGCCGGGTAGACCCCGAGGACGCGCAGCTCCGCCGAGAAGAAGGCGAGCTCCTCGAGGGCGAGGGCGACTGACGGGTCGTCCGGGTGGCCCTCCACGTCCGCGAGGAACTGGGTCGCGAAGAAGGTGCCGCCGATCTGGTAGCTTTCCAGCTTGGTCATGTTCACGCCGTTGGTGGCGAATCCCCCGAGCGCCTTGTAGAGGGCGGCCGGCACGTTGCGCACGCGGAAGACGATCGTGGTGATCGTCGGCCCCTCGCCGTGGGGCACCTTCACGTTGCGCCGGGAGATCACGAGGAAGCGGGTGACGTTGCGGTCGTCGTCCTCGATGTCCTCGGCGAGGATGTGGAGGCCGTAGATCTCCGCGGCGAGGCGCGAGGCGATGGCCGCCCGTGCCGGGTCCTTCGCCTCGGCGATCTGGCGGGCGGAGCCGGCCGTGTCGGCCCCGACGATGGGCGTGAGGCCGAGGGAGTGGATGGTCCGCCGGCACT
The DNA here is from genome assembly GCA_964547415.1 of uncultured Hyphomicrobiales bacterium. Classification (GTDB taxonomy): domain Bacteria; phylum Pseudomonadota; class Alphaproteobacteria; order Rhizobiales; family Amorphaceae; genus CAZJNX01. Next base: position 10,216 of record CAZJNX010000048.1, read on the forward strand.
GGCCGAGGGCCTGGACGTGGCTCTGCACCGTCCGCAGCCCCTCGACGGTGGCGCCGGGGACGGCCATCAGCTGGTGCTTGATGGGCAGGAACTGCTCGCCGACGATGTAGACGTTCTCGGTCGGCAGGATGTGGTGGATGTCCGCCACGCGCCCGGCGACGGAGTTCTCCACCGGGATCATGGCGTGGTCGGCCACGCCCTTCTCGAGGGCGGCGAAGCAGTCCTCGAAGGTCTTGCAGGGCAGCGGGTCCGCGTCCGGCAGGAACGCGCGCACCGCGATCTCGGAATTGGCGCCGGGCTCGCCCTGGAAGGCGACCTTGCGGATGAATGGGGGCATGGTCTCGTCCGGGTGCGGACGGCGCGCGGGCCGTCGTCCTTCGCCGCTCGCCGCGCCTCTTAAAGGGCGGCCGGCGGACCGCGCAAGGCGAAAAGGGCGCGGACCTTCTCGAGGTCCTCCGGCGTGTTGACCCCGGGCGGCACGGCCTCGATCCGCACCGCGTCGATCCGCAGGCCGGCCTCGAGGGCGCGCAGCTGTTCGAGGCGCTCCCGCGTCTCGAGCGGTGAGGGCGGCAGGGCGACGAAGCGGGCGAGGGCGTCCCTGCGGAAGGCGTAGATGCCGACGTGGTGGAGGAGGGGCCCCTCGCCCCAGGGCGCCGTCGCCCGCGTGAAGTAGAGCGCGCGCAGGCGGCCGGGCGCGACCGCCGTGCCCACGCATTTCACGACGTTCGGATCGTCCCGCTCGGCCGGATCGACGATCTCCGCGACCAGGGTCGCGATGTCGACGGCCCGATCCGCGAGGGGCGCGAGGCAGGCCCGCAGGTCCTGGGGCGGCACCAGGGGCATGTCGCCCTGGAGGTTGACGACCGCTTCGGCGCACCCGTCGGGATCGACTTCGGCAAGGGCCTCGTGGATCCGGTCCGAGCCCGAGGCGTGGTCCGGGCGGGTCATGACCGCGCGCCCCCCCGCCGCCTCGACCGCCTCGCGGATCGCCGGGTCGTCGCAGGCGACCACGGCCTCGCCGATCCCGGCGGCGGCCGCCGCGCGCCACGCGTGGACCACCATCGGCTCGCCGGCGATCTCGGCGAGCGGCTTGCCGGGCAGCCGGCTCGCCCGCATCCGCGCGGGGACCAGCACCACGGCGGCGGGGAGGGCTGCGGTGCCGTCGGGTCCGGTATCGGCGGCGGCGTGCGGGTCGGGGGTTGCGGCGGACATGTCTCACCCGATACAGCCAAGCTGCGGACCGGGTCCAGCGCGTGTGCGACCTTGTCCCATTTGCACGGGGCGCGCGCCGCCACTACCGAAGTGGACGCGACGGGGCGGTGCCGGAGGCGCCGTCGGGGGGAGGCGCGCCGCGGCGGCCCGAGCGGGCGATCCCGTCGGAACGCTTTTCTGTGCCGGTGCAAGGCCGGCGAAAGCTTGTCGGTCCAAATGTCGGCGCCGCGCGGCGCACCGGACGGGTGGATAAGGGACGGAAATGAACTCGTGGGAAATCAACAAGATCGCCGGGGCGGTGCTGGGCTCCCTGGCGTTCGTGCTGGGGCTCAGCGTCATTTCGGATGTGATCTTCCACGAGACGGCGCCGTCCGAGCCCGGCTACCGGGTCGAGATCCCGGACGAGACGGACACTGAGGTCGCCGAGGCTCCGGCTGAGACGCCGTTCGCCGTGCTCCTCGCCAGCGCCGATCCCTCGGCGGGTGAGCGTGACGCGCGGGTGTGCATGGCCTGCCACTCCTTCGAGGAGGGCGGCCCGACCAAGGTCGGCCCCAACCTGTGGAACATCGTCGGCAACGACATGCTCCACGTCGCCGACTACAGCTACTCCGGCGCTTTCCAGGCGTTCGGCGCCGGCAAGAAGTGGAATTACGACGAGCTCAACCAGTTCCTCGAGAACCCGCAGGGCTACATCCCCGGCACGTCGATGGCCTACGCCGGCATCAAGGACGACGAGAAGCGGGCGGACGTGATCGCCTACCTGCGGTCCATCTCCCCGGACGCGCCGCCGCTGCCCGAGCCGCCCGAGGAGACGGAGGTCGCTGCCGCCGACCCGACCGCCACCGGCGGCACGGCGACGGACGCGGGCGCCGCTGCACCGGCCGCGGCCGGCGCGTCGTTCGCCTCCCTCGTCGCGGCCGCCGACCCCTCGGCGGGCGAGCGCGGGGCGCGGGTGTGCGCGGCCTGTCACTCCTTCGACGAGGGTGGTCCCACCAAGGTCGGCCCGAACCTCTACGGCATCGTGGGCGCGCCCATCGGCCACGTGGCGGACTACAGCTACTCCCCGGCCATGGAGCAGTATGCCCAGGAGCACGGCGACTGGACCGTGGACCTCCTCGACGCCTACCTCGAGAACCCGATGGGGGCCGTTCCGGGCACCCGTATGGCCTACGCCGGCATCAAGGACGAGGAAAAGCGGGCGGAGGTGGTCGCCTATCTGCGCTCGATTTCGCCGAACGCCCCGCCGCTCGACACCGGCGGCACGGCGACCGCCGCGGCGGGCGATGCCACCGGCACCGCCACCGATGCGGCGGCGGGCCCGGCGCCCACAGCGGTGACCACCCCGCCAGACGCCGCCCCGGGCACCCAGACCAGCGGCGGCTCGGCCGCGGACGTGCCGACGCCGGCCGCGAGCACCGACCCGGCGACCGAGCCCGACACCGGCGACGTGCAGACGACGCCGGCAACCGACACGGCCCCCGCGGCGGACGGCTCTGCGCCGGCGGCGGACCAAGCGGCCGACGGCTCGGGGGCGACGGATGCGCCGGCCCCCGCCGACACGTCCGGCGCCGCCGACGCGGCCGGGGGTGACCAGGCGTCGGCGGGCGATGCGGCCGGCGGCACCCAGGTGGCGGCGGCCCCGGCGGCCGACACGGCGACCGCCGGCGGCGACGGGGCCGCCGGCGCGCCTGCCGGGGATGCGGGCGACGAGCTCGCCGCCTTCGTCCAGCTCGTCCGCGAGGCGAACCCTGCGGACGCCCCTGCCAGCGTGACCGCCGTCTGCCAGGCCTGCCACAGCGTCGACAAGGGCGGCGCGACCATGGTCGGCCCGAACCTGTGGAACGTGGTCGGCGGCCCCGTGCTGCACGTGAATGACTTCAACTACTCCGACGCCTTTAAGGCGTTCGCCGAGGAGCATCCGGTCTGGACGATCGCCGAGCTCGACAAGTACCTCGCCGATCCGATGGGCTACATTCCGGGAACCATGATGGCCTACGCTGGCGTCCAGGACGAGAAGCAGCGTGCGGCGGTGATCGCCTGGCTCCGCTCGCTTTCCGACGACCCGGTGTCCCTCGACGATCCCAAGGTGGTCGGCACCCTCGACTGACCGCCGCCGCGCCCGCCCGACGGCGCAGCGTGCGGCTGCAAGACGTGCAACGATTTTTTGGGGGGCGCGCTGTCGGCGCCCCCCGTTCCCTTGTCGAGGCGGCCGCTCGGAACGGCGGGAACGCGTGTTCCGACCCGCGTGCCGAACGGGCTTGCCCCGTCCGGGTCCCGACCGGTCGGTCGGGTGGGGTTCGGGGACCGGTGTGCGGGGTGTCACGGGACGGGTTGCGGCCGCCGCCCCGGGCGCCGGACCGGTTTCGGCGCACGCCTGCCCGCAAAGGGTTCGATCCCGTCGGAAGCGGCGCGCTCTGGCCGGATAGGCGTCCGGCTCGGCTGTGCGCTTGCGGCGTCGGGTGATGGAGGTGCCGGTCGGCCGGGCATGGCGAGCGCGCGGGCGGTGTCGTTCCCGAAGGCCCTGTCGGGGGGACTGCGCGACCTCGGCGTGCTGACGAGGTTCGGGTCGGCGGCGCCGGGATCGGCCGGGCGGAGCCACTCCCGGCCGCTCCGATCGTGTCCTGACCGTTGCGGCGGGGCCGGTGCCGCCGCTTCGGGGCGGGCGCACCGGGCCGGGGGGCGCGGCGTCGAAAACGGCCCCGTGAGATCGAAGCGGGGGCGCGGCCCGCCCGGTCGAAAAGGGGGCGGCCGTCAGGGGGAGCCGGCATTAAATTTTGGTCATCCGCGCTGGCGAGGTGTTCGTGGGCCGGATCGCTCCCTAAGATGGGGTGCGGACCGGCTGGTCCCTTTCCTGCAAAGGAGCTCGCATGAACCGGATTCGCACGGCCCTCCTCGGCAGCCTCGCGCTCGTTCTCGCCAGCGCCGCACCCGCGGTCGCCGCCGAGTGGCGTCACGGCGCCGCGCTCACTGGCACGCCGAAGTACGAGCCCGGCTTCCCCCACTTCGACTACGTGAATCCGGACGCCCCGAAGGGCGGCTCCATGCGACTCGAGGCGGTCGGCACGTTCGACACGCTCAACCCGTTCAACGTGCGCGGCAATCCGGCGGCGGGCCTTGCCCTCCTCTACGACCAGCTGATGGAAACCTCCCTCGACGAGCCCAACAGCGAATACGGTCTCCTCGCGGAGGCGATGCGCTACCCGGAGGACTATTCGTCCGTCACCTTCCGTCTGCGCCCGGAAGCGCGCTGGCACGACGGCGAGCCGATCACCGTCGAGGACGTGATCTGGTCGCTCGAGACGCTGCGGGAGAACCACCCCTTCTACAACGCCTACTACCGCCACGTGGAGCGTGCGGAGCAAACCGGCGAGCGGGAGGTGACCTTCCATTTCGACGAGACCGGCAACCGGGAGCTGCCGCAGATCCTCGGGCAGCTGTACGTGTTGCCGAAGCACTGGTGGACGGCGGCAGGCCCTGGCGGAGAGGCCCGCGACTTCGGGTCCACCACGCTTGAGCCGCCGCTCGGCTCCGGCCCCTACCGGATCGCCGACGTCTCGCCGGGCCGCCGCATCGCCTACGAGCGGGTCGAGGACTACTGGGGGAAAGACCTCCCCGTGAACGTGGGTCGCTACAACTTCGACCGCATGGCCTACGAGTATTTTCGTGACCGCGACGTCTCGCTGGAGGCGTTCAAGGCCGATCAGTACGACTTCCGGACCGAGAACAGCGCCAAGCGCTGGGCGACCGGCTACGATTTTCCGGCCGTGCAGCGGGGCGAGGTGGTGCGAGAGGAGTTCACCACGAAGCAGGCCGAGCCGATGCAGGGTTTCGTGTTCAACCTGCGGCGCGAGCGCTTCGCCGATCCGCGGGTGCGCCGCGCCTTCAACCTGGCCTTCGACTTCGAGTGGCTGAACGAGAACATCTTCTACGGCCAGTACGAACGGACGGACAGCTACTTCCAGAACTCCGAGCTCGCCGCGACCGGCCTGCCGGAGGGGCGCGAGCTGGAGTTCCTCGAGGCGGTTCGCGACGTCGTCCCGCCGGAGGTCTTCACCGAAGAGTACCGGAACCCCGTGGGCGGCTCGCCCCGAGAGATCCGTGGGAACCTGCGCGAGGCGGCGCGGCTCCTGAGGGAGGCGGGCTATCGGCTCGACGGCGGCACCCTCGTCCACGGCGAGACGGGCCGCCCCCTCGACGTGGAGTTCCTGATCGCCTCGCCCGAGACCGAAAGGGTGATCGCGCCCTATGCGGAGCAGCTGAAGCGTCTCGGCGTTCGTCCGGCGATCCGCCTCGTCGACGTCGCCCAGTACCAGCGGCGCCTCGATACCTTCGACTTCGACGTGGTGACGGCGGTCTTCCCCCAGTCCCTGTCGCCCGGTAACGAGCAGCGGGACTTCTGGGGCTCGGATGCCGCCGACCGCGAGGGCAGCCGCAACCTCGCCGGCATCAAGGATCCGGCGGTGGACGCGCTGATCGAGAGGATCATCTTCGCAGAGACGCGGGAGGATCTCGTGGCGGCGAGCCGGGCCCTCGACCGGGTGCTGTTGTGGAACCACTACCTGGTGCCGCAATTCCACAGCCCGACCATCCGGACGGCCTACTGGAACCGCTTCGGTCATCCCGACACGATGCCGGACTACGGCTTCACCACCATGACCTGGTGGTACGATGAGGAGAAAGCGGGCCGGATCGCGACCGACTGACGGTCCGGGGCTCCCTCGCCCGCACATGCTCCAGCGGCGCCCCCGTATCGCCACGGGCGGTCAGCGGCCTCAGGGGGAGCAGACGGAGACGTCGGTCGCTCGTCCCCGACGGTCGGCGCTGGTGCGGCAGATGCGCGGCACGCCGCTGAATCGGGGGCCCCGGGGCACGGGCTGTGCGTCCGCTCCTGGCGAAAGACGGCGTCCGCGCGCGGCCGGCAACGCGCCGCCGCTGCCTGGGCGGCGCGGGGCCTGCGCGATGCGGGGGCGGGCCACGGGTCCTTCTCCGGTTCCCCGGCGGGTGCGGGGCCGGGGCGAGGCGCGAGCCGTGCGCCCCGTTGAGGTGCCGCGTCCTGGCCGTGGAAGAGCGGGTGCACTCCGTCCGGCCGTATCGCGTTCGGCTCAGCCGGAGGGTTCGGCTCAGCCGGAAGAACCGTGCGGCGCGCGCGGCATGACGAGGCCCTGCGGAAGAGGGCATCCGGCCGGCCGAAGGCGCGTCCCCGTGGGAGGGCGGGCGGCGCGGGGGCTGGGGGAGGCGGCCGCCGGGCCGGACGGTACCGGAAGGGCCCGGCGGTGCGACGGAAGGCAGACGAGCGAGGGGGGACTGAGGTGTTCGACAACGGGATCACGCGGCGGGGGGCGCTGGCGCTCGCGGGCGGTGCGCTGGCCGCGACGGCGACGGGCGTGCGCTTTCCGGCGGCGGCGGCACGGGCCGTGCCGGGGGGCGGGCCGGTGCACGGCCTGTCGGTGTTCGGCGCGCTGGCGCTGCCGGCCGACTTCGAGCACCTTGCCTACGTGGATCCGGCCGCGCCGAAGGGCGGGCGCATCGCCCTCCTGCCCTCGTCCTGGCAGACCAACCAGAACCCGCTCACCTTCAACACCCTCAACATGTGGGTCCTGAGAGGGGACAGCCCGCCGCGCCTCGAACTCATCTTCGACAGCCTGATGGTGCGCGCCCTCGACGAGCCCGACGCCGTCTACGGCCTCCTCGCCGCGACCGTGGAGATCGACCCGTCGGGCCGGGTCTACACCTTCGCGATCCGCCCCGAGGCCCGCTGGCACGACGGGGTGCCGGTCACGGCCGGCGACGTGGTCTTCACGCTGACGTCCCTGAAGGAGAAGGGCCACCCGCTCGTCCGGGCGCCCCTCGAGGGCGTCGCGGAGGTCGTGGCGGAGGAGGAGCGGCGCGTGTCCGTGCGCTTCGCGGAAGGGGCGAGCAACCGCCTGCCGCCGCTCATCGCCACCTATCCCGTGCTGCCGCGTCACTGGTACGAGGGGCGTGACTTCGAGGCGGCGGGTATGGACGTGCCGCTCGGCTCCGGCCCCTACCGCGTCGGCCGCTTCGAGACCGGCCGCTTCATCGAATACGAGCGGGTGGCGGACTGGTGGGGGCGGGATCTCCCCGTCACGCGCGGGCAGAACAACTTCGACTCGGTGCGCGTCGAGTTCTTCCGCGACCGGCAGATCGGCTTTCAGGCGTTGACGGACGGCACCGTCACCTGGCGGGAGGAGTTCACCTCCAAGACCTGGGCGACGGAATACAATTTCCCCGCGGTCGAGGACGGCCGCGTCGTCAAGGCCACCTTCCCGGACGAACGGCCCGCCGGCGCCCAGGGTTGGTTCATCAACACGCGGCGGGAGAAGTTCGCCGACCCGCGCACCCGCGAGGCGCTGGGGCTCGCCTTCGACTTCGAATGGTCGAACGCCAATCTGTTCTACGGCGCCTACAGCCAGACCGAATCCTTCTTTCAGAACTCGGACATGATGGCCGAGGGCGAACCGGACGCGGCCGAGCGCGCCCTCCTCGAGCCCTTCCGCGGGACGGTGCCGGAGGCGGTGTTCGGCCCGGTCTGGAAGGCGCCGGTCTCGGACGGGTCGGGCCAGGACCGGACGCTCCTGCGCGAGGCGAACCGCCTGCTCGCCGAGGCGGGCTGGCAGCGGGAAGGCCGGCAGCTGGTGGACGGGGCGGGTCGCCCGTTCACCGTGGAGATCCTGTCCAACTCGCCGAGCTTCGAGCGGGTCGTGCAGCCCTACGTGCGCAACCTGAGGCTCCTCGGCATCGACGCGGCCTTCCGCCTCGTGGACCCGGCCCAGTTCCAGTCCCGCGTCGATGCCTTCGACTTCGACCTGGTCGGCCGCCGCTTCACCCTGTCGGCCACCCCGTCGGAGACGATCCGCGAGTTCTGGACCTCCCGCGCGGCGCGCATGGAGGGGACGAACAACCTTTCCGGCATCGCCGACCCGGTGGTGGACGTCCTCGTGGAGGCGATCCTGTCGGCGAAGACCCGCGAGGAGATGGTGACGGCGACCCGCGCCCTCGACCGGGTGCTCCGGCTCGGGCACTACTGGGTGCCGAACTGGTACAAGCCGAGCCACACGGTTGCCTACTGGAACCTGTTCGGGATGCCCGCGGACAAGCCCCGCTACGGCTTCCCGGTGGAGACCACCTGGTGGTTCGACGAGGCGCTCGCCGCCCGCACCCTCGGCGGCTGACGCCGGATCCCGCGGAGAAGCCCGAACGCCCGGCCCGCGCCGGCCCCTCGAGGAGACACGCGCCTTGGCTGCCTACATCCTGCGACGGCTGCTTCTGATCGTGCCGACCCTGTTCGGCATCATGCTGATCAGCTTCATCGTGATCCAGTTCGCCCCGGGCGGACCGGTGGAGCGGGTGATCGCCCAGATGTCCGGCCTCGACGTGTCGGCGACGGCGCGCATCACCGGCGGCACGGCGGGGGGCGACTTCGCGGGAAGCGCCGCGGGGGACACCGGCGGCGGCGACGACATCACCTCCAGCTACCGCGGCGCCCAGGGCCTCGACCCGGAGTTCATCGCCGAGCTCGAGGCCCAGTTCGGCTTCGACAAGCCGCCGGCCGAGCGCTTCGCCCTGATGATGTGGAACTACATCCGCTTCGACTTCGGCGAGAGCTATTTCCGCGATATCTCGGTCGTCGACCTCATCGCCGAGAAGCTGCCCGTGTCCATCTCGCTCGGCCTGTGGATGACGCTCCTGTCCTACGGCATCTCGATCCCCCTCGGGATCGCCAAGGCGGTGCGCGACGGCACGCGCTTCGACGTGTGGACGAGCGGCGTCATCATCGTGGGCTACGCCATCCCGAACTTCCTGTTCGCCGTTCTCCTCATCGTCCTGTTCGCGGGTGGCTCCTTCCTCAACTGGTTCCCCTTGCGCGGCCTCCTGTCGGACGACGTGGAAGAGGCGTGGTGCGCGCCGTGGAGCCCGATGTTCGATGTCGCCCTGTGCGTGACGCGGACCATCCCGGACTATTTCTGGCATCTGGCGCTGCCGATCACCGCCATGGCGATCTCCGCCTTCGCCGTCACCTCGCTTCTCACCAAGAACTCCTTCCTCGACGAGATCCGCAAGCAGTACGTCATGACCGCGCGGATGAAGGGGCTGACCGAGCGCAAGGTGCTTTATGGCCATGTCTTCCGCAACGCGATGCTGATCATCATCGCGGGCTTCCCGGGCGCCTTCATCTCCGCCTTCTTCGCCGGCTCGCTGCTGATCGAGACCATCTTCTCGCTGGACGGGCTGGGGCTGCTCGGTTTCGAGAGCATCATCAACCGCGACTACGCGGTGGTGTTCGCGACGCTCTACATCTTCTCGCTGATGGCGTTGATCATCAATCTCATCACCGACCTCACCTACACGTGGGTCGACCCCAGAATCGACTTCGAGAGCCGGGAGGTCTGAGGTGGACGAAACCGTCGGCCGCGGCCGCACCCATGCCTACGAGCCCGGCGAGGAGATCGCCGCCCCGCCCGCCGAGCGGGAGGCGACCGTCCGCCCCACGGGGGCGGGCTTCGGCGTCATGTCGCCCCTCAACCGGCGACGCTGGCAGAACTTCAGGGCCCACAAGCGGGGCTACTGGTCACTTTGGATCTTCCTCGTCCTGTTCGGCCTGACCCTGTTCGCCGAATTCATCGCCAACGACCGGCCGCTCGTGGTCTCCTACCAGGGCGATCTCCTGTTTCCCGTGTTCGTGGACTACCCGGAGGAGCGGTTCGGTGGCTTCCTCGCCGTCACCGACTACCGCGACCCGTTCATCCAGGAGGAGATCGAGGCGAACGGCTGGATGGTCTGGCCGCCGATCCGCTACTCCTACCGGACGGTGAACAACGAGCTTCCCGTGCCCGCTCCCTCGCCGCCGTCATGGATGCTGGACAGGGAGACCCGCTGCCAGGCCTATCCCGGCGGGATGGACGACCCCAACTGCACCCCGTGGAACTGGAACTGGCTCGGCACCGACGACCAGGGGCGGGACGTCGCGGCCCGTCTCATCTACGGCTTCCGCATTTCGGTGCTGTTCGGTCTGATCCTCACCTTCTTCTCGTCCATCATCGGCGTGGCCGCCGGCGCCGTGCAGGGCTACTTCGGCGGCTGGACCGACCTCGTCTTCCAGCGGGTGATCGAGATCTGGACGTCGATCCCGTCGCTCTATCTCCTCCTGATCATCTCCTCGATCCTGGTGCCGAGCTTCTGGCTCCTTCTCGGGATCCTCCTCCTGTTCTCCTGGGTGGCGCTCGTGGGGGTGGTGCGGGCGGAGTTCCTGCGCGCGCGCAACTTCGAGTACGTGATGGCCGCGCGGGCGCTCGGGGTCGGCAACGGCACGATCATGTGGCGGCACCTGTTGCCGAACGCGATGGTGGCGACGCTGACCTTCATGCCGTTCATTTTGAACGGGTCGATCACCACCTTGACGGCGCTCGACTTCCTGGGCTTCGGGTTGCCGCCGGGCTCGCCGTCCCTCGGCGAGCTCCTCGCCCAGGGCAAGAACAACCTGCAGGCGCCATGGCTCGGTCTGACGGGCTTCCTCGTCATTTCGATCATGTTGTCGCTTCTCATCTTCATCGGCGAGGCGGTGCGCGACGCCTTCGACCCCCGCAAGACCTTCCGGTGAGCCGAGGGCGGCGATCGGGCGGGAGATGCGCAAGGCGCCTGCCGCGGCGCCGCTCGCCGGCCTCGATCCGGCGAGCGGCGTGGAGGTGACGGTGCCGTCAACGGGAGAGATGGATCGATGAACGCGGCTGCCTCTTCGCTGCTGACCGTCCGGGACCTGTCGATCGCCTTCCACCAGGAGGGGCGGACGAACACGGCCGTCGACCGGATCTCCTTTTCCGTGGAGAAGGGGGAGACGCTCGCCATCGTGGGCGAATCGGGCTCCGGCAAGTCTGTGACGGCGCTTTCCGTCGTCCGCCTGCTGCCGTACCCGGCCGCCAGCCACCCGACGGGCGAGATCCTCTTCAAGGGCGAGGACGTCCTCACGATGTCGGACCAGCGCCTCCGGGAGCTGCGCGGCAACGACATCACCATGGTCTTCCAGGAGCCGATGACATCGCTCAATCCGCTGCACCCGGTGGAGCGGCAGATCGGCGAGATTTTGAAGGTCCACCGCGGCATGGGCGACACGGCCGCCCGCGCCCGCACCCTCGAGCTCCTCGACGCGGTCGGCATTCCCGAGCCCGAGACGCGGCTCGCGAGCTACCCGCACCAGCTGTCGGGCGGGCAGCGCCAGCGCGTGATGATCGCCATGGCGCTCGCCAACGAGCCCGACCTTCTCATCGCCGACGAGCCGACGACCGCCCTCGACGTCACCGTCCAGGCGCAGATTCTCGAGCTGCTGAAGTCGCTCCAGGAGCGGCTCGGCATGGCGATGCTCTTCATCACCCACGACCTCGGCATCGTGCGCTCCATCGCCGACCGCGTCGCGGTGATGACCGCGGGCGAGATCGTCGAGACGGGGCCGACCGAGCGGGTCTTCACCGCGCCCACCCACGCCTACACGCGCCATCTCCTCGAGGCCGAGCCGAAGGGCGAGCCGCCGCTGCCCGACCCGTCCGCCGAGGTGGTCCTCAAGGCCGAGAACCTGAAGGTGTGGTTCCCGATCCGCCGTGGCCTCCTGCGCCGCACGGTCGGCCACGTGAAGGCGGTCGACGGGATCGACGTGGAGGTGAGGAAGGGCGAGACCCTCGGCGTCGTCGGCGAATCGGGCTCCGGCAAGACCACGCTCGGCTTCGCCCTCCTGCGCCTCATGTCGTCGCAGGGGCGGATCGTCTTCCTGGGGGACGAGATCAGCGGCTTTTCCTGGAAGCGCATGCGGCCCATCCGCTCCCACATGCAGGTGGTCTTCCAGGACCCCTACGGCTCCCTCTCGCCGCGAATGTCGGTGGACCAGATCATCGCGGAGGGCCTGCGCGTCCACTACCCGCGCCTGACCCCGGACGAGCGGGCCGAGCGGGTGGTGCGGGCGCTCGGCGAGGTGGGCCTCGACCCCGATACCCGCTTCCGCTACCCGCACGAGTTTTCCGGCGGGCAGCGCCAGCGCATCGCGATCGCCCGGGCGCTGGTGCTCGAGCCGCGCTTCATCGTCCTCGACGAGCCCACGAGCGCCCTCGACATGTCCGTCCAGGCCCAGGTGGTGGACCTCCTCCGCGCGGTCCAGAAGCGCCACGACCTCGCCTTCCTGTTCATCTCCCACGACCTCAAGGTGGTCCGCGCCCTCGCGAGCCAGGTGATCGTCATGCGGGCCGGCAAGGTGGTGGAGGCCGGGGCCACGGCGGAGGTCTTCGAGCGCCCGCGCTCGGACTACACCCGCGCGCTGATGGCGGCCGCGCTCCACCACAAGGCCGCGCCCGCCACCGTGGTCGCCCAGTAGCGGACGGCGGCGCACCGTCCGATTTTCGCCGGAGGAGACTTGCGTCCGCCCCCGACACGCACCATGTGGAAGTCATCGGCAACAATCCGTGGGACACGAGTGCATGAATTCGTTCGCTCTGCGGCCGGGCTGGAACCCGCTCAACATCGCGCTGATGGTGGTGGCGTTCATTATCTATTGGCCGCTCGGCCTGTTGATGCTCGCCTACATCGTTTGGGGTGACCGTCTGCCGTCGCTGGTGGCGGACGCGAAGGAGAAGCTCGGCATGAACGGGTCCTCGAGCCGCGCGCCGGTATTTCCGGGCGCCCGCCCGGCGGCGACCGGTCCGGTGCAGCCCACCGGCAACGTGGCGTTCGACGACTACCGGGCGCGCGAGCTCGCCCGCCTCGAGGAGGAGCGGCGCAAGCTCGATGCGATGCGCGAGGAGTTCGACGACTACCTGCGCGACCTGCGGCGCGCCCGCGACAGGGAGGAGTTCGACCGCTTCATGGCCTCCCGGAACGCCAGGGTCGACGAGGCGCGCACCGAGCGTCCGACGACCGGCGTGCCCGGCACCGGCGACCGCTGAGGAACGCCCCGAGCCGCCGGGCGCACGGATGGTGCGCCCGGTGACCGTCCGGGGGAGGGGGCCAGCTTCCCCCGGACGACCGCCGCGGTCAGCCCGTGACGGACCTGGAAAAGGGCAGCCAGTTTTCGGCTGCCCTTTTTTTCGGCCGCCCGCTCGCCGCGAGCCGCGAGCTGCGATGCGATGGCGCCGGCCAGAGCGTCCTCTCCTACCCGGCCAGGCCTCGACGATTGGACCGGCGGCGGCGCCGAGCCGTACCCTCGGGGACCGTTTCGCGGGTAAGCGGGCGCGGGCCGGGTGCGGCTGGCACGGATGAGGCGCGCTGGCGCGGTTGCGCGCCGACGGCGTGTCGGCTACGCCCGGAAACGGTCGGGAAGGGCTCGCGGTGCGTCACCGGGCGCGTTGCGCCGAAGCCCGGCCGGCCTATGTCTCGGGTCGAAGCCGGAGGAAAGCGGTGCTTGAGCTGTACGGGAGCTACCTGCCGATCGCCGTGTTCGTCGGGGTGTGCGCCATCATCGGGCTCGCGCTTCTCGTCGCACCATTCGTGGTGGCCTACAAGAACCCCGAGCGGGAAAAGCTTTCCGCCTATGAGTGCGGGTTCAACGCCTTCGACGACGCGCGCATGAAATTCGACGTGCGCTTCTATCTCGTGGCGATCCTGTTCATCATCTTCGACCTCGAGGTGGCGTTCCTCTTTCCGTGGGTCACGGTGTTCGGCGAGATCGGCTGGTTCGGCTTCTTCTCGGTGATGGTGTTCCTCGCGATCCTCACCGTCGGCTTCATCTACGAGTGGCGCAAGGGAGCTCTCGAATGGGATTGAGCGATCAGCCGCTGGTCGATGCCCGCGGGCGGCCCGTGGGCGGGAAGGCGGGCAGCGTGCCCGACGCCTTCTTCGAGGACGTGAACCAGGAACTGTCCGACAAGGGCTTCCTCGTCACCAACTACGAGGACCTCGTCCAGTGGGCGCGCACCGGCTCGCTCATGTGGATGACGTTCGGCCTCGCCTGCTGCGCCATCGAGATGATGCAGATGTCGATGCCGCGCTACGACGCCGAGCGGTTTGGCTTCGCGCCCCGCGCATCGCCCCGCCAGTCCGATGTGATGATCGTCGCCGGCACCCTGTGCAACAAGATGGCGCCGGCGCTGCGCAAGGTGTACGACCAGATGCCGGAGCCGCGCTATGTCGTCTCCATGGGCTCGTGCGCGAATGGTGGCG
>CAZJNX010000049.1:0-24465 GCA_964547415.1 uncultured Hyphomicrobiales bacterium
GGTCGGCGGCGGGTCGGCGGCGGCGGGTCGGCGGCGGCGGGTCGGCGACGGCGGGTCGGCGGCGGCGGGTCGGCGGCGGCGGGTCGGCGGCGGCGGGGCGGCGGCGGCGGGGCGCCGGCCGGGCTCAGGCGCGCCGGGCCCGGCGGATCGAGCGCGGCGCCTCGGCGGGGACGCCCCCCTCCTCGCCCTCATCCTCCTCGTCGAGGTCGGCGCGGGGCGGAAGCTCCAGGTGGGAGGACAGGACGACGTAGGTGCGCGTGCCGCGGATGCCCGGATCGGACTGCAGGTCGGACAGGAACGCCTCGAAGCTCCCCGCGTCGCGGGTGCGGACCTTGACGATCAGGCAGGCATCGCCCGCAACGGTGTGGATCTCCTCGATCTCGGCGTATTGCGACAGGCCCGCCACGACCGCCTGCTTGCCGGGGGCGTGGGTGTCCACATGGAGGAAGGCGGTGAAGGCCTTGCCGATCGCGCCCGGGTCGATGAGGGCGACCGTGCGGCGGATGACGCCCGACAGGCGCAACCGCTTCACCCGCTCGTGGACGGCCGGCGGCGACAGGCCGACCGCCGAGCCGAGGGCGCTGTAGCTCAGCGTCGCGTCCTCCGCGAGGAGGGCCAAGAGCTTCCTGTCGGCCGCATCGAGCACCCGCCCCCGCTGGGCGGCGTTCCGGTCCCTGTCCTGCCTGTCACGCGTCGGCACGTCGCAACATCCCTCGTTTCCGAGAGCCCGCCCGCCGCACGCCGGCAGGCGGCGCCCGGGGGGCGCATCGGCGGAACGGGCGCTGGCGCCCCGCCGGGCTCCCCGCAGGTATGGACGATGAAGCTTTCCCGAGCGTGGCGCCGGCGGCGGGAACCGCCAGCGCCGGTCAGGGCGCGAGCCAGCGGGCCTCGACGGCCCCGTCCGGCCCGAAGGAGAAGAGGGCGCGCCGGTGCCCGCGGGCGGCGAGGTAGAGCCACTCGAGGCCGTCGAGGCGCACCTCCACCGGCACGAAGTTGCAAAGGCCCGCATCGTCGGCGTGCGGCTCGGCCCGGTCGACCGCCGCCGGATCGTCGATCGGCGTGCCGGGCGCGGCGGCCTGGCGGTAGCAGGCCTTGCTCATGTCGCGCATGCCCGACCACAGGCCGCGGGCGAGGTCGTCGCCCCCGTGGAGGACGGCGCGGCCCGACAGGCGCAGCTGGATCTTCCGCCCGTGGTCGTAGAGGTGGACGACGAGGTCCGGCCGCTCGGCGAGTTCCGCCGCCTTCCGGGACCGCCGGTCGGTGTGAAAGCGCACGGCCGGCGCCTTGCGGTCCACCCCGCGCAGGACGACGGTGCGCGCCGCCGGCCGCCCGTCCGCCGCGACGGTGGCGACGGTCGCCTGGTGGAACGGGCTGCGGCGATCGGCGACGCCCCGCTCGAGGAGGGCGAAGGCGTGCTCCAGGCTGCCGTCGAGGTCGTCGTAGAAGGACGGCAGCGGCTCCCCGTCGCGGCCGCTCACGGGCGCTCTTCCTCCGGCAGGCCGGGCGGCAGGGCGCCGCGCCGGGCGAACAGCCGCTCCCGTCGCTCGGCGAGCTCCGCGTCGATCCGCGCCAGGAGCGCCCGGGCGCTCTCCGGCGCCCGGCCGCGGCGGATCGCCCGCTCCGCGAGGCGGCGCTGGGCGAGAAGCTCGCGGAAGGTGAAGGCGGACAGGACCGTGTCGGGCCGGCGCCCGATCCCCGTCAGCGGCATGACGCCCCGTCCTCGTCCGCCGCGCGCCGCCGCACGAGGCGCTGGACCGCCGGCCGCACCACCAGGAAGGCCCGGTAGCCGCCCTCGAAGACGGCCGACAGGACCGGGAGCGAGGCGAGGCGGCCGAGCCAGCGGAAGCCCGGCGTGCGGCGCCAAAGGGCCGCGAACGCCGCCGCCCCGGACAGCAGCGTCCCGTCATCGGAACGGACGTGGAAGCGGGAGAGCGCCGTCTTCCGGTCCAGCCCCTCGGGCAGGCGCCCCGCCTCCGCCGACACGTCGACGAAGGCGACCGCCTCCGGGTCCGACCGGCGGCGATAGACGGCCACCTCGCTGCGGCACAGCGGGCAGGCGCCGTCGTAGTAGACCGACAGACGCTCCGTCATGACGGACGGAAGCGCTCCGCCGCGCGGCTCGCCTGCATGAAGGCCTGGCCGAAGAGGCTGCGGGCGAAGGCGACGCCGGTGAAGGCGGTCGCCGAGGCGGGCCCGATCACCACCGTCGTCTGCCGGCCGAGGGCGGCGAGGGTCTGCTTCGCCACCGTCTCGGGCGACATGGCGCCCGGCAGGGAGCCGCCGGAAAAGCCCGCCCGCTCGCCGAAGGACGTCTTCACCGCGCCCGGGCAGGCCGTCAGCACGTCCACCGGCTTGTCGGACAGCTCGGCGGCGAGGGATTCCCCGAACGACAGGATGAAGGCCTTGGAGGCGGCGTAGGTGGCGAGCGTCGGCACCGGGATGAAGGCGGTCGAGGAGGACATGTTGATGATCCCCGCCCGCTTGCCCGAAAGATCCGCGTTGAGGATGAGCTCGGGCAGGAGGGCGTGGATGAGGCGCAGCGGCGCCTCGACGTTGACGCGGATCGTCGTGCGGTGGGCGTCGAAGGGCTCGTCGGCGAAGGCGCCGTAGCTGCCGAGCCCGGCGTTGTTGACGAGGAGGTCGACCCCGGCCTCGCGGCCCGCCTCGACCACGGCCTCGCACCCCTCCTCGGTGGCGAGGTCGGCCACCACCGCCTTCACCGTGCGGTCGTAGGACAATTCGTTCTCGAGGCGGGCGAGCTCGTCCTCCTTGCGGCCGGTGATGACGAGGGCCGTCTCGCGCGGGAGCGCGCGGGCGATCGCCGCGCCGATGCCGCCGGTCGCGCCGGTGACGAGGGCGGCCGTCGCGGGCGGGCGGTCGTTGCGGAAGGGGCGCATCATCGAACGGATCTCTCGTGGCTGGGCCCGGGCTTGCCGGGCGCGGATCGCCTCCGACCTAGCGCCGGCGGCGCGGATGTAAAGCGGGCGGCGGCGGGGCGCCGCCCGTGGCGGCTCAGCCGTCGCCCTCGGCCAGCGTGTTCGCCCGCCGCCGGCGCCGGCCGAGGAGGATGGGGACGAGCACCACCAGGACGGACAGCGCATAGATGACGATGGAGTTCCATGACGCCAGCAGGATCGACCAGTCCCCCGCCGAGATGGAAAGCGCCCGTCTCAGGTTGTTCTCGAACAGCGCGCCCAGCACGACGCCGAGGATCACCGGCGCCAGCGAGAAGTCGAGCTTGCGCAGGATCCAGCCGAACACGCCGAGCGCGATGATCATGTAGAGGTCGAACGGGTTGGACACCACCGAGTAGACGCCCACGAAGGCGAGGACGGCGACCATCGGGATCAGGAAGTGCTGCGGCACCGTGAGCAGGCGGGCGAACAGCCCGACCAGCGGCAGGTTGATGACGAGGAGCGCCACGTTGCCGATGTACATGGAGGCGATCAGCCCCCAGGCGATCTCCGGCCGCTGCTCGAACATCAGCGGGCCGGGGGTGATGTTGAAAAGGAGCAGCGCCCCGAGGAGGATCGCCGTCGTGCCCGAGCCCGGGATGCCGAGGGTGAGCATGGGCACCATCGCCCCGCCCGCCGAGGCGTTGTTGGCGCTCTCGGGGGCCGCGAGCCCGCGCACGTCGCCCGAGCCGAACTCGGACGCGCCGCCCCCCGCGATGCGCTTTTCCGTTCCGTAGGCCACCGCCGAGGCGACCGAGGCGCCCGTCCCCGGCAGCACGCCGATGACGAAGCCGACGATCGAGGAGCGCAGGATCGTCCAGCGCGTCTTCGCGAGGTCCGCCATCGTCACGAAGCTTTGCCCCACCTGCACCGTCTTCAGCGCGCCGCGGACCTTCGTCTCCACGAGGTGGAGGAGCTCGGCCATGCCGAACAGGCCGATCACGATGATGAGGAAGTCGATCCCCGCGAGGATGTCCGGGACGCCGAAGGTGTAGCGGGCGACGCCGGTGTTCGCGTCGATGCCGATGGAGGCGATCATCAGCCCGAACACCGCGCCGAGCAGCGTCTTCACCGGGTTGCGGCCGACGAGGGAGGAGAGGGTGGCGAAGGCGAAGACCATCAACGCCACGTAGTCGGCGGGGGTGAAGGTGACGGCGAAGGCGGCCATCGCCGGCCCGAAGACGGACAGGAGGACGACGGCGATCGTGCCGCCCACGAAGGAGGCGATGCACGACAGGGACAGCGCCCGCCCCGCCTCGCCGCGCCGGGCGATCGGGTGGCCGTCGAGGGTGGTCATGACCGCCGAGGCGTCGCCCGGCACGTTGAGGAGGATGGAGGAGATCCGCCCGCCGTACTCCGCCCCGTAGTAGATCCCCGCCAGCATGATGAGCGCCGATTCGGGCGGCAGGCCCAGCGAGTAGGCGATCGGCAGGAGGATGGCGATGCCGTTGATGGGGCCGATGCCCGGCAGCGCCCCGATCAGCGTGCCGAAGAAGCAGCCGAACAGGACGAGGAAGAGGTTGAGCGGCGAAAGGGCGACCGAAAAGCCCGTCGCAAGGCCCGAAAGGACATCTTCCACGGGTCACGGCCCCAGGATGCCGGCCGGCAGGTTGAGCGCCAGCACGCGGACGAACAGGAGATAGCCGAGGACGCCGAACAGGACGCCGTAGGCGGCGGCGAACAGGGGCCGCGCCCCGGTCCACCAGGCGACGACCCCGGAAAACAGCGCGGTGGAGACGATGAAGCCGAGGCGCTGGAAGCTCGCCGCGTAAAGGACGAGGGCGAGCACCATGAGGCCCACCTGCAGGAGCTGCCGGCGGCCGCCGAAGCCCTCCAGCCGGTCCGGCCGCACCAGGATGGCGAGGAGGCACAGCGCCGCCACGACCGACAGGATCCGCGGCCAGCTCTCCGGCCCCAGCGGGTCGTACTGGAACGGCGCGCGGATGACGGTGAAGGCGATCGCGCCGTAGGCGAGGACCACCAGAAGGGCGATCGCCGCGAAGATGCGGTCCGTCATCGGGGACCTCCGGCGGGGGACGGCGGCCGGCCCGGGCGGGCCGGCCGCGCAGGGCCTACTCGATGAGGCCGGCCGAGCGGGCGATCTCGCGCATCCGCTCCACGCGCCGCTTCACGTCCTCGGCGAAGTCCTCGCCCGCCATGTCGAGGGGCATCAGGCCGCGGGCCTTCTGCACCTCGGCGAACGCCGGGTTCGCGTAGGCCTTCTCGAAGGCGTCCGCGTAGAACCGGTACGCCTCGTCCGGCACGTCCTTCGCCATGTAGAAGCCGCGCAGGATCGTCCACTCCGCGTCGTAGCCGAGCTCCTTCGCCGTCGGGTAGACGTCGAACGGGGCGGGCAGGCGCTCCGGGCTCATGACCGCGAGGATGCGCATGGTC
The DNA here is from genome assembly GCA_964547415.1 of uncultured Hyphomicrobiales bacterium. Taxonomy (GTDB): domain Bacteria; phylum Pseudomonadota; class Alphaproteobacteria; order Rhizobiales; family Amorphaceae; genus CAZJNX01. The sequence goes on from CAZJNX010000049.1 coordinate 5,349, forward strand.
CCGGCGTCGAGGTGCTGGGCCATCTCGGCGACGTCGCCGGTGTAGACCTCGATGGACCCGCCGAGCAGCGCGGCGATGGATTCGCCCCCGCCGTCGAAGGCGACGTAGCGCATCTGCCGCGGGTCGAGGCCGACCGAGTTCATCAGCAGCGCGGCCTTCATCCAGTCCTGGCTGCCGACGGAGCCGCCGGCGCCGACGACGATGCCGCCCGGATCCTCCTTGAAGGCCTCCATCACCTGGTCGAGCGTCTCGAAGCGGCTGTCCGCCTTCACGATGACGGCGCCGAAGTCGGCCCCCGCCGTGGCCAGCCAGCGGGCGTCGTGCTCGGTCCTGGACCCGTACTTGCCGACGGCGATGTTGAGGAGCGAGCCCGACGAGAAGGCGACGATCGCGTTCGCATCGTCCGTCCGCGTCGTGTTGAAGACGTTGTAGGCGACGGCGCCGATGCCCCCGGGCATGAAGGTGACGGCCATCGGCTGGTCGAGGACGCCGGCGACCTCCATGGCCGAGGCGCCGACGCGGCAGGTGAGGTCGAAGCCGCCGCCGGGCTGGGCGGGGGCGACGCACTCCGGCCGCTCGGGCTGGAACTGGGCGCTGGCACCCCCGGCGGAAAGCCCCGCGAGGGCGGCGGAGGCAAGGGCGAGCGCGGCGAGGCGGAGCGGACGACGACTCATTGGTTTCCTCCCGTTGTTCGTCTTGCCGCTCCTCTCACCAGAAACGCCCGCAAAGGTCCAGCGGCCATTCCTCGCCGGGCATTCCCCACCGGCGCCTCGCGCCCGCGCCGCCGAAGGCCCCGTCCGCTTTTCCGGACGCTGGCCCCGAGGGCTGGCCTGGCGTGTTCGAAAATCCGGACGGCGCCGGGGACCCGGGGGCCCGGGGGCCCGACGAAACGCCGGCGCAAGCTCCGTGGCACGGTCCTTGAGTAGGGACGGGTCGACGTGCCGACGCCGGAGCCCTTCATGGAGCCATCGAGCCTTCTTCTGATCGCGGGCGGGGGAACCCTCCTCCTCGGTCTCCTCATGCCGTTCGTGTGGGCGCGCTTCGCGGGCCTCCTCGCGGCGGTGCTGCCCGCCACCCTTTTCCTCCTCCTGCTCGACTACGTGCCGACGACCAGCGCGGGCGGCGCCGTCACGGAGACGATCCCGTGGGTCCCCTCCCTCGGGATCAACCTGTCGTTCCACGTGGGCGGCTTCTCGCTCCTGTTCGCCCTCCTCATCACCGGCATCGGCACGCTCGTGATGATCTACGCGGGCGCCTATTACGCCAAGAAGCCGGGGGCCGACCGCACCCGCTTCCTCGTCTATATCCTCGCCTTCATGACGGCGATGCTGGGGACGGTCTTTTCCGACAACCTCATCGTCCTGTTCATTTTCTGGGAAGCGACCAGCATCGTCTCCTTCGCCCTGATCGGCTTCTCCGGCGAGAACCGCCAGGCGCGGGCCGCCGCGCTCCAGTCGCTGCTCGTCACCTTCGGCGGGGGCCTCGCCCTGTTCGCGGGCATCATCCTCATCGGCATCGCCACGGGCAGCGACAGCCTGTCGGCGCTGGTGGCGGACCCCCGGCCGCTGATCGACAGCGGCTACTTCGAGGCGGTCGTGATCCTCGTGGTGCTGGGCTGCTTCACCAAGTCGGCCCAGTTCCCGTTCCACTTCTGGCTGCCGCGGGCGATGGCCGCCCCGACGCCGGCGAGCGCCTACCTCCACTCCGCCACCATGGTGAAGCTGGGCGTCTACCTCCTCGCCCGGCTCGATCCGGCCTTCGGCGAGACCGCCCTGTTCACGGTCACGCTCGTGACTTTCGGCGGCCTCACCATGCTGGTCTCCGCCCTCCAGGCGCTGCGCAGCGAGGGCTTCAAGGCGGTCCTCGCCTACTCCACCGTCGCCTCGCTGGGCACCCTCGTTACCCTCATCGGCATTCGCGGCGTCGAGGCGGAGATCGCGGTGGTGGGCTTCATGTTCGCCCACGCCCTCTACAAGGCCGCCCTCTTCTTCTGCGCGGGCACCGTCATCTACGCGACGGACCTCACGCGCCTGCGCCGCATGGGCGGCCTCGCGGGCAAGCTGCCCGTGACGGCGACGGCCGCGACCCTCGCCAGCCTGTCGATGGCCGGCCTTCCCTTCTTCGTCGGCTACGCGGCCAAGGACTTCCTGTTCGCGGCCAAGATCCTGACCGACCCGAAGATCTTCGTGGTGCTGGTGTCCTTCGTCACCAACGTGGTGCTCGTGGCGATCGCGGGCGTGGTGACGCTGCGGCCCTTCTACCGGACGCCGACGAACGGAGAGGTGAGGATCGTCCACCGGCCGAGCCTCGGCTTCGCCATCCCGCCCCTCGTCCTCGGCATCACCGGGTTCGCCATCGGCTTCTTCCCGGGGCCCGTCACCGACCTCGTGATCGCGCCCGCGGCCGAGGCCCTCGGCGAGGACCCGGTGGACGTGGCGCTCAAGGTGGCGCCCGAGCTCGGCCCCAAGCTGTTCGCCACCCTCCTCATCACCGGGGCGGGGCTCTGGCTCGCCTGGAACTGGCAGAAGGTCCACAAGGTCATGCGCTTCAACCGCTACATGCGGGCGGGCTCGGCCGAGGCCTACTACGACGCCTGCATGAACGGCATCCTCGCCTTCGGCCGCTGGCAGACCCGGGTCCTGCAGCGCGGCACGGTGCGCACCTACACCGCCGTCGTCACCGGCCTGACGGCGGCGGCCATGGCGGTCGGCCTCCTCGGCTTCGACGGGCGGGTCGTCGCCGAGGCGCTCGAGGAGCCGCTCAGGCCCTACCTCGTCGTGGTGTTCGTGCTGATGGCGCTCGGCGGCGTGGTGGCGGCGATCGCCCGCTCGCTCATCACCTCGCTCCTCGGGGTGGGCCTCGTCGGCTACACCTCGGCCCTCATCTTCCTGAAGAACGGCGCGCCAGACCTCGCCTTCACCCAGTTCGCGGTGGAGACGCTGTTCCTCGTCATCGTGATGGCGGTGATGCTCCAGCTGCCGCTCGACTCGCGCCTCCACGAGCGCCCGTCCGAGCGGCCCGTCGACGTCGCGCTCGCGGTCGCGGGCGGCACCACGATGGCGCTCGGCCTCGTCGCGGTGAAGGCGATGCCGTTCGACCCGCGCCTCACCGAGTACTTCGCCGTCACCTCGGTGCCCGAGGCGTTCGGCCGCAACGTCGTCAACGTCATCCTCGTCGACTTCCGCGCCCTCGACACCCTGGGCGAGATCGCGGTCGTCGCCTTCGCCGCCATCGGCGTGTGGGCGCTCCTGCGCGCGGCCCGGCCCGCCCGCCAGGAAGGAGAGAGCCGATGAACTCCGTCATCCTGTTGTCGGCCGCCCGCCTGTTCTTCGCGGGCATGCTGATCTTTTCGGTCTACATCCTGCTGCGTGGCCACAACGAGCCGGGGGGCGGCTTCATCGGCGGCCTCGCGGCGGCCTCGGCCTACACCATTCTCACCCTCGCCTACGGGGTGGAGGCAGGGCGTCGGGCGCTCCTCGTCCACCCGGTCACCCTCCTCGGGATCGGGCTCATCGCCGCCATCGTCTCGGGCCTGCCGCCGTTCCTCGGCGCCACGGGGGACGACTTCCTGACCCACCAGTGGGCGACCGTCCTCGGCATCAAGCTCGGCACCACGATCCTCTTCGACGTCGGCGTCTACTTCGTGGTCGTCGGCGCCGTGCTCGCCATCCTGTTCCGCCTCTACGAGGACGAGGGGGAGGACGAGACGGCCACCGCCACCGTGGAGGCTGCCGCCGCCCCCGTCGCGCCGGCCGCGGCACCGTCCGCCGGCCCGTCGTCCGCCGACGCCCCGTCCGCCCCTCCGGAGACCGTCCGATGATCTTTCTTTATGCCGCAAGCGTCGGGGTCGTGGTCGCCGCCGGCATCTACATGATGCTCGAGCGCCACGTGGTGCGCGTCATCCTCGGCGTCGCCATGGTCGCGGCCGCGGCCAACATGCTCATCTTCCTGTCGGGCCGGGTCGGCACCGTCTCGCCCCCCGTCATCCCCTACGGCGGGACGGCGCTTTCCGCCGACGCCGCCAACCCGCTGCCCCAGGCGCTGGTGCTGACGGCGATCGTGATCGGCTTCGCCCTCGTGTCCTTCACCATCGTGCTCGCCTTCCGCGCCTGGCGGAGTCTCGGCACCCTCGACACCGACGCCATGACGCCGGCCGAGAACGAGGGCACCCCCTTCGAGCGCCGCCCGGAGCCGGGCGAGGCGGCCACGGAGGCCCGCCCGTGACCGGTCTTCTCGTCATCGCCCCCATCCTGCTGCCGCTGGCGCTCGCGGCCGTCACCGCCGTCTTCTGGACGCGGCCGAAGGTCCAGTCCTGGCTCGTCCTCCTCGGCATGGTGGCGCTGTTCGCCGTCTCCGGCCTCCTCGTGGCGGCGGTGATGGCGGGCGGCACGCTCCGCACCGAGCTCGGCGGCTGGCCCGCCCCGTTCGGCATCGCCATCGTCGTCGACCACCTGTCGGCCGCCATGGTCGTGGTGACGGCGATCCTCGCCCTCGCGGGCATCGTCTTCTGGCAGGCCGAGGCGCGGCTCGACTACGCCTACGCGGGCTTCTACCCGCTGTTCTGCGGCCTCCTCGTCGGCGTCAACGGCGCCTTCATGACGGGGGACATCTTCAACCTCTACGTCTGGTTCGAGGTGATGCTGATCTGCACCCTCGGCCTTCTCGTCATCGGCCGCACGCGGGCGCAGATCGACGGGGCGGTGAAGTACGCGATCCTCAACCTTTTCGCGACCATCCTGCTCCTCATCGCCATCGGCTTCCTCTACGGCGCCACCGGCACCCTCAACATGGCCGACCTCGCCGTCGTGCTGCGGCAGATGGAGACGACGCCCGCCCTCGCGGTGACGGCGATCCTCTTCCTCATCGCCTTCGGCATCAAGATGGCGGCGTTCCCGCTCTTCTTCTGGTTGCCGGCCTCCTACCACACCGCGCCGATGACCGTGGTCGCCATCTTCGCGGGCCTTCTCACCAAGGTCGGCGTCTACGCGGCGCTGCGCGTCTTCACGCTGATGTTCGAGGTCTCGGACGGCGGGCTCAACGTGGTCGTCGCCTGGTCGGCCGCCCTCACCATGGTCACGGGCGTGCTCGGCGCGGTCACCCAGTGGGACGTGCGGCGCATCCTGTCCTTCCACATCATCAGCCAGATCGGCTACATGATGATGGGGATCGCGCTGGCGACGCCTGTCGCCGTCGCGGCGGCCGTCTTCTACATCGTCCACCACATCATCGTGAAGGCGAACCTCTTCCTCGTCGCCGGGGCGATCGAGCGGGCGGGCGGGTCGTACGACCTCAAGAAGGTGGGCGGCCTGATGAAGGGACAGCCCTGGCTCGCCGTCCTCTTTCTCATCCCGGCCCTGTCGCTGGCCGGGCTGCCGCCCCTGTCGGGCTTCTGGGCGAAGCTCCTCATCGTCGACGCGTCGTTCCAGTACGGGGCGGACTGGCTCGCCGCCGTCGCCCTCGCCGTCGGCTTCCTGACGCTCCTGTCCATGTCGAAGATCTGGCTCGAGGCGTTCTGGAAGGCCCCGCCCGCGCCGCTGCCCGCGGGCGCGCCGCGGCGGCGGGTGCCGCTGCCGATGGTCGCGGCCACCGCCTTTCTCGGGGCGATCACGGTCGCGATCGGCCTGTTCGCCGAGCCCCTCGTCCAGTACGCGAACGTGGCTGGAGCCGAGCTCGTCGACCCGTCGGGCTACATCGACGAGGTGCTGCCGGGCACGGCCGTCGCGGACGCGCCCGACGCCGCCACGCCCGCTTCAGCCGGAGAGGCGAGATGAGAGACCCCTACGTTCCCTGGCCGGGCCAGGCCGTCATCTGGCTCGTCCTGTTCGTCACCTTCCTGAAGGAGCTCGTCCTGTCGGCCACCTCGGTCGCCTGGGCGGTGGTGAACCCGCGCCTGCGCCTGCGCCCGGCGATCCTCGCCGTCCCCCTCGACCTCAGGACCGACTGGCGGATCTCCGTGCTCGCCAACCTCGTGACGCTGACGCCGGGGACCACCTCGCTCCACGTCTCGGAGGACCTGTCGACCCTCTACGTCCACGCCATGGACTGCAAGGACGCGGACGCCGTCGTCGCCTCCATCAAGGAGAGCTTCGAGCGCACCATCCTGCGCACCGAGCCGCCGGAGGCGGACGCGCCCGCCCCCACCCCCGCCGCCGAGGGAGGCAAGGCATGAGCTTCGACTTCTTCTCGCCCTACGCGGAGGCCCTGTTCGTCATCCTCCTCGTGGTCCTCACCATCGCCCTCCTGGTGGCGGGCATCCGCCTCGTGCGGGGCCCGGGCTACGCGGACCGGTTCGTCGCCCTCGACATGCTGACGGTCACGGCCGTCGCCGTCGCAGCGCTCGCCACCGGCGCCACCGGCCGGCGCGAGTTCCTCGACGTCGGCCTCGGGCTGTCGGTGATCGGCTTCGTCGCCACGGTGGCGCTCGCCGCCTTCCTCGAGCGCAAGGGGGACCGGTCGTGATCGAGATCGTGGCGATCATCCTGAAGATCCTCGGCGTCGCCTTCCTCGCCGTCGCGGCGATCGGGGTCTACCGCCTGCCGGACCCGTTCATGCGCATGCACGCGGCCACCAAGGCCGGCACGCTCGGCGCCGGCCTCGTCGCCCTCGCGACGGCGCTCACCGCCACCGACTGGTCGACGGTGGTCTCCGCGCTCGCCACCATCGCCGTCCTGCTCCTCACCCTGCCGGTCGCCTCCCACCTCCTCGGCCGCGCCACCTACGTCTCCGGCGCGGCCTTCGACGGGGCGGGCGTGCGCGACGCCCTCGCCGGCGTCCTGAGGCGCCAGCCCGTCCCCCTCGAGGAGCGGCTGACGGCCCCCCCGGGCGTCGCGATCGCCGACGAGGGGGAGCGGGCGGAGCCGGCCGGCCCCGCGCCCGGGACGGCCGGGCCGAAGGCGGCGGCGCACCTTCAGGACATGTTCACGGCGACGATCCGCCCGCGCACGCTCGACCAGCTCCTCGTCGCCGCCCTCGACGGGCTGCCGCCGGAGATCGTCCTGCGCTGCCAGCGCCTCGCCCGGGCGGAGGGCATCGAGCCGACCCTCCTCGCCTTCCTCGACCAGGTGCTCCTGTCCCAGGCGCCCGACCGCACGAGCCGCGACGAGGCCGCCCACGAGGAGCGCGCCCGCCTCGCCGCCCTCGTGAAGCGCTTCGAGGAAGCCGCCCTTCCCCACCCGGCCCTCGCCGTCCAGTACGCGGAAGGGGACCCGTTCTCGATCACCTCCCGCCTCGCCTCGCCGGACGGGCTGATGGTCGTCCCCCTCGAGGGCTGGTTCAGCCACGGGATCGACCTGCCGGCGGCGAGCTACGCCCGCGCGGCGGACGGCCTCCTCGCCCTCGCCGACACCTATCCCGGCCACGTCCTGTTCGTGCCGCCGGACCTGAAGCCGGTGGAGCGGGTGCTCGCGATCGACGACGGCTCCACGGCCTTCCTCGCCAACCTCACCTTTGCCGTCCAGAAGGGCCTCTGGCCGGACGCGGAATACGTCGTCACGGGCGTTTCGGAGACGGAGGCGCCGACCGTGCGCCGCCTCGTGATCGAGAGCGTCCTCAACGGCACGGGCTGCGCCTGGCGCTTCGCCCGCGCCCACGAGACCCGCGCGGTGCTGGCGCCGACGGCGACGGCAGCGTGTCTCCACGCCCTCGAGAAGCCCCTGCGCACCAACTGGTACGGCTCCTTCTGGCAGGACCGGATCGCCCCGGGCTGGCGGGGCGAGCTCCTCATCGGCTGACCGACGCGCCGCGGGTCCCGCCCCCACGGGCACGCGCGGGCGCCGGGGCGCCGGGGATGCTTCAGCGTTGCGTCCCCGCCAGCCTGGCGCATCCCCTCGCGACGGACGCGCGTGACGTCGGCTCGCTGCGGGGAGGGCAGCAGGCCGCGACGGGACGTCGTCGGACGGCCACGTCGGCAAGTCCCGGCGGGCGGTGCATCCTGCCGGCAAGGGTCGCCGCCCCCTTCCGGGCAATGCCGGAAGGGGGCGGGATCGCCGCGCGTCCGCCGCCACGGGACCCGGCGGGCCGCCGGGCGCGGTGCGATCTCCGGGCGCGGCGCCACGATCCTCGCGGCGTTCCCGCGCTCGACAGGGGTGCGAGCGGTTTCTCGCCACGGCCGGCAGCCAACCGCGCCCCGGCGCGGTCGGCCTCGCGCCCGGGTCGTCCGGCTCGCGCGGCTCCCCCACCCGGACGGACACGGCCGCCTCGGCCGGCCCCCGCGACCCGGGAAGGCCTTCACCTCGCGGCGCCTTTTCTCTAGGAAGACGCGGCGCCGCCGCGCGACGGCGGCGGCCGCTCTCCGACGAGACCATCTGCAGGACCCCGACGCCGGTGCCGTCCCCATCCGCAGCGGCCATGACCAGCGCCGCCCGTTCCGCACGCGCCCGACGGCGCCCAGTACGCCGGGCGCGGCGGTCGGCGCCCGCCGTCGGCCGGCCCGCCGCGAGCCTCCGCCGGGCATCGCCCCCTCCCGGCCGGCCCGGCCATGCGCGCCCGGCGGGTGAGGCCTGATGCCCCAGGTCCTGTCCCTGTCCATCCCGTTCTTCGGGCTCATCCTGCTCGGCTTCGTCGTCGGCAAGATCGTCAAGCAGCCCGCGTCCGGCCTCGCCTGGCTCAACATCTTCCTCCTCTACCTCGCCCTGCCGGCCCTGTTTTTTCAGCTCCTGTCCAAGACGCCGATCGAGGAGCTCGACAACGTCGCCTTCATCGCCTCCACCACGTTCGCCACCTACGCCGCCTTCTGCCTCGCTTTCCTGATCGGGGCGATCCGCACCCGCGGCGACGTCCCGACCTCGACCATCCAGGGCCTCGTCGGCGGCTACGCCAACAACGGCTACCTCGGCCCGCCGCTGGCGCTCACCGTCCTCGGCGTGGAGGCGACCGTGCCGGTCGCCCTCGTCTTCTGCTTCGACAACGTCATGTTCTTCATCATGACGCCGATCCTGATGGCGATCGGCGGCCAGCAGCAGGCGGATTTCCTCACCACCGCCCGCACCATCGCCGTCCGCATCGCCACCCACCCGTTCATCGTCGCCACGACCCTCGGCATCGCGGCCGCGGCCACCGAGTTCCGCCCCCCGGAGGCGGTCGACACCCTCCTCACCATGCTGAAGGGCGCGGCGGCCCCGTGCGCCCTGTTCGCCATGGGCGTGACGGTCGCCCTGCGCCCCATGCCGTCCCTGCGCGTCCTGCCCGAACTGTCGGTGCTGATCCTCGTGAAGCTCGTGGTGCATCCGCTCCTCGTGCTCGCCCTCCTCCTGTGGGTCGGCGGCATCGACCCGTCGTGGCTCGCCGCGGCGGTGCTCCTCGCCGCCCTGCCACCGGCCACCAACGTCTTCGTCCTCGCCACGCAGTACGGCACCTACGTGGAACGGGCCTCCAACGCGGTCCTCATCGGCACCGCCCCGTCCGTGTTCACCGTCACCGGCCTCATCTACCTGATCGAGGCCCGCCTGCTTCCGGGCCTTTGAGGCGGCGGCGGCCCGGCGGCAGCGCGACGCGGACCCCACCGCGGGCCGCGGATGGACAAACCCGGGGCGCCTCGCCATAGTCCGCCGCGCACGACCGTAAGGGTACGATCCGCATGGGCCGGTTCTGGCAGCTCTTTTCCTGGTGGCACGGCACGACCATCGGCACCTCCTTCACCCTGTGGAAGCGGGCCGAGTTCGTCGGCGAGGACGACCACGGCAACCGCTACTTCCGCAGCCGCAAGGGACGAAAGGATCCGGTGCTCGGCTTCGAGCGGCGCTGGGTGATCTACCCGCGTCTGTCGGAGGCGACGCAGATCCCGCCGGGCTGGCACGCCTGGATCCACCATCGGGTGGCCGACCCGCCGACGGCGGAGGCCTACCGGCCCCGCGCGTGGCAGAAGCCGCACCTGCCGAACCTGACGGGCACTCCGGAAGCCTACCGGCCACCGGGCTCGATCATGCGCGCCGACCCTGATGCGGGTGTCACCGCCACCTACGACGCCTGGAGCCCCTTCGAGGAGGAAGAGGCGGAGAAGGCCGGCGCGGGCCGCTGAGGCGAAACCCGCCCCGTGCGGAGCGCGCTCCGGCTTTGCGTTGACGGGGGGCCGCCGGTCGTTATATCAACGGCGCTCATGGTCGCCCCTGCGCCTGCGCGGGGGTTTCGCCGTTCAGATCAAGCCAATGCCCGATCGCGACGGCGCCGGTCGATGTCCGACACCGGCGCGCCGGTTTCGTCGATCGCGATGGAGAGGACGATGTTCGCAGTCATCAGGACCGGCGGCAAGCAGTACAAGGTCGCCGCCGGCGACGAGATCCGCGTGGAGCGTCTCGAGGGCGAGCCAGGCGCCGAGGTCCGCCTCGACGAGGTGCTGATGATCGGCGAGGGCGAGACGGCGCGCGTCGGCACCCCGACGGTCGAGGGCGCGTCCGTCGCGGCCGAGATCGTCGACCAGATGCGCGACAAGAAGGTCATGATCTTCAAGAAGCGCCGCCGCAAGAACTACCGCCGGCGCAAGGGTCACCGCCAGCACCTCACCGTGCTGCGGATCAAGGACATCGAGGCGGCTGCGGCCGTCTGACATTCGTCAGGAGACAGTCATGGCGCACAAGAAGGCAGGCGGCTCCTCCCGCAACGGGCGCGACACGGCGGGCCGCCGTCTCGGCGTGAAGAAGTTCGGCGGCGAGGCGGTCGTGCCCGGCAACATCATCATTCGCCAGCGGGGCACCAAGTGGCACCCGGGCACGAACGTCGGCATGGGCCGCGACCACACGATCTTCGCCCTCGTGGAGGGCGAGGTGCGCTTCGCCAAGAAGGCGGGCGGCAAGACGTTCGTTTCGGTGGAGCCCGCCGCCGTCGCGGAAGCGGCCGAGTAGCCCTACCCCCTCTTCGCCCCCTTTTGCGGGGCGGCAGCTGGATCGTCGAGGCCGCGGACGTCGCGTCCGCGGCCTCGTTCGCGTCTTGCGGGTCGCCCCCGCACGCCCGCCTGTCGTCGAGCGGCCATTTGGGCCTTCGTGCCGAAACCCGGGCGGCCACAGCACCGATTTCGGTGCACCCGCCGATCGCTGATCGTCGACTTGTCGCTCCCTGCCGGACCCCGCGCCGCCGCGAGGCCGGTCCCGGGCGCTGCGCTGCGACACTCCGGGTATCGCTGCGGACGGTCGCCGTCGGCGCACGCCGGTCCGGGGCCCGCCTCCCGTCCCGCACCCGCCATCCGGCGAGGGTCCGGAGCCCGGCAACGACGGCCGGGCCCGCCCGGCACGCGCATCCGGACCGATGGCGCGGGATCGTTCCGCGCAGACTTCAGTCCTTCGGCGCGGTGATCGGGCCGTAGTCGGCGGGTTCGCGGTGGAGGGCGAAGTCGAAGACGTTGGCGCGGATCTCGCGGCAGCGGTCGAGGTCCACCGCCGCGGTGACGACCTCGTCGGCGAGGGTGGCCGCCTTCGCCACGATCTCCCCCGTCGGCGCCACGATCACGCTGCCGCCGATGAGGTCGCACCCCTCCTCCCGCCCCGCCTTGGCGACGCCCACGACCCAGGCCCCGTTCTGGTAGGCGCCCGCCTGCAGGACCAGATGGTTGTGAAAGTCCTGCAGGTGGTCGTGCCCGGGCGCGGGCGGATAGTGCACCGGCGTGTTGTAGCCCACGAGGACGAGCTCGGCCCCGCCGAGGCCGAGGACGCGGAAGGCCTCCGGCCAGCGCCGGTCGTTGCAGATGAGGATGCCGACGCGCCCGCCGAACGCCCCGAACGTGGGAAAGCCGAGGTCGCCCTTCTCGAAGTAACGCTTTTCGAGGTGCTGGAACGGGCGCCACGCCTCCGGCTCGAAGTGGCCGGGCAGGTGGATCTTGCGATACTTGCCGACGATCTCGCCGGACGGGTCCACCAGGATCGCCGTGTTGAACCGCCGCGTCCGGCCGCCCTCGCGCACCCGCTCCGCGTAGCCGAGGTGGAAGCCGACGCCTTCCGCGCGGGCCGCCTCGAACAGCGGCGCCGTTTCCGGCCCTGGCATCTCGTCCTCGAAGAAGGCGTCGAGGCTCTCTCCGTCGAGGTCCCAGCGGGGAAAGAACGTCGTGAGGGCGAGCTCCGGGAAGACGACGAGGGAGGCGCCGCGGCCCTTCGCCTCCCGCAGCATCGCCACCATGCGGGCGGCGGCGGAGCGGCGGGGCTCGTCCCGGGCGATCGGGCCCATCTGGGCGGCGGCGACGATCAGGCGGCGGCTCATGTCTCGGTCGGCTCCGGAAGGCCCGCGGCGAGGGCGAGGACCGTGGCGAGGAGGACGTTGGCGCCCGCCTCCAGGTGATCGGGCGCGGTGTACTCCTCCACGTTGTGGCTGAGGCCGCCGCGGGAGGGAACGAAGATCATGCCCGTGGGGCACAGGGGCGCGAACATCTGCGCGTCGTGACCCGCGCCCGATGGCATCCGCCGCGCCGGGTGGCCGAGGGCGGCGGCCGCGGCCTCCACGCGGTCGACCACGGCCGGCGAGAAGGCGACGGGGGGGAAGCGGGCGAGGCGGCGGGAGGCGAGCCTGCACCCCTCCGCCTCCGCGAGGCGCCGGGCGGCGGCCTCGAGCCGGGCCTCTGCGCGGGCAAGGGCGGTCTCGTCCGTGTGGCGCAGATCCACCGTGAGGCGCGCTTCCTCCGGCACCACGTTGACGAGGCCGGGCGACAGCGCGGACGCCCCGACCGTCGCCACCTGGGGCGGCCCCGCCTCGTCGGCGATCGCCCGCGCCTCGAGGGCGATGCCCGCGGCGACGACGCCCGCGTCCCGCCGCGCGGCCATGGGCGTGGTGCCCGCGTGGTTGGACGTGCCGCGCACCGTGAACTCGGTCCAGGAGATGCCCTGGACGCCGGTGACGACCCCGATGGTCTCGCCCGAGGCCTCCAGCACCGGCCCCTGCTCCACGTGGAGCTCCACGAACGCGGCCGGCCGGATCGCCCCCACAGGCGCCGTCCCCCGGTAGCCGATGGCCTCGAGGCAGTCCCCCACGCGCGCGCGGTCGATCCCTTCGACGGCGAGCATCTCGGCGAGGTCGAGGGCGCCGGCCGCGACGCCCGAGCCCATCATGTCGGGCGGGAAGCGGGCGCCCTCCTCGTTGGTGAAGGCGGCGACGGCGAGCGGCAACTCCGTCACGATGCCGGCCCCGGCGAGGGTCTCGATCACCTCGAGCCCCGCGATCACCCCGAGGGCGCCGTCGTAGAGCCCGCCCGTCGCCACCGTGTCCACGTGGGAGCCCATCATCACCGGCGGCCCCTCCCGCCGGCCCGGGCGGGTGCCGACGATGTTGCCGATGACGTCGACCGTGACGGAAAGGCCGAGCCCCTCCATCCACGACACGACGAGGTCGCGCCCCGCCTTGTCCTCGGCCGTGAGGGCGAGGCGCCTGACGCCGCCCCCGGGCAGCGCGCCGATCTCCCCGAGGGCCTCGATCCGCCCCGTCAGCCGCTCCCGGTCGATCCTGAGGTTCATGGCTCCCCTTTCGCGGAACGCCCGGCCGCCAGGGCCGCCGGGCGTGCGCCCGTGTCAGTCGTCCTTCTCTTCCTCGATGGAGGCGAGGAGGGCGTCCAGCATCTCGGTGCCCTCCGCGCCGTAGCGCTCCTCGATGAGGGCGCGCACGGCCGGCTGGGCGGCGGCGGCGAACTTTTCCAGCTCCGCCGGCGGGACCACGTTCACCTGCATCTTCTCCGCGAGCGCCGGCAGGCCCCGCTCGGACGCCTCGATCACCCGGGACATGGAGCGGCCCGCATCGGTCGCGACCTCCGCGGCCCAGTCGACGATGTCCCGGTGCTCCTCACTCAAGGAGTCGTAGAAGTCTGCGTTCATGGTCCAGATGTAGGGGGTGATGATGTGGTTGGTGACCGACAGGTACTCCTGCACCTCGTCGAACTTGGCGAAGGCGATGATCGGGATCGGGTTCATCTGCCCGTCGGCGACGCCGGTCTGGAGCGCGGTGTAGACCTCCGCCCACGGCAGCGGCGTCGGCTGGCCGCCGAGGGCGTCCACCATCGCCTCGTGGGTTGGCAGCGTCATGGTCCGGATCCTGAGGCCGTCCATGTCCTCGACGGTCTCGATCGGCCGCTCGGAGTTGGTGAAGGCGAAGAAGCCGCCCGAGTCGATGAGGCCGAGCACCTTCAGGCCCGTCTTCTCCTCGAGGTCGTCCACGAACTTCTCGCCGAAGTCCGAGTCCATGTCGATGACACGGGAGGCGACGCCGATGTTCGGAAAGGCGAACGGAATGTCGAAGACCCCGACGAGGGGATAGTGCTGGGCCATGCCGCCCGCCGACGAGATGGTGCTCTCCACGAGGCCGGCGCGGACCTGGTCGATCACCTCGGCGTCCTTGCCGAGCTGGCCGTTGGGGAAGAGCTGCACCTCGATCTCGCCGTTCGACGCCGATTCCACGAGGGACTTGAAGACGGCGGTCATGGCGCCGGAGTGGCTCTCGAAGGGGTCGGCCGGGTTGAGGTGGGCGATGCGCATGGTCACCTCCTGGGCCAGCGCAGCCGGCACGGGCGCGGCGAGGGCGAGGCCCGCGGCGATGCAGCCGGCGAAGACGATGCGGTGGGTGTTGGCGAGTGTCATCGCGGTCTCCTTGCGGTGATGCCCCGCGGCCCTCACAGGCCGAACAGGCGGGGCAGGAAGAGGGTGAGGTCGGCCCAGTAGGCGATCAGAAGAAGGACGGCGACCTCGGCGAGGATGAACGGCCACAGCGCCCGCGTGATGCTTTCCACCGGCTCGCGCGTGACGGACGACAGGACGAACAGGCAGGCCCCGACCGGCGGCGTCATCAGGGAGATGTTGAGGGCGAGGATGATCATGATGCCGGCGTGGACCGGGTCCATGCCGATCTGGAGCGTCAGCGGCGCGAGGACGGGCGCGAGGATGATGAGCGTCGCGTTGATGTCCATGAACAGGCCGATGGCGAGGAGGAGGAGCAGGATGAGAGCGATGATGACGGCCGGCTCGGAGGAGACCGACAGCATCGCCTCCGCGATCGCCTGGGGGATCTGGTTGAAGGTCATCCACCAGCCGAGGATGGTGGCGGACGCGATGATGAGGAAGATGACCCCGGTGATGCGCGTCGTCCTGACGCCGATCTCGTAAAGGTCCCGCCAGGAAAGCGCCCGGTAGACGACGCCGCCCACGAACAGCGCGTAGGCGACGGCGACGGCGGCCGCCTCGGTCGGCGTCGCGAAGCCGAACAGGATCGAGCCCAGGATGAAGACGGGCAGGAGGACGGCGAGGAACCCTTCCCGGAGCGCCGACAGGACGATCCGGAAGGACGGCCGCCCCTCCCCCTTCGGCAGGCCGAGCCGCCGCGCCGACAGGGCGATCACCGTCATGCAGACCGCGCAGATGAGGAGCCCCGGCAGGATGCCGGCGGCGAACAGGCCCGCGATCGACACCCCCATGATCGACCCGTAGATGATGGCGAGGGTGGAGGGCGGGATGGTCGGCCCGATGATGGAGCCCGCCGCCGTCACCGCGCAGGCGAAGCGGCGGGTGTAGCCGGCCTTTTCCATGGCCGGCACCAGCGTGTTGCCGAAGGCGGCCGCGTCCGCCGTCGCCGATCCGGTGATCCCGGCGAACATGACCGAGGCGACCATGTTGGAGTGGGCCATGCCGCCCCGCGCCCAGCCGACGAGGGCCTGGGCGAGACGGACGAGCCCGTCGGTGATGCCCGAACGGTTCATGATCTCGCCGGCCAGGATGAAGAAGGGCATGGCGAGGAAGGGGAAGAGGTCGAGCCCGGCGAACATCCGGTCGGGCGCCATGGCGAGGAAGCGCGGGCCCATCTGCAGGATGCCCGCCACCCCCGCGACGCCGATCACGATCCCGACCGGCAGGCCGAGCGCGAGGAGCGCGAAGAAGAGGCCGCCGACGACGAGCATTCAGGCAGGCCCCGCCGGACCGTCCGGATCGGTGCGCATGATCTGTGCACCTGCCGCCTCCGGAGGCTCGCCGAACAGGTCCGCGACGGCGACGAGCACCAGCTGCACGCAGGCGATCCCCGCCGCCACCGGCACCACCATGTACGGATAGGCCCGCGGCACGTCGTAGATCATGGTGACGCGCGAGAAGCCCCGCTCAACGAAGCCGATCCCGTAGACGAGGAGGACGGCGAAGAAGGAAAAGGCGATGACGTCGAAGGCGACGGCGAGCCAGCGGCGGGCGGCGGGCGGGAAGCGGCGGAAGACGAACTCCACCCCGATGTGCTCCCGGTAGACGATGCCCGAGGAGACGGCGAGGAGCGCCATCCAGATCATGATGTAGCGGGCGAGCTCCTCGGTGAAGGTGATCGGCAGCGGGATCATGTAGCGCACGAGGACGCCGAGCCACACGTCGAGCACGAGGAGCGCGAGGAGGGCGACGCAGGTCACCTCCACGACCTTGTTGATGGCGAGGCTCGCGCGCCGTGCGCGCGCCGCGATGGCGTCCATGGACCGCTCCCGTTGGCCCGCGGCGCCTTTCAAGATGCGGGCCAGTCGGAAGCGTCGCCCCCCCTTGCCTCGGCCGAAGATTTCGCGTACTGGTTGCGGGCGGAGGGATTGCGCATGAACGAAGCCGAGGCCCGGGCCTTCCTCGCGGAGGTGTTCGGGGCCGTGTTCGCCTCGGACAAGGGCGTCGCGGCGATAGACCGCTACTTCACGGAAGATTATCGTCAGGTTGTGGACGGCCGCACGCTGGACAGGCGCGCCTTCGAGCGGCACGTGGCCCTCCTGAGGGAGACGGTGGCGACCGTCCGTTTCACTTTCCGGGACGTGGTGGCCCGCGGCGACCGGATCGCGGAGATCCACGCCATCGACGCCACGAAGCGGGACGGCACCCGCCTCGAGGCGGAGGTCTTCGCCTTCCACACGCTCGAAGCGGGCCGCATCGCCCGCATCGAGGAGGTCACCCGCCTCGTCTCCGGCCCCCCGGGCGACCGCGACCTCGGCAGCCGCACCTGACGGGCCTCGGCGGCGCCGCGGGGCCAGGCCGGCGCCGGCAGCCATCGCCGGTCCGCCAGTCCCCGGATGCGTGCGAGGCGGCCGGGCATCCCCCAGCCCGCCCGTCAGGCGGCGGACCGCGCCTTCGGCATTCGGACAGGACGGTCGTCCGCCGCGTGAAAGAGGACGCCGGCTGCGCTCCCCCGGGTTGCGGCGAGCCCGGGCACCGTCACCGGCGGCCGGCCGTCCCGACGGCGCGCGCTGACCGCAAGGGCGGACGATCGCGCGACCCGTCGGCACCGAGACGGGCGTCCGGACTGACCGCTCTGCCGGAGCGAAACCTCGGGAGAGGTGTCCATCATCGGGTAGCGGGCACCATTGAGGCGGCTGGTGGCGGGACGGCGGATGGCGGGTCTCATCGGACGACGAGGAGCGCTTCATTTGCGCCAAGACGCGGATGCCGGGGCGCCTTGGTGAGCCAGGTGGAGACCTCCGATCACGGTGGTGACGGCGCAGCATCGAGGGCACGAGCGGGATCAAGGGCGCGGCTGCCGCCCCTGGAGCGCCGTCGGCCTCGATTTCAGGGCGGCGCGGCCCGCTCTCGCACCAAGACGGGCGTCCGGCAGCCGAACCCGGGGACGTCGGCCACCGCCACGCCAGCGGCCGCGACAGGTTCCGCCGCGAGATGAGCCAGGGCCGCTTCCGGGTTGCCGTCTCCTCGGGACAGGATCACGCCGTTCGGCCGCGTCCGGTCACCCGCCCGCTCCCGGCGCGCCGGGCATCCACGCCACCCGCAGCCGTACCGGACGGCGCCGGCCGCCACGCCGGCCCGTCGGAAACGCGCCGCCGCATGGGACCGACGCGCCTCCCTCTCGCGTGGGGCCGAAAGCAAAGTCCGCGCCCGATCCGCCGGGCGTGTCGCCCTCCTCTTCAAGCCGACGGGCGAGGCGGCGGGCGTGCTCCTGCGGGGCAAACCATCCGCGGCGGCCGTGCTTTCGCGGCGTAAGCGATGATGGCTCGAGGTTGCCGGGAAAGCGGGTGGGACGCCCCCTGCCAGTGTCGAGCGGGAGAAGCGGGCTGACCGGTTGGCGCCGGGCCCCGGAGAGCATCCCGATGGATGGGGGACGGCCTCTCGACCGGCCGCGCGAGGCGCTTCGGGCCGCGATCCACGGGCGGCGCGGGACGGCGGGCGTGCGGTCGGACCGCGTCCGGCGGGCGGTCCGACTGATCGTCGGGGAGACGCCGGGCGCCGAGGCAAGGGACCCGCTTGCGCGGGAACGCTCGAGGCGCCGCGGGCGGGGCGAGCGGCGACCGCAACGGCTGTCGGCGCGGGAGGGTCGAGACGGCCGAGGGCGCGGTGGAGGACGCCACGCCGCCGCTGCGCGAGACCTGGTCGCCGGGATCCGTCGGGCGCTGGCGGGGCGCACGAAGGCGCGCGAGGATCTCGCGGATGCGTTTTGCGCGCGCGAGCCATCGGGCCGGGACAAACGGGAACGGTCACCGCGGATGACGGCAGGCGGCTCTCCTCGCGTTCCGCGGCGAGCGAGGCGACCGGCCGGCTGTGGGAGGAGGACGGCGCCAGTCCCGCACGCGCGATCTTTCCGGGCACCGGATCGCGTCCCTGTCCGTCGACGGCATCGCCGGGCGGCTTGCGCGGGCCGGCCGCGCTAAGGTCCCCGCGGCCCGGCACACCGGCGAGGACGGCCGCAAGGTGCTCGACAACCGATGGCCGGCTCGACGGAAGACGCCGGGACCCGCGCGTGCCTTCTTGCCCGACAGGCGGGCCCGCGGCCCCGGCGACCCCGCGCCGGTGGTCCCGGACGGTGCGCCGCAGGTGATCCTCGCGCTCGAGGCGTGCCTCCCGCATTCGGCGCGACGGCGCTGACGCGCGCACGGCACGCGCCCCCTCGCCTCCGAGGTCCCGGCAGCGCCCTGGCCCGACTTCGAGGCGCGGGCGAGGGCGGCCTGTGAGGCGCCGGGCCGCGCGATCGCCCGGAAGCTGAGGACCTCGAAGGACCCGTCGTCGGGGCGGTCGAGGACGTTGGGTTGCTGGCCTGGTGTCGGCCGGCGGCCGGACCGGGAACGAATGTCCTGGCTGACGAGCACCCGTGGGCCACCCCTCAGTGTCGTCATCAGGCGAGTTCAGAGCGGCGCGCGTGAAGAACGAGGCGACGGATGGTGTGATACCGGCGCACCATACTCGTGACTCGGTAAGGTTTTGATGGTCCGGGT
>CAZJNX010000050.1:0-24455 GCA_964547415.1 uncultured Hyphomicrobiales bacterium
CCTTGAGCGCCTTGGCCGCCTCCTCGGTCAGAGAGGCGGGATCGGCCGGGTCGAGCTGGGTGCGTGCGTCGATCGCGTCCTCGGCGCGCTGCTGATCCCAGGTCTCCTGCCAGGCGCGGAACTTTGGCATCGCCTTGGACTTAACGCGGGCGGCGGCCATCTGCGGCACCTGCTCGGCCTCGACCAGCTCGGCGACCAGGGCGCGGGCGTCGAAGGTGTCGCTGCCGGTGTAGAGCGCGGCGACCTGCTGGAAAGCGGCGTCGTGGTGAGAACGCTCGGCGAGCTGTGCGACCGTCAGCAGCTCGGGGGCGTGACAGAGGGTTTCCAGGTGGTCCAGCAGCCAATCCCGGCAGGCATTGCGCAGTTCGTCCGAGCGTGCAGCATGGTTGAACAAGCCCTGTCGACCGATCCAGCGGCGTTTGTAGTGTGGGTCTTCGATGATCCGGATGCTGCGATTCGCTTTGATCGCCTCCATTCGCTGCCGCCACTTTGACTGCATCTCTTGTGGCCAATCCACAGGAACATCTGGCGGCACATCGAAGCCGTCCTGATTGAGGCTCGCAACGATTTCGAAAGGTCGCTGTCCAGCTTCGATGCACGCATCGGCCCAGCCTTCGACATCAGCCATCAATTCAGGCCCGCACAGGCCGTAAACGTAATAGAGCGTCCAATCGATCTCTTCTTGGATTATAATTAGCTGGCTTCTCAGAGTCTTCTTCGAATGAAGTGTTGATTTCCACGTGCGACGAAGATCCGAATTTTCGGAGATTGCTTTACGGAGCACTTCAGCAGCGGATAAGGCCGAGATTCTCCTTCCAGACTCATCCGCTTTAGCAGCAAGTAGATTGATTCGACTCTTGATCTCCGGGGCCTCAAATAGCTTGGGTATCGGCATCTTCCCCAAAGCGGTGCCCGAGAACTGGTACGGAACCTTAGAGCGATCCGCCACACGAACTCCGTCCCCTCCAGTCATCTGCTTTTGATGACTCACTTGCTTCATCCAAAAGCAGGCGGTTGAGCTATTGAGCAAGCCAAGCAGCGCCAGATGACCATCCTCGGTTGCTCTGGCGGGTAGCTTGATGATCGGCGCGGTCTGCTTGAAGACCTTGCCACCGCGGTCGAGGACGAAATGATTGTGGCTGGCGACTTCAGCGAAGGTTATGGAGAGCGGCGTGAGGAGTCGGTCCATCGTCACTTGATGCCACTCCCACCATGGCCTGCATTCACTGAAATAGGTGCCCTTGTTGAACGTGGCCCGATTTCCAAGAACGCTTCGCCCAATCCACATCCATCGATAAAAGCCCTGAAAGTCCTTCGCTTGGACAAGTTGGCGCGTATGATCATAAGGGAACAGCACTTGGTCTGTATCCGTTGCCGCCCAATCTCGAATGGCGTCCCCAAGATAAATCGTCTTGATCAGCTCTGGCTCTACACCGGAGCGCAGAAATTCCGACTTCGCTCCGAGCATGATCTCATCGGCGTTAGTCATGCCGAATACACCAATCAGTTCTGCCAGATTCCCGAGATTCCCGGCAGCTCCCGATTCTAATAACGCCTTCAACTCGGACGCACCGCCTCCCCCAACGCTCCAAGGATGCCGCGCATAAAGCCCCCGCTCCTGATCGACTACGCTGACAAATGCGCTCTCGCTCCCCGGCCGCTCCAGCAGTTCGACGATTGACCGCCACACCAGGCCTTGCGCCGCATCATCCGGCGTGCTGGGCTCGCCCCGAATTCCGAGTACCGCACGAAGCTGATCGGTTTCTGGCCGACGGTTGCGCCCGAAGAGGATCACCGTCGGCGTCCCATGCCCGGGGATGTAGGCGCCAGATGTGTCAATCACATGGGTCAGGTCTTTGAGCGGCAGATAGTCCTCGATCAGCTTCTTGCCGAACTCGCGCTTCATGAAGCTGTTGGCGGTGATCATGCCGACGAATCCGGCCGAGCGGATGTTCTCTGCGGGAAGCGCCAGGTCGAAGAAGCGCTCGGTAAAGGGCACGCCAAGCGAGTATTTGCGATGGCAGGTTGGATACCGAACCCGATAGGCCTTGTTGAGTGCCTTGTCCTTGACGGGGGGATAGGGTGGATTGCCAACCACCACCTGATAGCGTTGGCCGAGGATGCGCTCGAGCTTGGTCTTGTCTTCGACCTCGAAGCAGTGCGCCAGCGGATCATCGAGTAGGTGGGTCTGAAGAGCCTGCCCTTGCGATTCGTGACGCGGCCCTAGCAGCAGCGAGTCGCCGACGGCGAGGTTGAAGTGGAAGTCGGGCGCGTCCTTGAGCCGGTGGCTGCCGGCCGCCTTCATCGCCGCGATCAGCAGCCGGAAGCGGGCGATGGCGACCGCATAGGGATTGATGTCGACGCCGTGGATGGCATCGAGCGCGCGCTGGGCCAGAGCGCGGGCGTTGGTGGCCGGCTCGCGCTGCTGCCAGGCGTTGAACAGGCGCTCGAAGCCGGTCAGCAAGAAATGCCCCGAGCCGCAGGTGGGGTCGATCAGCTTGAGCCCGGGCAGGCCGAAGGCGGACAGGGCCGGCTCTAGCGTGTAGTCGAGGATGAAGCGCTCGACGAACTCCGGGGTCTGCAGCAGCGCATAGCGCTTGCGCACGCTCTCGGAGAGGTCTTGATAGAGGTCGCCAAGGAAGCGGGTGTCCCAGCCACCCTCGGCGCGGTCGTCGGTGAAGTCGTGGACGATGGCGCCGGTCTCGGGGTCGAGGCGCTGGAAGAAGTCGATCAGGGCCTTGGCGCCGTCGGCCGAGAGCGGTAGGCGCCAGAGCGGATTGTGGGCGCGGTCGAGCAGCTCGGCCAGCGCTGGCAGGGTCTCAAGCTCCGCGAAGACGGCGAGCAGATAGTCGCGCTCGGCCTGGGTCGGATGCTCGCTGAAGTAGACCGTCATTCGGTCCTTGGCCTGCTGCAAGGCGCCCTGCCCTGACTCGGCCGCCGGCCCGGAGAGCATCGGCATCTCCAAGAGCCGGTTGTCCTCCAGGAAGCGCACGAAGACGCAGGTCAGCACCCAGGCCGCGGCGGCTTGGGTGATCTGCGCCTCGCGCCAGGCGACGAAGTGCTCGGCGGTGCGCTTGGCCTCCGTGGCCCTGGCGTACTCGGCCTTGAGGTGCGCCTCCAGCTCGGGCTGGGTCTGGCTGTAGGCGAGGATGTCCTGCTCGAGCTTGGGCAGCAGGGCTTGGAGGTCGGCGAGCAGGCGTTGGGGTTGGATCATGCGGGTCTCGTTATCCTTGTGCGATCACAGGTGCTTGGGGCCGGTCGTCAGGACGGCTGGCTCAGCCATCCCAGTCATGTAGAAGCCGAATGGCCGGCAGCGCCTCGGCCTTGCGGTGGTAGCGGTCATCTGCGGTGATGAGGCAGGCCTTCGATTCCAGCGCCACCGCGTGATAGAGGGTATCGAAGAGGTGATGCCCGAGATCGATGGCCAGCGTGCAAGCGCGTGTCAGCACAGGGGCATCGCCGCGAATGGGAAGCGCCATAGCCTCCAGGAGCGCGAGATCGCGTTGGGCATGCTCTGGCGTCTCGCGCGCCATGACGGCCGCGACCTCGATCAGCCAGTGCGGCGGCTGCACAACGGTGAGATCACCGCGTGCGACAGCCGCCATCAGCGCGGTCGCCTGCTCGGTGTCGGCTTCGCGCTCGGGGTCCTGGAAGAGCCATTTGATGATGACGCTGGCGTCGATGACCAAGATCATGAGGGAGGGTCATGCAGACATCAGGGTCGGCCCGCTTCACGTACCGCGCGGGTCGTCGTATCGGTCATCGCGGGCCGCTCGACGCGCGCCGCCGTTAGTTGCTCGAAGGCCGCTTGGCGCCGACGCTGTTGCTCAGCTTCCGCGATCGCCTGCTGCATCAGACGGGCGATCACGGCGCTCTTGTTCTGGGCGGAGAACTCGCGGTTGAAGGCGTCCCGAATCTCGTCCGGGATGCTGAAGTTCATGGTGGCCATGGACGATTCATTGCTCTACAGGATTGTTGAATTTTTCAACAAGTGTAGCCGTGAGTGTGAGTTCGCTCAAGCTGGATGCGCGGCTGATTCAGTGGCCTCTTGTGCGATCCGCATCGACGTCATGATCCCTCGGCCGTCGCTGGCTGAAGCCAGACGCCTGGAATATGCACAAACTCGCGGCTACCGGCCCCACTCGGAACGCTCACACCCTCGATCACTGCACCCGGAGTGGCGGTCTCATTGACGGTGAGTAGCAAGAGAGACTGTGCCTGAGGGTCTTCCTGTAAATGACGACGCAGATCGCCGAGCCAGCTGTCGATCAGCCCATAGCGGGCGATGAGCCCGGCATCGGTGAGGAGGACCGGACGGTTCATTGATTTCAGCTCGTCGGCCATCGCCGGCAGGACGCGGCGGACCAGCCCCTGCAGACGTGACCAGTCAACACTGCCAGGATCGGCGGCATCGGCCTTGAGCACCACCTGCCAGTTGGGTGGATTGGCCATGCCGTCGCACAGGGCGTGCAGATGGCGCAGCAGCAAGGCATCGAAGCTGAGAATCGCGAGCCCGAAGGTTTCGGCGAGATGCGCTTGTGCGCGTCGCCACAGCCGAGGACGCACCGACAGAGTGAGAAAGCGCGCCGAGTCCAGCGTGTTGCGAACGGTCTGCTCGAAGTGCTTGAGTTCACGTGTGGCGGCGACCTCGCCTCCATCGGGCAGGCTGTAGTGAATGCTGGTCTGGGTTGCCGCGGAGGTGCTGCTGCCATAGGTCAAGGCACCGGCTTGGGGCAGGCAATAGAACCCGCGCTTGCCGGCATGCTCGGCCTGTGAGTCCCAGACGAGGCCCAGGTCGAGGCCTTGCAGCAGGATGTCGAGCTGGGGTCGGCCAGGTAAGGGCTCGGCCTCTGGATAGCGGCCTTGGATGCGGTCTTGAACATCGACCACAGAGAGCCTGGGGGTGCCGAGCAATGCACCCTGTGCGAGCTCGAGACTCCGCGCGCTGGGCATGCCCTTCGGATAGAACTCGGCCCGGCTGGAGAGCGCCGCCCCTTGCGAAGCGGCGACGGCCAGGCGCAGCAGGCGGTGATTGCTGAGGGCGGACAGGGTGTCCGGCGCCGGCAGTGCGCGGATGCGCTCGAGGGCGCGTGTGGGCGACAACAGCGGTTCCTGCTCGGCACAGTCATCGGCGAGCTGGCCGAGGGCCTCGGCGTAGTCGGCCAGTGTTTCGCCTTGGTCCTGGGTGTCATCAGCGATCAGGACACGCTGACCGCAGCGGCGCAGCACCCAGCGCGATGAGTGGCGGGCGAGTTCTGTTTCGATCGCAGCACGCACCACGGCCTGTCCCCAGCGCTCGCGCGTCGGGGATGACTGCACCGAACCGCGCCGCAGCAACACGGCCTCCCCCAGCTCGACGGCCGTCATCACGCCGCCCTGATCCCTGAGCAGCACCGCGATGTCGTGGCGCAGCTGGGTGATGAATCTGTTCTTGCCCCAATGGGTCAGGAGGCGTAATTGCAGCTCCCGCGCCTGGCTGGATTCGAGGCCGAGGGTGGCGCCGACCATGAGCGGCGTTGGCCAATGCACGGTATCCGTTGAGCGGCGCGCGTCGCCATCGAGACGGCCGAGATATTCCGTGAGAAAGCGCTGACGGTCGGGGTCGGTCGCTTTGGTTGGCGGCGGCAGCAGGCTGCGCATGAGCTGGTCGACGCTGATCGCGAGCCCTTCGGCCTGGCTCGCAGCAGGCCCGGAAGCTGGTCCAGGAGCAGGCAAGGTGCTGGGTCGATCTGTCCGTTCAGCCGCAAGCGTCGCCGCGCTCGCCGCAAGGCGCGTCTGCAGGCTGGCGACCACCTCCGAGAGCTCGCGGCGGGTCTTGGTGCCGACACCCGTCATCCGGATGAGTTCGTTGCGCGGGAGCCGGATGAGCTCTGCGACGCTGTTGATGTTGAGCCGGCTGAGGGTACCCAGGGCTTGGGCTGAGAGTGGCAGGAGGCCGATCTGGGTGTCGAGCTGGGCCTCTGCAATCGGGCAGCGAGCAGCAGACGGGTCTGCATCAGGGTGCCGGGTGGACTCGAGGGTGGCTTGGTGGAAGAGCTGCAGCCAGGCGCGGCGCATGTCCTCGGCGTTGCCGAAGCGCGCCTTGACGTCGCGGGCCAGCGCGGTGCGGAAGAACGCGGTCAGGCCCTCGCGCAGACTGGGGTCGAAGACGGCGGGGTCGATCTCGAGCGCGCCTTCGATCAGCGGCGGCAGTCCGTCTGTTTCGGCCCAGTTGGGCAGCCGACCGGTCGCCATCTCGTAGAGGGTCAGGGCGGCGGAGAAGCGCTCGGCGTAGTCATCCCAGCGTCGGCGGCCTGGATCGCGGATAAAGGGGTCGGTGTAGGCAACGGTGCCGGCGGTGAAGTTCTCGGGGCTGATGCCGGTGAGCGAGAAGTCGAACAGCACCAGATGCAGCTGACGGCCCTGTTTCACCAGGCCGATGTTGGCCGGTTTGATGTCGCGGTGGGATAGACCCTTCTCTTCCAGATGGCAGAGGGCACTCATGAGGTCCTCGCCGAAGCGCTCGAGCAGCTCGGGCTGGATGGGGCCGAGCGCGCGCAGTCGCTCGGCCAGGTTGCCCTCGGCGGCATAGTCGAGCAGCAGCCCGGTGTGACCCAGGAACTCCCGGGTCTCGTGGTAGGCGATGATGGCCTGATGCCGCAGCTTGTGCAGGGTCTCGCCTTCCTGACGCAGGCGGGCGTTGTGCTCGGGTGTGGCGGCGAGCTTGAGCGCCCGTTCCTGGCCCTGCTGATCGACGACGAAGGCGACCGAGCTGGCCCCGCGCCCGAGGCGCTTGCTGACCCGAATACCGCCCTCGAAGGTATCGCCAGGACGGGCCGCGGCCGGGTCGCTGCGACGCTCGCTATCCGGTCGGGTCAGCTCGTCCTCAACCAGGTTGAGATAGTCGAGAAACTCGACGGCTGAGCCAATGCGACTGCCGATGTCCGGGTGCGTGGCGTACTGGATAAGGTCTTGCAGCTCGCTTCCGGCCCCGTTGAGCGCGTCGGTGACCTGCAGCCCCCGACCGCGACTGAGCTTGTCCTGTAGCTCCAGATCGTTCGCCGCAGGGGGCCGGCCGGTGAAGAGGAGATAGGCGATGGCGCCGAGTGAGAAAACGTCGAGGTAGACACTGTCGCTCGCCGCGCCGCTAAGGGCCTCGGCATGGGCCTCGAGCGCGAGGTAGGGACCAGCCTCTTCTTGGACGATGCAGCTCAGATGGCTCAGCGCCATTGGTGTCTGGATCTCGGTGGGTAGCGCACGCCGGGCGGTGGCCCAGTTCGCAATCTTTGCCGTCAGCGTCCCATCGACCCCGCGGCGCACGAGAATGCTCTGCGGGCTAAGCGCGCGGTGGTAGAGACGCTTGCCATGGGCAAAACGCACGGCCTCAGCGATCTGGCGCAGCAGTGTCAGGGCGTCCTGAGTGTCGAGCGGCTGCCCGGCCCCCTGCGCGATCAGGAAA
The DNA here is from genome assembly GCA_964547415.1 of uncultured Hyphomicrobiales bacterium. Classification (GTDB taxonomy): domain Bacteria; phylum Pseudomonadota; class Alphaproteobacteria; order Rhizobiales; family Amorphaceae; genus CAZJNX01. The sequence continues at coordinate 7,439 of CAZJNX010000050.1, forward strand.
TGGTCCAGGCGCACGGCCGTAGGATCGTGCTCGTAGACCAAGGCGGGTCCTTGGTCGTGCTGATGATACTCGCGCGCCTGCAGGATGCCGGGGTGCTCGACGCCTTCAAGTAGACGGTGCTCGAGCCGTGCGGCCAGACGCAGCGTCTCAGCCTCGGGCTCGGGTCGGCTCAGGGTGAGGTAGATGCGAATGCGCCGCTGCACGCCGGTCTCACGATGGGTGGCGAGCCAGTCCTGGAAGTGATCGGCCTCATCGAGCAATTCACCGAGCTCATAGAGGCCGACACGCCGTGCCCGCATGGATTCCTTGATGCCGGCTTCTTCTAGCACCCGCGCAACGGCTTTTGAGGTGGGTCGATCAAGCTTGCGGTACTTCCAGTCGTTATCGATCCGGCACAGCGCGTCGATGAGGGTCTTGCGGGTGCAAACCTGCAGCCGCGCCGGGCCTTGCAGCTTGTTGACGACGTTCTCGGCGGATAGGAAGACGAGGGTGTCGATGAACGGGATGCGCTCCTTACCCTGCCGACTCCCGACTTGGGCCGAACGCTGGCTCTCCAGCAATGACTTGAGCTTCTTGGCCTTGCGGTCGGCGAGCAGGCGCGGGTTGTCGAACACGCGGCGACGCCCTTCGTGGCTCCAGACCCAGGTGCCGGCGTCGCCGCTGATCTCGCCGGGATGGGACTTGATCTCAACCAGGAACAGACCCTTGGGGGTCAGGACGAGGACGTCGACCTCGTTGATGGCACCGCCCTGGGCGATGAATTCGAAGTTAGCCCAGGCCCGGTAGGGCTCGTGATCGGGCAGTTGCGCCTTGAGAAAAGCGAGTGCCTCTCGCTCCCAGGCGAAATCCGAGGGGGTGATTTGTTTCCAAAGCTTATCCATGCAATGCGCGGCTTGACTGAGTTGGACACGACGATCGCACGCCAGGAGCCATCGTTGGCGTTCTTGATCTGATGATAACAGGCAGATAGGCCGATTCCTCGTCGCGGCGCCTTACCCGTGCCCACCGCTAAGCGACTCGCCGCTCTCGACGCAAGCGCGCGAGGGTGCTCTGGAAGCTCGAGAGCGTCAGACTGAAGCCTTGGCTGTGCAGTGTTTCGAGCACGGCGTTGTGGCTGGCTCCTGCGGCGAGCGCATGCTCGATATCATCGAGGACTTCGCGCAGCCGGGCGGTGTCTGAGCGCGGCAGGCCACGGTACTCATTGGCCAGCTCGTGCAGGGCTTCCGAGACCTTGTTCTTGTTCACTTGAGCGTGCGGCAGCGCGTTTGGGGCGGCGTTCATGGGTGACTCCTGGCGAGTGGTTTCTGGCTAAGTCGCCTCGGCAAAGGCGGCTAGGGCTTCAGGCGTGGCGATATGGGTGATCTCAGCGAGGGCCGCGGCCATCTGCTCAAGCTCTTCGGGTGACGGTTGGCCTCTCGGGACCGGGATCGCGTCAATGGCGGTGCGGATCTCGCGGGCGGAGGTCAGAGCTTCGGGCTCGGCCTGCTCGATGCTGTTGATGGCGCCTTGTTCGGCGGCTGCGTTGGCATCGAGACCGCCCTCCCCGTCTCGCTGAATGCTGACCTGCGGCGGCTCTTGGGAGGCGATCTTGAGCGGCGCGGGCAATGGCAGTGCGCTGAGCTGGCGTTGCTTGAAGGTCTTGTCGCGGTAGTAGCGCAGCTTCTGGCCGATCAGCGGTCGGAGGCCTTCGACCAGCACGATGGTCTCGTCATCGCGCAGGTTGGCGATCTCATCGGCATCGAGGATCGACTGTCCGGTCTTGGAGACCTGCTTGGAGCGTTTGCCATCGCCATGGCTGTAGCTGGTCTGGTTGACGGTGCGCTGGCCGACGATCTTCGAGATCGCCTCGGCCAGATCGCGCCGATGCACCGGCGGGCGGTAGTAGACGCGGGCGCGATGGTTGTCGATAAAGGCCTCGGCCAGCTCGCGGCCGTAGACCGCCTGCAGCTGCGCCTCGGACTGGATCACGGTGGCGATGCGGATGCCCCAACCGCGCACGTAGCTGAGCGCATGGACCAGCTTGTCGACCCGGCCCAGGCTCAAGAACTCATCAAGCAGCATCAGCACCGGGACCTTGAGTGCCGGATCATCCGCGGGCGTTTCCCCGGCCTTGGTGTTGCTGGCGAGGAAAAACTCGATCAGCAGGCGGACCAACGGCGTCAGCCGTTGCAGGTCGTCTGGAGCGATGGCGATATAGAGCGACTGTGGCTCGCGGCGGAAACGGCAGAGATCGAAGTCGCTGCGGGAGGTAGCCCGGTCGATCAGCGGATTCGCCCAGAGGGTCAGCTTGGTGGCCAGGGAGGATTTGATCGATCCACGCGGCTTCTCTGGCTCGTTGCAGAAACTGAGGATGTAGCGCTTGCAGAGGCTGGAGAGCTTGATCTCGCGTCGCTCGAGATCCTCGACCAACGCCTTGAGATACTCGCCACTCTCCTCCTCCGAGCGCAGTAGCCGATGCACCTGCCCGATGGTCACTGGCCAGTCCATCTCGGGGCCGGCCTCGAGGACCAGGAGCATCAGGCCGATCAGCAGGTCACGCGCGACGTTATCCCAGTAGGGGTCCTGACTCTCGTTGTGGACGAGGATTGCGGCGATCGTCTGTACGTCAGTGACTCGTAGGTCGCCATCGCGCACGTAATCGAGGACGTTGAAGCCGTGGGTGCGGCCTTCGGCGTGCAGGGGGTCGAAGCGGAAGACCCGTTGACTGAGCACCCGGCCGCGATAGCCCGACGTAAGGCTGTAGTTCTCGCCTTTGATGTCCAGCACGATGGCTGAGCCTTGCCAGTGAAGCAGGTTCGGCACCACGAAGCCGACACCCTTGCCAGTGCCAGTGGCGGCGGCGAGGAACGGATGCAGATCGCCGTTGAAGGCGAGCAGCCGACCCCGGTGACGACCGAGCAGGATCGACTGACCGCCGGCCTGATAGAGCCGCGCGCGACGGATCTCCCCGGTTCGGGCTAATCGAGCGGCGCCATGCAGCGGCTTCGGCGGCAGCAGCGCGAAGGCGACGAAGGCCGGAATGCCAATGGCCGAGGCCCCGCCGGCGAGTCCGGCGAGGAGCAGGTTGTCTGGCTGCAGGCCGTGCTGTAGCCCGGAGAGCCAAGTCGTGACCATAAATCTGTAGTCAGATAGCTCGGCGTAGGCCCAAGAGGCGACAGGCAGGAAGGACAGCAGTCCCAGCGGGACCGAAAGTCCGATGACCCACTTGATGGCAGTGGTTGGGCGCTTCAGCATACGCGCTGCTCCAGATCGCACCCCGCGTTGGCTGCAGGCGGTGCGCTGTTGATGTCTTGCTCGAGGATCTTCGGCAGAAAGCGGATCTCGGTGACGCGCTTGCGCTCCATCTGGATGATCACGTCCACGAGGTTGAACACCAGCCCGCGGATGTCCTCGCGCGTCAGACCGGCGCCGGCGCTGGATTGGCGGACCATCAGCATCAGCTGCTCGACCGCGCCGGCGGCACTATTGGCGTGTACGGTGGTGATCGAGCCCGGATGGCCGGAGCCGACGTTGCGCAGATAGAAGTAGGTCTCGTCGTCGCGCAGCTCGGCGAGCATGATGCGATCTGGCTTCATGCGCAGACAGGACACCAGCAGGTCTTTGACCGTCACCGGCGAGATGCCGGCGCCGTCGCGGCTGAAGAACAGGCGCACGGTATTGGGCTGTGGAAATTGCAGCTCCTTGGCGTCTTCGATGGCGATCAGGCGCTCGTCGTGGGGGATCTCGGCGATCATCGCCTTGGATAGGGTGGTCTTACCCGAGCCAGTGGCACCGGAGATGATGACGTTGAGCCTGTGGGCGACGATCTCGCGCAGGATGCTGGGGACACTGGCTTGATCCTCTGCAGACCAGCCTGCCAATCGAGCGCGGACGGATTCGCGATAGCTGGTCGTGCCAACGCAAGCGCCCTGCCCTGCTTCTTCTTTTCCTACCGCCTCTTGTTCGCTGCGTGTAGGGACCACGAGATCGAAGGCGCCCTTCTCGGCAAGCTGATCGAGGCTGAAGGTGACATGGCTGGGTCTGCGGATGGTGATCGAGGCCTCCTCCGCGGCCGGGGGCAGCACGATCTGAATGCGCTCCCCAGTGGGCAGGTGGCCGCTGAGAATGGGTGAGCGCTCGCTGATACTGGCCGACATGTAGCTGGCCACGGCCTTGGCGAAGCCTTGCAGCCAGGCGGCGTTGATGTTGTTGGCCGGGAACTGCTCCCAGCCCCGAGCGCCTTCGACAAATAGGAGACCGGGGCCGTTGATGCAGAGGTCGGTGACATCGTCGCGGGCGAGGATCGGGCGAATCGGTCCGAGGATATCGTGCAGCAGGTGGCGGGCGGTGATGTCGCTGTGCATGCTGATCACCGCTTCACGAGTTGGTAGACCGGCGCGAGGTCGACATCGCGCGCGACCAGGATGTTGATGGTTGCGCCTTGATGCTTGTGCAGGGTTGGCTTGATCTTGGCGAATTCGGCGAAGACCTTGGACAGGCTGTCGTTGGTGGACTGCTCGATCCACTGCGATTGATCGCTGGTCAGTTGCTCGCGTGCCCAGCTTTCGGTGCCAAAACTGACCGCCGACATCAGCACTGGGATACCGACGCGCTGCCAGTAATGGTTGTTGATCTTGCCGCCCATGCCGGCCTGACCCAGCGGGCCGGTGCCGGGTGAGGCGATGTCGACGATGACGCCTTCGGGGGTGCGGACCCGATCCCAGACGACGAAGATGCGCTGCTTGCCGTAGGTAAGGCTTGCGGTGCGGTACTCGCCGAGGACCTGTGAGCCGCGATCGAGCAGTACGACGGTACCGTCGGCGCCATAGACATCGCGCGGCAGTGTGCAACCGACCATGCCGGCCTGATCGCTCTGGATGGCGGTATCTAGGATGCACGGAATATAGGTGCCCTTCGGCAAGAAGAAGGTCATGTCCGAGAGGCGGCGCGCGATGGCAGTGGCGGCGCGGGTGGTGGACAGATCGATGTCGCCGCGACTGTGAGCATGGTTCTCCCCTGCCCCGCTGCTCGCGCTGCTGATCGATCCGCCGGAGCCGCCAAGCGCTGAGGCCAGCCGGCGTTTGCGAGCGATCTCTTCCGGTGTCTCTTCAGGCTTGCTGCTCGGCTCGGGTGGCAGCTGCGGTACCGGATAGCTGACGCGTGGCTCTGGCGGTGGCAGCTGAGGCAGGGTTGGGATCACCGGTGGCTCGGGGATCTCGACCTGAACGGGCTCGGGTTTCGGCGCCGGTGGTTCCGGCCTTGGTGGCGCAAAGAGCGGCACCTCGTAGTCGCCGATGTTGAAGCGTAGCTGCGACCGGTTCGGCTCGGTTCCTGCGTTTGGCGCTGGATCGGACAGCTCGGCATAGAACACCGCGGCTAAGACCCCGGTGCCAAGCGCGGCCATGGTGCCGACGAAGGCCCACTTCCACAGCGGGCTTTCGGCGCGGGCGATGGGCGCATCGCTGCGCTCGACGATCTGCTCGTAGCCCTGATCTTCGGTGGCGTCCACGCTCATCGGGCGATCCTCTGGATGAAGGGGCTGGTGGTCTCGCCGGGGTTATCGCGCGCAGAGGGCGCGAAGGCGTCGTTGCGCACACACATCACGGCTTCGCCAGCGCGCAGACGCCACTCGTTTCCGACGGCAGGCAGGATCAGCCAGTTGTCGCGCACGGTCTTGTTGACCAAGGTTTCGCTGCCATCGGGACCGATGGCGAATACGGACGGAAACGTGGTGTTCTCCGGGAAACGCATGAAGGTGTGTGTGCCGTTGTCGAAGATCTCGGCGGGCTGCACGGTGGACGATCCGGCGCCGGCGTAGCGGTAGTTCTTCTGGGTCTGGGCATTCGGATCGAGAGACGCTGATAGCTCGCGCTTGGCAGTAGCGGTCTCGGTGGCGCGGCGCTGCTCATTCGGGTAGGAGAAGCGGATGCCGTACATCGGCGCCCGAGCGTTGAGGCTGAGGTCGAAGGTATAGATGCGCCCGGTGGAGGTGCTGACGATCAGGTTGGTGTCCGGAACCTCGGCGGTGGGCTTAATGGCGATGATGTTTCCGTGCTTGCCGACCTCCCAGGCATCGGAGTCGCCGGTGTAAAAACGCTCCATCTCCTCGCCCTCAGCGAATTGGATGAACAGGGCGCGGCCGATGGCAGCCTGGAGGTTGTAGACCTGATCCGGGTGATAGCTGGTGTAACGCAGGCGCCCGTCGACGGCGGAGGGCTTGGGATAGGTCGCGGCCATGCCAGGGACCGGCACCCAAAGCGCAAGGCTGAGCCCAGCGGCCGTGATCGACAGGGGCCATCTGATCAGGGGCGATATCCGGCTCATTGGGCATCCTCGGGGTCGGTGCGGTAGTTTGTGACAGCGAAGCCCAAGGCGTTGTCGGCCAGCACCGAGAGCGGGATGGCAGCATCGGGCTCGTACTCGTAGGTGATGGTGGAGATCCAGTGCCGGCGTCGGGTCTTCTCGCCGTCGCTGAGCGCGGTGACATAGCGGGCCTGGGCCAGCCCCTGCTTGAGGAAGCTGATCGACTTGATGGCGATCTCGATACTCTTGTCATCCCGGTACCGGTTGACCGGGGCATTCGGGTTATCCGGGGCGAAATCCTGCAGGTAGGACTCACGGGCTTGGCCGACCGACATCAGCATCACGCGGCGGTATTGCTCTTGGACGGTTGGAAAGAAGTAGCCCTCGCGAGCGCGGATGTAGCGAGCGAGATAGCCCTTGTCGAGCAGGTCTTGGCGGCCGAGGCCGACCTCCTCATCGATGCGGTGCAGGACATCCACGGCGCCGGTCGCAGAGTCGACCCGCACGAAGATAGGCTCGACGGTCTTCAGCGGTGTCAGGGCGGCAACTGCGACCACGCTGGCGAGGCTCAACAGCAGGCACAGGGCGGCGACTAACCAGGCGATCCGCGCCTGGCGGCGGGCTGATTCGTTAGCGTCGTAGTCCCAGTCGAGGAAATGCTGCATCGCGGTGGCGCCTGATACCTTGGAGTCAGCCCGATCAGGCTTCGGAGAAGAACGGGACATCGGCGGGGGTTCTCTCTTTCACCGGGTCATAGTGGGCAGGGTTCAGGCTGCGATAGGTCGAGGCGTCGCAGGACGGCGCCTTGGGCACCGTCGAGCAGGCGCCGAGCAGCAGTGGCAGCGCGCAGAGCGCGAACAGGTTGAGCGTTGGGTACGGCATGTCATCCTCCGGCACGTCGGCGACGGCGTGCCTCCAGGTGGTTGCGGGCCTCGCGGTCGAGGTCGGGGTTGGCGCGGACGGCGCTCGATGGGGAAGCGGTGCGGTTGCTATCGGTACGGGACACCTTGGGTGCACCGTGCACGAGCCGTGCGACGGCGGCCTGACGAGTTTTCACCATGCGCTCATGCAGAGCCTCGGCACCGCGCACACGGCGCCAACGGGCGGCATCACGCCAGGCGTCGATGTGCTTGCCGCCGGCGTGGTGCATGGCTCCCTGGATGCCGCGCCAAGCGCTGTTGCCGATGGATAGGCCGATACCTCCGGAGAGGCTCGAGGCCATGTTTGGCAACTCGGCGAAGATCTTGGCCAGCAAGAGCAGCATCAGCGCCGGCGCCATGAGCGCGATCATGTCGACGTTCTCTTGGGGAGCGTCAAGGACATCGATGTAGTTGTCGACGATGGCATCGGCCATACCGGCGATGCCGCCAACGAAGAGCGCCAGGAAGGCGAATTGGATGCCGTAGCTCAGCCACTTGGTGAAGTACTCGCGGGTCGACTGGAACAAGAGCCCGAGGATCATCAGCGGGCCGACGGCGACGACCAGGGACAGGCCGATCTTGGCCGTGGCCAAGGCGATGACCGCGGCGACGCCAAAGATCAGGAAGATCACGAACAGGATGGCGGCAAACAGGCTTGGCCCTGGATCGGTGAAGCCGCCGGCCGACCAGATGGCGCTGATGCCGGTCATGGCGCGGTCGCCGATGCTGTCGAATACCGCGCCAATGGAGGTCTCGTCGCCAAGCGAGATGATGCCGGAGAAGGTTGCGAGCAGGTCGCTTGGCAGCGCGCGCAAGTGATCGGCCAGGATGCTGTTGTAATGGCCGGCGCTGCCGGCCAGTGCAAAGACCAGTGCCAGCAAGGCTGCGGTCTGGACGAACTTGATCAGCGGTAGATCAGACATGCCGCGCAGCAGGACGGCGCCCATGGCAATGAAGGCAATGGTCCCGAGTACCGTGATCGGACCGGCCACATAGCCCGTCGCGGCCGTGATCGCTTCGTTGACATACTGGTTCAGCACGCTATCGAGGGCGTCGAAGAGACTGGTAAAGACGTCCATCCTCAGTCGACCCTCGTGCTGGATTTGTTCTCAGTTTTTCGCATGCGAAAATCGCTCCCCCCGCCCTATTCGCCGAAGTTGAGATCTGCGACCCCGGTCGGGCGGTTCGCGTGCATGCCTTGGCTGTTGTGGATGAGGTTCTGCTGCTGCAGGTCTGACATCAGCTGCAGTGCCTGCAGCTGCGCGATGTCGTTCAGCAGTAAGGCATTCTCGGCGCTGATGCGGGCGTTGAGATCGAGGATTGCCTTCTGGGTTGTCGCGGTCCCGGCCGCGGTCGCGAAGCTCTCCAGGGTCGAGCGGCGCGCAGCGACGTTCTCGTAGGCCTCTTTGGCAAGGGCCATATAGGTGAAGATAAAGTCGGAGCGTTCTTGGTATTGGCGTGCGGCGCCAGTCAGATGGGTGCCGGTGAACAGCTCGGTGGTGCTGTAGAGTTCGTTGGCCTCGCGTAGGCTGTTGGCGAGACTGGCCAAGGGGCCGGTGAGCAATTCGGTGGGGTCCAGGTTGGCGGCAGGCAGGAAGTTATGCAGCGCAGCAACAGGATTCGGCAGCATTAAGGCGTGTCCGGTGATGCCGCGCATCTCGTTGTACATGTTAGTGATGGTGTTGTACTGCTCGCGCAGGGTATTGAGCTGTTCCTGCAGGGTCGTGAGCTGCTCGGCCAGGGCCTGGACCTGGGCGACGGCTTGAGCCAGATTCGATGCGTCGATGACTGGGATCGCGGCTTGCGCCGGGCCTGTCAGCGGGACGGTCAGCGCTGCGCTGAGCGCGGCAATCAGGATCGGTCGTTTCATGCGGTGCATCTCTTCTGTTCGAGCAGGGAAAGCCAGTCCTCGGGCAGCTCGCCACCGTTGTCGTTGGCGAGGCCGTCGGCGATGCGAATCAGCCGCTCGGTGCCGGCGAGGATGGCCATCTCAGGTTCCATGCCGGCGAGATTGAAGTCGACGAGGGCCGAGCCGGCGGCCTGTTTGAGGAGAAATTTGCGTGAGCTTTTGGTCAGTGGACGCAGCAGGTTCCACTCGGCGGGCGTCAGCTTGAAACCGTCGCAGTAGTCCTTCTCATCGGCGTATTCGTTGGGCAGAAAAAGCTTGGTTGGGGTCTGCTCCAACAGGGCCGAGGCGATGCCGGAATTCAGGGCATCGGCGGGGCTTTGGGTGCTGGTGATGACGATGCCGTCCTTCTTGCGGATGGTCTTGAGCTTGTCGCGCACGAAACCCTCGAAATGCGGGTCATCGAGCAGGCGCCAGAACTCGTCGATCCAGAGCGCGAACGGGGTGCCGTCGATCAGCGGCTCGGTGCGATAGAGCAGATAGGAAGTGATCGGCGTACGCAGGTCTGGGTGGTCAAGGAATTCGGTGACGTCGAAGGCCGTGATCTGGCCTAACGCGAGCCTATCCTCGCGGTTATCGAAGGCCCAAGCGAAGCGTCCCGCGCCGACCCAAGGCCGCAGGCGCTCGGCAACACCACCGACTTGGGTGCCGTCAAGGAACTGGGCGAGCGACGACAGGCGGCGGTTCTCTGGACTCAGGCTGTAGACCGTGCGGATGCCCTCCTCCACTTCGCGGGAGGCCTTGGCATCCCATTGGCCGCCGGCCAGTAGGCGCACGAGGTCATGCAGGTAGTTGGCATGGCCTGGCGTCAGGGGCAGTGCAAAAGGGTTGAAGCCGGTGGGCTCGCCGATCTTCAGGCTCAGGTAGATGCCTTTGAGTGCGAGCACGGCGAGTTTGAGGCCCTGATCCTTGTCGAGGATCACATGCCGCGCGCGGAAACGTTGCCACAGGCAGAGCAGGAAGGCCAAGAGCGCTGTCTTGCCGGACCCGGACATGCCGATAACGCTGGTGTGCCCGAGGTCACCGACATGAGGCGAAAACCAGAGTGGGGTGTCGACTGTTGATCGGAACAACGTGACCGCCTCGCCCCAGTGATGCCCGTCCGGGGTGCCGGTCGGGAAGGCGTAGAACGGAGACATGGCGGCGAAGTTGAGGCTGGTGATGGGCGCCGTGCGCGGTCGGTATTTGGTGTTGCCTGGCAGACTCGCGTAGAGCTGGCCCTCGAGCGCCATGTCTTCGCGGACGATGACATTGCCGGGATCAGAGAGGGTGGCGTGGCCAAAGGCGACGTTGCGCGCGAGGGTGTCGAGATCGTCGGCATAGACGATTAGGGCTGCGTTGTGCTCGCCGAGTGCGAACCTATTGGAGATCAGCTGATCCATGGCGTCTTCCAGTGCTTCGACCTGGGAGATCGCTGCGTCCCCAGCCGAGATCAGTCGACGGCGCTGGGTGGCGAACAGGTCTTTGGCCTTGTCTTTCTCGAAAAAGGCAAAGGACTGGACCCAATTCAGCTCGTAGGGCTCTTCCATGAGGCCGGTGAACATCTCCGGATAGGTGCTAGGGACGTATTCCTTGATCGCCAACGCGGCGCCGAAGCGGCTGTTGCCAGGGCGGCGGATCTCGAAGATCTCGCGGCCGAAGAGCAGCCGGTTGCTGGCGACGGCTTGGCTCAGGTCGTAGGCGCCGACCGGGACCCTCTGCGGGGTATGGTTGAGGAGCAGGCCATAGAGCTCGGCGATCTCGGAGAAGCGGTTGTGGGCGTGCTCATAGACCCCGAGCCGGCGTGGACCATAGTCGACCAGGGCAGAGCCGAGCTTTGACGTGATGTCTTCCAACTCGTCGATACCGGCGATTAGCAGATCTCGCACGAGGCGTTTATCGGCCCGTTTGGAGAATGCGACCTCGGTGCGCAGTGCCGTCACCCGGTAGACAAGTACCAGCCAGAGACGGTTCTGATAAAGGGTTCGAGCCTCTTGCAGCTCTGTGTAGGCATCGGCGACCTGTTGAGCGAAGGGGTGCGGATACTGACGCGACAGATCCGGATGCACACGCCGTCGTGTGAGCACGGACCAGAGTGCGAGGCGAGGTGTTGCGCTATTGCGCAGCGCGACATTGAGCTGTTCCTTGTAGAGGTCGCGCTGCTCCGGGGTTTTGGCCTCGAAGGCGGTACCGTCTAGCTCGAATGCAGAGACCAGTGCGCCATCGCGGGTCTTGGCGATGCCGGCGGTCAGCTGTGATTGGAGTGGTACCAGTCTTGCCGCAGGGCGCTCTTGCTGGTGGATACGGCTTGCCGGAATCTTCAGGGGTGCGTTCATGGACGGTACGTCGAGCCCTTCCAGAGATAGCGATATTGGGCGTTGGCACTCGTCTGCAGCCAAACCATGACCAGGTCGAAGAAGCGCGGGTCCCGCTTGCACACCAGCCACATAGCACCGTGGATCGGGATGGCTGTGAGCAGGGGCCACACGCTGTTGAACATGACGAAGGGCGTGATCACCACCATCAGGTTCAAGATGACTCCCGCGTAGGTGACCCCGGCCAGCATGGCCGGCCGAGTAATGCCTTGGAACAAGGGATCAGACATTGGTCAGGCGATCCGCTCGACGGCGCTGAGGGTGCCGATTGCAGCCGTGGCCGAGTTGTCGCGGATGTAATCGACGATGCCGGCGGAGCCGAAAATGATCACCACAGCGAACATGACGCTGATAAAGCTCATCCATTGAATGCGGCCGGACAGGGCCATGAGGCCAGCGGCGATGACGGCAGCGATAGCGACCGCGCGCAGGAAGGTGTTGTTGAGGATGCCGAGGATGGCGTCGCCGAAGTTGTCGAGGACGTTGGCGGAGGCGATCTCGGGGGTGAGGGCCAGGGCGGTCAACAGGGATAGCGCGATAATGCCGCGCGTTGATGGGTCGGTGGCGTTTGCGTGGGTCACGCGGGACTCTCCTTCAGTTGAGGACGTCAAAGAAGCGCCGATGGAATCGGCAGGGGTTAGCGATGACGAGCGCCTCGCGTGAGGCGAGGGGATGCGGTGTTATCCGCCGCCGAAGCCGTCGAGCACGGCTTCGAAACGCCAGGGTTTGGCGCCTGTTTTCGGGGATGCCTGAGCCAGATCTGAGACTGGCTCTAACGCTGGCTGCTTGGTCTGTTTTCTCTGAGCAAGCAGGCCTTGTGCTAGGTCGACGCTGACCACGATCGGCTCACTCAGGGTGTGGCCGTCTAACGGCACATCCTCGACCTGGTATCGACGATCCGGCTGTGGCTTGGGTATCCATGCCTTGACTCGGCTGACATAGCCATTGCGGATACCGCGCTCGGCGTCGCCGCTGTTGTAGCGGCTGATAGCGGCATCAACGGTGTACGGCGCTCGGGCGTAGGCGTCGATGAGGACGCGCTCGCCGGCGGCGAGGTTAGTGCAGGGATCGAAGACGGTCTCGGCAGAGAGGCCGAGCCAGCTCCAGTTCTCGCTGTTGATCTGGGCCAGGCCAGCGTCGATGCGATGGCCGGCGTCGATTAGACGTTGCGCCGTGGCGGTGGCCTCGTCGCGGGTAGTCGGGAAGATGGCTCGATGGGTCTTGCCATCATGGATGGCGTAAGGATGGCCCCTGCTCTCCTCGAGCACGATGGCCTTCATCATGGTGGGAGCCACCATGGGAGCGCAGACCGCAATCAGGGTAATCAGATCCATATCTTCGCCATGTCAGATTGATGTCATCTTGCCGAGACCATGCTGTCTCGGTGGGACGAAAATCTAACAGGCGCATCATCAATGGCGAATATCTATACACGCCTTTCGCATACCTAAACGCGCCATTTTGCTACAGCAACGATGCGGTTCTAGGTGCGGCCGGCGTCGCGATCTTCGCTGGGGCTGCGACCGGTCCACTTCTTGTAGGCACGAGAGAAGGCGGGAGGATTGGCAAAGCCGGTCAGGTAGGTAATCGTCTGCAGGTCGTAAGAACCGCTTCGAATGTACTGCTCCGCAAGCTCTTTGCGGACCAAGTCGAGCTGTGCTTGAAAGGTGGTTCCTTCTTCTTGCAGCTTTCGTTGCAAAGTCCTGGGGGATACAGCGAGCTCACGAGCAATCGCCCGTGCGCTTGGCGTTCCTTCAGGGAGGCTGTCAAGGATGGCGCTTTTCACGCGACCGAGTGTGGAGTTGTCGATCAGCCGTCGTTCAAGATCTTGCAGAATCTGGTCGTTAGCCCTGGCCAGGTCACGGTTTTTGGCCGGAAGTGGTCGGCGTGCGACATCGAGTGGAATCGAGAACCCTGAAAACTCCGCATCGAAGCGGACTGGACAGCCGAAGAAGTCCTCGTAGCCGCAGGGCTGCCAGGGATGTGCGAGCTGCACTTCCTGGAGTCTGAACTCGTCGCCGTAGACGTCGTGACACAAGCGGCAGTTGATAGAAAGACGGGCGTCCTGGACTGCGGGGAAGTTCGGGGCGTAAGCGGGAAGCTTGTGAGTTACCTTGATACTGTCGAACGTGACCTCGCTCTGTACCAAGAAGTCCTGAATGACGATCCGAAAGTAGCGCTCAAGACGTTGGAAAGCGCTTTCCAAGGTTGCTGAGGCGAGGTAGGCATAGCCAAGCGCGTGATAGTCCGTGGGTCGCCATAGATCTCCAGCGCTTAGACCCCAGCAGGGATCTTTGATCTGCATATCCGCCTGCCGCCACAGATCTCTGATTCGATCTAGTGGGTAACGGGCTTGAGAATCATTGAGCTTGTGGGGATCGAGGCCCGCGTTGATGAACATTGCATCAGCCTCGAGACCCTGTTGCGAGAGTAATCGATGAAAGATTCTTGCTGCTGTTGCAAGGAGGGTCGACATTGTTGTCCAGGCTATCTGCTCAAAGGTCCATTTGCATCTGGGCCTTTTCCTCGAACCTAAATTCGAGTCGAACCACGGACTTGCCTTTCTTGATGCCCTGCCAGCTGATGTCGAGCGACGTCTTGGCCTGCAGGTCATCGACTGCGGGCTGGATCACCCGAGCCTTCAGATTTGAGAAGCGATCGTACTTGTCCTCGATGCCGAGGCGTTGTTTGAAGTCCGCAACAGTTATGACGAATACCCCGGTGTCAGCGTACTGAGCCAGCATCTCGAATAGGCGAATCGCATAGGTGCTGCGCAGGCTGGCGACCTCTTCCAGCCGGTAGCTGGTGAAGCGCCTGTGCAACATGGTCAAGTAGGGCGCGATCTCAGGCGAAAAACCGAGCTTTACTCTGCCCTCCCCTTTCCGATACTCCGCCATGTAGACCCAGCGCAAACGCTTACGCACCTTGCCGTCGATACGACGGATGTCGCGCTCGTAGAGCTTGGTGACCGCCTCCTCCATCTCTGCGTAGGCGTTCCTAGGGTCGCTACGGAACAGCTCTACGAACTCGTCAACGTCTAGCATAAAGACGGCCTCGCGAGGCATCGGTTTGCGGCTGTCAAGCTTCGCCGCACAGGCGAGGATGATGCGTTGTTCGTTGAGCGTCAGATTATAGGACGCCTCGATCAAGGCGTTAGCCTTGGTGACGATGGAGCTACCGTCAGCTCTTACCGCGATCGAGCGTTGTTGGTCCATGAGGCGTCCTGCTACTTGAGATCAATCCTGTAGCTTATTCCTAAACTGCTTCATCCAGCAACTGATGTAGCTGCAATGGTACAGGGCTTTGATCACCATATTTCTGTAGCAGAACGGCGGCATGAAGCCCGTACCATAAATCTGTAGCAGCAGATTGCAGACCATATTTCTGTAGCAGAACGAGGACGGCTTGGCTGAAACCATAAATCTGTAGCAGCTTGAAGCCCAAGACCGGCCTCGGAGTCCTGACCATATTTCTGTAGCAGGAAGCGGTATAACCTGTGGATGCCACCATATTTCTGTAGCAGATGACCATAAAACTGTAGGCTTGTAACCATAAAAGTGTAGCGTTTGACCATAAAAATGTAGCACGAGGCGTCTTCAACCTATTGTTTCAATTATTGTTTTCGGCCTCTTACAAACAAGAAAAAACAAGATATAAACAAGAAAAAAAGAGGGGGCGCTACTGTGGACAACTCGGCTGCAAGAAGCAGAAGATGACCACTTCCGCCGCTGGTCTACCGCAGTCCAAAACGACGCACAGCTCTGACTGATCAGCACGAAGGCAGTAGGAAAAAGAAGTAGCTGGCGTCAACGGGTACTCATCTGGCGCGGTACGGTATCTTAGTTAAGCGTCGTTCATGGTATCTCTTCCAGCTTTTGCAGAGATCACCCATGGCCAAACCTCAAAGCATCGTTCTGGGCTCTGACAGTGGGAGTTTTTGGAAGGACGGTATCACCTGGACAGATGACCCTTCCGAGGCAACAGCCTTCGAAAATCCAAGGGAGGCCTGGCAGCAGGCTGTTCGTCTCCAGTCTGACCAGGCTGCCTTCTTCGAAGATTCGTCGATCGAGCTGCACATCAGAGATCTCGATGACCCGACGCTGAGCAAGCGCGTCACCTCGCTCGCAGCACAGAACAACCGGCCTGCACTGCGGCGCCAGTGGTGGGCGAACTTTGGTGAGCCTCTCCCACCAGATCTTCCCTCTCCTCTTCCTGGTGATGAGATATACCGCATCGAAGACTTTCTTTCGGATGTGGATTGGGATCAGCTGAGATCTCGCTATCAATCTCCGGAGAAGATGTACGCTGCGCTCGACCCCGGTTTTCGGGCCGCTCTGAAAGAGGTTGCTGATTCTGACAAAGAGTCCGCGTGACTAAGATGCTTCGAGATCTTGTGCCGAGAGATGTCGCATCGGCCATGACCTTGGGTTGGGGCCGCTCTTCTTTTGAGGTGCCGTCGTCAGTCTCAGCGGGATTTCAGGATGAGGTTGGCAATGAGCGTAACGAGATCTCACGGGATCGCGCGCGCGAATCCGCTTCGGTCGATGTCGCCTCCCCTGCCCTCGCGTCGATGACCTTCCCCGAAGTCTCCGCAGCTTCCAGCGCGAATTCTTCTCACGACCAGCTTCCGGCCTTTGTTCATCGCCATTTCGTACGCTCCGGTGACGAGTTCTTTTATCGGCAGACGCCGGAAAAGCTAGCGTTTGAGACGCGCGGCGATACCTTCCGTGCTCACGATAGCTCTATCAGCGTGGCCACGGCGATGATCGAGATGGCTGAGGCTCGAGGTTGGTCTGCGTTGAAGGTCAAAGGCTCGAAGGATTTTCGCCGCCTCGTCTGGGCTGCCGCAGCAAGACACGGGATCTCTGTGGATGGCTACTCACCGAGTCCTGGCGAGCGAGCGATGCTTGAACAAGACCAAGTTGCCTCTCGTCCTTCTCGAGGAGATGCCTCCGATGCTCGTGCAGATGGTCGTCAACGGGATCGCCCTGCTGCTCCACTTACCGGCACGCTCGTCGATTACGGTCCTGCTCCCTACCAGAACCAACAAGAGAGTTCCCCGAGCTACTTTGTTGCCCTCCGTGGCGAATCCGGCAAGGTAACGACCCTCTGGGGATTAGATCTTGAGCGAGCCATTGATGACGCCAAGACTGAGATCGGCGACGAGGTTCAGGTTGAGCGTTCTGGGAAACAACGTGTTCAGATCCAGAGGCCCATCCGAAACCAGCAAGGCAAGATTGTCGACCAAGTAAACAGCGAGACCGAAAGGAGCACCTGGTCAGTTAGTGTGTTGTCGCGTTCAGACAGAGCGACCGAGGCTCAGGACGGACGACGTAGCGAAGCGGAAGACGATCCGATCGCGAGCAAGGTGCTCGAGTTGTTTACTGCCGAGCGCCTGGGGAAGCTTCCCCCGGAAGAACAGGTTCGTTTCCGAGAGCTTTATGATCAGGCTCGGGCGCAATTAACGTCTCGTGAGAATCCTTCCCCTCCCCCGGCCTTAGCCCGACTTCGACTATTCGCCCTCAGATTCAGCCGAATCCGGCGTATTTTGACGC
>CAZJNX010000051.1:0-17077 GCA_964547415.1 uncultured Hyphomicrobiales bacterium
GACCAGAAGGACTTCCAGTACCTCTACCGAGAGGGCGACATGCTGGTGTTCATGGACATGGACTCCTACGAGCAGATCCAGCTCGCGGAGGATTTCGTGGGCGAGCGGGCGGCCTTCCTGCAGGACGGGATGACCGTCACGCTGGAGCTCTACGAGGAAAAGCCCATCGGCATCACCCTGCCCCCGCAGGTCACCCTCGAGGTGACGGAGGCCGAGCCGGTGGTGAAGGGGCAGACCGCCTCCTCCTCCTACAAGCCCGCCGTCCTCGAGAACGGGGTGCGGGTGATGGTCCCGCCGTTCGTCTCCTCGGGCGAGCGGATCGTGGTCGACACGGCCGAGGTCGCCTACGTCCGCCGCGCCGACTGAGGGCGGAACCCTCCGCCCGCCCGCCTGTTGGCGCCCGGTCGGCCCGCGCCGACCCCCGACGCCGCGCAAGGACAGCCGATGGCCCGATCCGCCCTCCTCAACGTCATGGTGAACGCGGCCATCAAGGCCGGGCGCACCCTTGCGCGGGACTTCGGCGAGGTCTCGGCGCTCCAGGTCTCCCGCAAGGGGCCGGCCGACTTCGTCTCGGCGGCGGACCGCAAGGCCGAGGAGATCGTCTTCGCCGAGCTACGGAAGGCCCGGCCCTCCTGGTCCTTCCTGTTCGAGGAGCGGGGCGAGGTCCGCGGGGAGGACGCCCAGCACCGCTTCATCGTGGACCCGCTCGACGGGACGACCAACTTCCTCCACGCCTTCCCGCTGTTCGCCGTGTCCATCGGCCTCGAGAGCCAGGGCAAGTTGATGGCCGGGGTGATCTACAACCCGGTGATGGACGAGCTCTACACCGCCGAGCGGGGCCGCGGCGCCTACCTCAACGACCATCGCCTGCGCGTCGCCCAGCGCCGGGACATCCGCGAGGCGCTGATCGTGACGGGGATCCCCCATTTCGGCCGGGGCGATCACGTGCGCGCCCTCGCCGAGCTGCGCACCCTGATGCCGGAGGTCGCCGGGGTGCGGCGCACCGGCTCGGCCGCCCTCGACCTCGCCTACGTGGCGGCGGGCCGGTTCGACGGCTTCTACGAGCACGCCCTGTCGCCCTGGGACACGGCCGCGGGCATCCTCATGGTGCGCGAGGCGGGCGGCTTCGTGACCGACGCGACCGGCGGGGAGCGCATCTTCGAGACGGGCTCCGTCGTCGCGGGCAACGAGGCCATGAACACCGCCCTCCTGGCGATCCTGAAGACCGCGGACAGGGCGCTCGCGAACGCGCGGGCCGCCTCGGCGACGCCCGGCTAGGACGGCGGCCATCCGCCGGCCTTCGCGGTGGATGGTTCTTCCGCGAAAGGCCCTCCCGGCGCGTTAGGCGTTGCGCCGCGAGCGGCCGGCGGCGCATACCGACCAGGAACCCAGCCACCGAGCCCCCGAGCCCCCGCGAACGAGCCCCACGACAGCCGATGGCCCGCAGGACCGACCCGACGAGGCTCTCCTACCCCCAGGTCTTCCTGTGGTGGATGGTGCTGTTCCTGATCCTCGTCGGCTTCCTGCTCGCCATCCTCTACCGGGAGATCGCCTCCGCCTTCTGGGCGAATCCGGGTCTCAACGGCCTCATCGCCGTCGTCGGGATCGCGGGGGCGGGCTACACCTTCCACATGGTGCTGCGCCTCTTCCGCGAGGTGCGCTGGGTGAACCGCTTCCGCCTCGGCCGCGCCGAGGAGGGGGCCGGCCCTCGCCCGCGCCTCCTCGCGCCCATGGCGACGCTCCTGCGCGACGGGGTCGACGAGACGGTGCTGTCGGCGAGCACCATGCGCTCCCTCCTCGACACGGTGGCGACCCGCCTCGACGAGGCGCGCGACATCAGCCGCTACACCACGGGCCTCCTCGTCTTCCTCGGCCTCCTCGGCACCTTCTGGGGGCTCCTCCAGACCATCGGCTCGGTGGGCCAGACGATCCAGTCCCTCGACCCGGGCGGGGACGTGGGCGTCATGTTCGAGGAGCTGAAGACGGGGCTCGAGGCCCCGCTCGCCGGCATGGGCACGGCGTTCTCCTCGTCCCTGTTCGGCCTCACCGCCTCGCTCATCGTGGGCTTCCTCGACCTGCAGGCCGGGCGCGCGCAGAACCGCTTCTACACCGAGCTCGAGGACTGGCTGTCCACCCTCACCGACGTGGTGGAGGACGGGGTGGAGGGCGCCGCCGGCGCCTACGGTGCGGAGCTCAAGGAGGCGATCGACCGGCTCGTCGCCGCCCTCGAGGCCGGCGAGGGCGGGCGCGGCCGCTCCGGCTCCCAGGCGATGGCCCAGCTCGCGGAAGGAATCCAGGGCCTCGTGAAGCACCTGCGCGCCGAGCAGAAGCTGATGCGCGAGTGGGCCGACAACCAGGCCCAGCAGAACGAGCGCATCGAGATGCTCCTCATCCGCCTGTCCGACGCCCTCGAGCAGGACGACACCTAGACCTGACCCCGCCCCGCCCTCGCCTCCCCTCCCGGTCGGCCGGCGCGGCGCGGCCGTTGCGTGGCGGGCGGCGGGGCGGCTAGGGAGGGCGGCCGCGGCGGGGCGTTGCGCCGCCGGCCGGCATCGTGCCTCCTGTCGCCGTCGCCGGCGAGGCGGCCGCGAGGGGTGACGGGCGATGACCGACACACGGGGCCTGGACGCGGGCGAGAGCGGCCTCACCGACGCGACCCTCGCGGGCGGCGGGCGGGACGTGACCCGCGGCCTCCTCGGCAGCGCCTTCTTCTGGTGGTCCGTCGCGATCGCGCTGTTCCACATCCTCGCCAACGGCCTCGGCACGCTGCTCTCGCGCGCCCTCGCGCCGCTCGCCGGGGTCGGGCTTCCCGTCGGCGGCCTCGCGGCCTTCCTCGCGGACCTGTCGACGCTGTCCACCCTCACCCTCACGGGGATCCACTTCGCGGGCTTCGCCCTGATCGCGGCCATGCGCTACCCGCTCTTCACCGCGCGCACCGCGGGCGGGCGGCGCGCGGTCCTCGCGGCGGACCTCGCCTTCGGGGCGCTCGTGGCGGTATCGACCCTCGGCCTCGTCGCCTCGGAAAACGCCATCTACGCCCGCGGCGTCACCCTCACCCCGCTCGAATGGACGATGGGCGCCATCGCCATCCTCGGCGCGGTGGAACTCACCCGGCGGACCACGGGCTGGATCATCCCGATCCTCATCGTCACCGCGCTCACCTACCCGACGATCTGGGGCGACGACATCGCGGGCGTCTTCCGCTTCGCGGGCCTGTCCACCGAGACGGTGCTGTTCCGCTCGATCTACTCCGACGAGGGGATGTTCGGCTTCATCGGGCGGATCTCGGCGACGTTCGTGTTCATGTTCATCCTGTTCGGCGCGTTCCTGATCCGCTCGGGGGCGGGGGAGTTCATCGTCGACCTCGCCCGGGCGCTCGCAGGGCGTCTCACCGGGGGCCCGGGCTTCGTCGCCGTCTTCGCCTCGGGCCTCACCGGCACCACCAACGGCTCGGCCATCGCCAACACCGTGTCGACCGGCACCATCACGATCCCGCTCATGATCCGCTCGGGCTTCCCGCCCCGCTTCGCCGCGGGGGTGGAGGCGGCCGCCTCCACCGGCGGGCAGCTGATGCCGCCGATCATGGGCGCGGGCGCCTTCGTGATGGCGAGCTTCACCCAGATCTCCTACCTCGACATCGTGGCCGTCGCCCTCCTGCCGGCGCTCGTCTACTTCTTCTCCGTCGCCCTGTTCGTGCGGATCGAGGCGAAGCGCTCGCGCGTGGCGGCGGACGGGGAGGTGCCGGCGGTCTGGGGCGTCCTGAAGCGCGGGGGGCCGGCCTTCCTCATCCCCATCGCGGTCCTCGTCGGCCTCCTCGTGTGGGGCTACACGCCCACCTTCGCCGCCGGCATCGCCATCCTGTCGGTGATCGCAGCCTCGTGGATGACGCCGAACCGGATGGGTCCGCGGGCGATCCTGGAGGCCCTCGCCCTCGGCACGCGCAACATGGTGACGACGGCGATCCTCCTCATCGCCGTGGGCCTCGTCGTCAACGTCATCGCGATGACCGGGATCGGCAACACCTTCTCGCTGATGATCTCCGAGTGGGCGGGGGGGAACCTCCTCGTCGCCCTCGTCCTCATCGCCCTCGCCTCGCTGGTGCTCGGCATGGGCCTGCCGGTGACGGCCGCCTACATCGTGCTCGCCACGCTGTCGGCGCCCGCGCTCCAGCAGCTCATCGTCGGGCAGGTGCTCTCGCCCGCCGACATCGACGCCAACACGATCGCCGCCATGGTGGAGGGGACCGTGTCCGAGGCGATCAAGCCCTTCTTCCTGCTCGCCGACCCGACGAGCCTCGCGGCCCTGTCGGCGCCGATGCCCGAGGCCGAGGCGCGGGCCCTCTACGAAAGCCTGCCGGCGGAGGTGATCGCCCAGATCCACGGAGAGGCGCGTGCCGCCCTCGACCCGGCCATCGCCCTCGGCGCCCTCCTGTCGGCGCACATGATCATCTTCTGGCTGTCGCAGGATTCCAACGTGACGCCGCCCGTGTGCCTCACCGCCTTCGCGGCGGCGGCGATCGCGCGGACGAAGCCGATGGCCACCGGCTTCGTGTCCTGGAAGCTCGCCAAGGGCCTCTACCTGATGCCGATCCTGTTCGCCTACACGCCGTTCCTGACCGGAACGCCCGGCGAGATGGCCCTCGTCTTCCTGATCGCGCTTCTCGGGATGGCGGCGTTCGGCGTCGCCCTCGAGGGTTACCTGGAGGCGCCGGTCTCCTGGCCGATGCGGGCGGTGCTGGCCGCGGCAGGCCTCGCCCTCATCTGGCCGAACACGCCGGTGGTCTCCGCCGTCGGGGCCGTCGCCGTCCTCGCCGTCTTCGCCCTCAACGTGCGGGCCGGGCGACGGCGCGAAGCCGCCGCCTGAGCGTCAGATGGATGCGCCGCCGGACAGCATGACGAGATAGACCCCGTAGAGGCCGAGGAGGAGGAAGCCCTCCCACCGGTTCACCCGCTGGCCGGTCGCCACCACGAGGACGAGGCCGACGGAGACGGCCACCATCACCGGGATGTCGAAGAAGCGCACGCCGTCGCTCACCGGGATCGGCGCGACGAGGGCCGTGATGCCGCCGATCCCGAGCACGTTGTAGATGTTGGAGCCGAGCACGTTGCCGAGCGCCATCTCGGACTGGCGGCGCGCGGCGGCGACGATGCTGGTGGCGAGCTCGGGCAGCGAGGTGCCGACCGCGACGAGCGACAGGCCGATCACCTCCTCCGGCACCTCGAGAATCCGCGCCGTCGTCACCGCACCTTCCACGAGGTAGCCCGCCCCCGCGATCACCAGAAAAAGCCCGCCGGCGATGAGGACGATCTCCACGAGGACGTTGCCGGAGACGGTCGGAACGTCGTCGGAGCCGTTCGCCTCCTCGTTCGCCCGGTCGGTGCGGAAGGTGTAGGCGATGTAGCCCGCGAGGCCCAGGACGAAGACGACCCCCATCCAGCGGTCGATCATGCCGGTGAAGGCGGCCGCCGCGAACAGGACCGCCGTCGCGATCACCAGCATGCCGTCCCGCATCACGGCGGCCCGCTGGGTCGCGAACGGGCGCAGGCTCGCCGCGACGCCGAGGATGAGCAGGATGTTGGCGATGTTGGAGCCGACGATGTTGCCGATGGCGATGCCCGGCGCGCCGGACAGCGCCGCGTCCACGCAGGTGACGAGCTCGGGCACCGACGTGCCGAAGCCGACGATGAGGACGCCCACCACGAGGGGCGACAGGCCGAGGCGCACGGCGAGCTTGGAGGCGCCGCGCACGAGCAGCTCCCCGCCGCCGAGGAGCGCGATCAGTCCGCCGATGATCTGGATCGCGAGCATGTCAGGCGTGGCCCGCTCGCCGGGCCCTTGCGGGGCTCTTCAATGGCTTGTCTCGAGGCGACGCGGCGCGCAGCCGGACGGCGCGGTCCGCGGGAGGATGCGTTCGGGCGCGGCGGGCATGCCGCCCTGGCGCCGCGTCTCAGATGGATGGGCGGGGCGTCGGCCGCCAGTCCGGCGGCGCCATCTCGAAGTCGGCGAAGTCGAAGCCGGGCGCGACGGTGCAGCCCGCGAGGGTCCACCGGCCGAGGCTCTCGGCCGTCTGCCAGGCGCCCGGCGGGACGACCACCTGGGGCCGCTCCCCGTTCAGGAGGTCCGGCCCGAGGCGGCAGGCGGCCGCGTCGTGCCCGTTCTCGGAAATGGTGATGACGAGGGGCGCGCCGCCGTACCAGTGCCAGACCTCCGCCTGTCGCACCTTGTGCCAGGCCGACACCGCGCCGGCGGGCAAGAGGTAGTAGATGGCGGTGGAGTGGTCCCGCTCCGCGCCCGCGTTCGGGTCGCGGAAGGTCTCAAGGAAGAAGCCGCCCTCAGGGTGGGGCTCGAGGCCGAGGGTGGAGACGAGCGCCTCCACCGTGATCCCGTCGTCGTTGCGAAGCGTCATCAGAAGGAGTCCCGTCCCGCGCGAAGGCGCGCGAACACCTCTTCCGGCGGGCGGCCCTGAAGGTCAAGGGCGCCCGCGACCCGCGCGTCGTCGGCCATCAGGAAGGGGTTGGTGGTCTTCTCGAGGGCCATGGTGGTGGGAAGGGTCGGCTCGCCGCGGGCGCGCTTCGCCTTCACGTCCTCGATCCGCTCGGCAAGGGCGGGGACGGAGAGCGACAGGCTCTCCGCGTACTCGGCGTTCTTCAGGGTGTACTCGTGGCCGCAGAAGATCTCGGTCTCGTCGGGCAGGCGCTCGCGCAGGGTCTTCAGAGACTGCCACATGGTGGTGGCGTCCCCCTCGAACAGGCGGCCGCAGCCCATGGCGAAGAGGGTGTCGCCGGTGAAGGCGAGCCGCTCGTCCGGCAGGTGATAGGAGATGGGCGCGGCGGTGTGGCCCGGGGTGCTGATCGCCTCCACGCGGAAGGCGCCGAGCTCGAACGCCTCGCTGTCCGAGACGGTCCGGTCGAGGCCGGCGATCCGCTCCGCCTCTCCGGCGGGGCCGATGGCGGCCGCCCCCGTCTTCGCCTTCACCGCGGCGAGCCCCCCCACGTGGTCGGCGTGGTGATGGGTGACGAGGATCCCCGACAGGCGCCAGCCGGTCTCCTCGAGCGCCTTCAGGACGGCGTCCGCGTCCGGCACGTCGACGAGGAGGGTGTCGCCCGAGGGCGGGTCGTGGACGAGGACGGCGTAGTTGTCCGATAGGCACGGGACGAGGCGAACGTCGGCCATGGCGGCGGGTCCTCCGGTCTTGCGGCTCTCGCGTCGGGCGGGTCCGCGGGCGGGCGCGGTCGCTGGGGAAGGTGGTGCCGCCGCCCCTCCCCCGCAACCGGCCGGCCGCCGTGCGGGCGCCGCCCTGTTGCCCGGATGCAATGGAACGGGCCGGGAAACCGGAGGGACGGGCGGTTGCAGGTCTGGCATTCGACAACGGGGGCCACCATTTGCATAAGAGTTGCGGCCGGAAAGCGACGACGGAGCGGACGAGGACATGCATCTCGACGTCCACGAGCTGCGCTCGTTCTACCTGACGCCCATGGGGCGGACGGTCAGGCAGCTGATTTCCGCCCGCATCCGCGAGACGTGGCCGGACGTGAAGGGCCGGCGCGTGGTCGGCGTCGGACACACGACGCCGTTCCTGCGCCCCTTCATCGGCGAGGCGGAGCGGGTGATCGCCGTGATGCCCGCCGCCGAGGGCGTCCTCCACTGGCCGCGGGAGGGGCCGAACCGCACCCTCCTCGCCTACGACCAGCACCTTCCCCTGCCGGACGCGTCGGTGGACTGCCTGCTCGTGGTCCACGCCCTCGAGGCGACCGACAACGTCCCCGCGCTCCTGCGGGAGCTGTGGCGCGTGCTCGTCCCCTCCGGCCGGCTCCTCGTCGTCGTCGCCCACCGCTCGGGGCTGTGGGCGCGGACCGACACGACGCCCTTCGGCATCGGCCGGCCGTTCTCCCGGGGGCAGCTCTCCCGCCTCGCGGAGGACTCGATGTTCGCGGTGCACGGGGTGGAGCCGCTCCTGTTCACCCCGCCGACGGCGGGGCGGCTGTTCATGGGCTCGGCCCGGACGTGGGAGCGGATCGGCCGCAAGACGCTGCCCCAGGTCGCCGGCGCCATCGCCCTCGACGCGCAAAAGCGCATGTCCATGGGCATCCTCTCCGGCTGCCGGCGTCAGCCCGCCCGCATCCTCGCGCCCGTGATCGCGCCCGGACGGGCGGCCGTCGTCCGCGCGCGCCGGGACGCGGCCTGAGCGAGGGGCCGCGGCGGCGCCTCAGCGGCGCAGGAGGAAGACGGCCTGCTCGCCGAACAGGTTCCAGAACCACCACGGGGCGGTGAAGGACATGCGCGCGCCCTTGCCGTCGAGTGCGATCGCCGCCTCCGTCGTCGCGCCGATCTCCTCCACCAGCGCCACGAAGTCCCGGATCGTGCACAGGTGGATCTCTTCGCTCGCGTACCACGGGGCGGGCGAGCTTCCCGGCACGGGCGCGCAGCCGAGGAACATGAGGCGGAAGCGCAACCGCCAGAACCCGAGGTTCGGGAAGGACACGATGGCCCGTTCGCCGATGCGCAACAGGTTCTCCAGCACCTTGCGCGGGTCCCGCGTCGCCGGCAGCGTCTGGCTCAGGATCGCGAAGTCGAAGGCGCCGGCCGGGTAGTCGTCGAGGTCCGTGTCCGCGTCCCCCTGCACCACCGACAGGCCCCGGGCCACGGCCCGGTTCACGCCCGCCTGGGAAAGCTCGATTCCCTGCACCCGGACCCCGTCCTTGGCCGCGAGCAGCGCCATCAGCTCCCCGTCCCCGCAGCCGACGTCGAGGACCCGCGCGCCCGGGCGGACGAGGTCGCGGATCACCTCGTAGTCGACGCGGCCGCGGCCCATGGCCATGGTCGCCGCGCTCGGCCGGTGGACGACGTTCATGGCCCCCCCTCCCCGGCGGTCGCGGGCACCCGCACCACGTCCGGCCCGTGGACGGCGAGGCCCCTCAGCTTCGCCGCCCCCTCGAGGAAGCCGGAGACGACCCGCATGAACTCCGGCTCGTCGAGGAGGAAGGCGTCGTGGCCCTTGTCGGTCTCGATCTCTACGAACGACACGCCCGCCGCCACCGCGTTGAGGGCGTGGACGATGGTCCGGCTCTCCCGCGTCGGAAAGAGCCAGTCGGAGGAGAAGGAGACGACGCAAAAGCGGGTCGGCGTCTTGCGGAAGGCGCCCGACACGCGCCCGCCGTGGTCGGCGGCGAGGTCGAAGTAGTCCATCGCCCGCGTCAGGTAGAGGTAGCTGTTGGCGTCGAACCGGTCCACGAAGGTGGAGCCCTGGTGGCGCAGGTAGCTCTCGATCTGGAAGTCGGCGTCGAAGCCGAAGGTGATCGTCTCCCGGTCCTGCAGGTTGCGGCCGAACTTCCGGTGGAGCGCGGCCTCCGACACGTAGGTGATGTGGGCCGCCATCCGCGCCACCGACAGGCCCTTCCTCGGGATCGTGCCGTGGTCGTCGTAGCGTCCGCCGCGCCAGTCGGGGTCGGCCATGATCGCCTGGCGCCCCACCTCGTGGAAGGCGATGTTCTGGGAGGAGTGGCGCGCGCCCGTCGCGATCGGCAGGGCGCAGAAGACCCGCTCCGGGTAGCTCGCCGCCCACTGCAGCACCTGCATGCCGCCCATGGACCCGCCGATCACCGCGAACAGCTGCTCGATCCCCAGGTGGTCCACCAGCCGCGCCTCGGCCCGCACCATGTCGGCGATGGTCACGAGGGGCATGGCGAGGCCGTAGGGCTTGCCGGTCGCCGGGTCGAGGGAGGCGGGGCCGGTGGTCCCCGCGCAGCCTCCGAGCACGTTGGCGCAGATCACGAAATAGCGGTCGGTGTCGACGGGCTTGCCCGGCCCCACCAGCATGGACCACCAGCCCGCTCGGCCGGTGACCGGATGGGTGCTCGCCACGTACTGGTCGCCGGTGAGGGCGTGGCACACGAGGATCGCGTTGGACCTGTCGGCGTTCAGCGTGCCGTAGGTCTTGTAGGCGATCTGCCAGTTCTGGAGGACGGCGCCGGAATCGAGGGTCAGCGCGTCGTCCGGGCCGAAGCGCACGACCTCGCTCGACGGCTCGTTCGCCTCGCGCCGCCGGAGGTCCTGGATGGCGTCGTCGGTCTGCCGCGTGAGCTGCATGACTGGCAAACGGGTCCGGGTCGGTCGGGGGGTCGGGCGCGCCGGGGGCGGCCGCGGTCCTTCGGGCGGCGGTCACGGGACGGCGCGAACGCGCCCGGGCATCCCGTCGCCGGCGGCGCGGACGCTATGGCCCTGCCGGTGAGGCGTCAACGTTTTCTTTGCATCGCCCGCGCCCGCTGGTGTACCGGGTGCCGTTCCCGGCCGGGCATCGCCGGCGGGCGCGGCACGGAAAGAAGGACCGATGGCAGGCTGTGGCGAGGCGAGGCAGGCGACCGTGGCGGCGGCCGGACCGGACGCCTCGCTCGCGCGCCTCAGGGCCGGGATCGACCGGATCGACGGGGAGATCCACCGCCTCCTGATGGAGCGGGCGGAGGCGGTGGACGCCCTCGTCGCCGCCAAGGGGGGCGCGGGCTCGGGCGTCGTCATCCGGCCGGAGCGGGAGGCGGCGATCCTCGAAAGGCTCGCCGCGAACCATGGCGGCGTCCTGCCGTTCCCGGTCCTCGCCCACCTCTGGCGCACGCTGATCGCCGCCTTCTGCCGCCTCCAGCGGCCCTACGGGATCGTGGTAGCGGGCGCCGACCCCCTCGCCCGGGATCTCGCCCGCTTCCATGCCGGCTTCGAGGCCCCGGTCGAGACGGCCGAGGACGGCGCCGCCGCCCTGTCCGCCCTGGAGGCGGGGCCGGGGAACCTCGCCTTCGTGCCCCTCGGCGAGGCGGCCTCGCCCTGGTGGGAGCGGCTGGGCGAGGCCGGGATCCATCCGGTCGCGCGCCTGTCGGGCGCGGTCCTCGGGCGGCCGGAGGTGTCGGTGCTCGTGGTCGGCGGCCGTCTCGTCGGCCCGGCGGGCGAGGGGCGCACCCTCTTCGACGCACGGGCGGCGATCCGCCGCGCGCCGCTCCCCGGCTCGCTGGTGACGGCGGCGGCCGGCGAGCGCATCCTGTTGGAGGCGCCGTCCGACCTTTCGGCGGAGCGGCTCGCCGAGGCCCTCGGCGCGGCGGTGCGCCCCTTGGGCGGGTTCGCGCCCCTGCCGGGCGTCCTCGCCGATCCGCCCGGCGCGCTGCCGCCCCCCTGACATCCGGCCGGAGCCGCCGCGCGCCACCCGCGTGCCGGACGCCCGCGCCCCCGCAAGTGAGACGATCCGCCATGGACACCCTCGCCACCCCGACGCGCCCCGCGCCCAAGCCCAACGTCCTGTCGATCGCCCCCTACGTGCCCGGCAAGAGCAAGGGGACGGGCGGGGGCCCGGTCCACAAGCTCTCCTCCAACGAGACGCCCCTCGGGCCGAGCCCGAAGGCGAAGGCCGCCTACCTCGCCGCCGCCGAGACCCTCGCCCTCTACCCGGACGGCGCGGCGACGGCCCTGCGCACGGCGATCGCCGAGACCTACGGCCTGTCTGCCGAGCGGATCGTGTGCGGCAACGGCTCGGACGAGCTCCTCGCCCTCATGGCCAACGCCTTCCTAGGCGCGGGCGACGAGGCCGTCTTCACCGAGCACGGCTTCCTCGTCTACCGGATCGTGACCCTCGCGGCCGGGGCGACGCCCGTGGTGGTGCCCGAACGGGACCTGACGGCGGACGTGGACGCGATCCTCGCCGCCGTCACGGAGCGCACGCGGATCGTCTTCCTCGCCAACCCGAACAACCCGACGGGGACGTACCTGCCCCACGACGAGGTCCGGCGGCTCCACGCGGGCCTGCCGCGCCACGTCCTCCTCGTCCTCGACGCGGCCTATGCCGAGTACGTGCGCCGCAACGACTACGAGAGCGGGATCGAGCTCGTCTCCACGTGCGAGAACGTGGTGATGACGCGCACCTTCTCGAAGATCCACGGGCTCGCGGCGCTCCGCCTCGGCTGGGCCTACGCCCCTGCCCACGTGATCGACGCCATGCACCGCATCCGCGGGCCGTTCAACGTGAACGCGGCGGCGCTGGCGGCCGGCGCCGCGGCGATCGCCGACCGCGCCTTCGCCGAGGAGGCGGCGGACCACAACGCCCGCTGGCTCCCGTTCGTGCGGCAGGAGCTCGCGAAGCTCGGCATCGACACGCCCGAGAGCGTCGCCAACTTCCTGCTCCTCGAGTTCCCGGACACCCCCGGCCGCACGGCGGCGGAGGCGGACGCCTTCCTCGCCGAGCGCGGGATCGTCCTGCGCCAGATGGGCGCCTACGGCCTGCCGAACGCGCTGCGGATGACCGTGGGCACGGAGGAGGCGAACCGGGCGGCCCTCGCCGCGCTCGCCGCGTTCATGGGGCGCGGGGATGGCTGAGGCGGTCGGCCCCTTCGCAGGGATCGAGCGGGTCGCGGTCGTCGGGATCGGCCTCATCGGCTCGTCCCTCGTCCACGCCATGCGCCGCGCGGGCTTTTCCGGCGAGGTGGCGATCGGCGACCGGGACGCGGACGCCCTCGCCGAGGCGGAGCGGCTGTCCCTCGGGACCAGCTACCACGGGGACGCGGCGGCGGCGGTGCGCGGGGCGGACCTCGTGGTCCTCGCCGTTCCGGTGGGCGCCATGGGCAAGGTGGCCGAGGCGATCGCCCCGGCGCTCCCGGACGAGGCGATCCTGTTCGACACCGGGTCGGTGAAGGGCGCCGTGATCCGTGCCGTCTCGGCCGCGATCGCCCGGCCCGGCCGGTTCGTGGCGGCCCACCCGGTGGCGGGCACCGAGCAGTCGGGCCCCGCGGCGGGCTTCGCCGAGCTGTTCGACCGGCGCTGGTGCATCCTCACCCCGGCGGAGGACACCGAGCCGGAGGCGCTCGAGCGCGTCGCGGCGCTGTGGCGGGCCATCGGCTCGGACGTGGAGGTGATGACGGCCGAGCACCACGACCTGGTGCTCGCCATGACGAGCCACCTGCCCCACCTCATCGCCTACAACATCGTGGGCACCGCCTACGACATGGAGCGGGTGACGAGCTCGGAGGTCATCAAGTTCTCGGCCGGCGGCTTCCGCGACTTCACCCGCATCGCCGCCTCCGACCCGGTCATGTGGCGGGACGTCTTCCTCAACAACCGCGAGGCGGTGCTGGAGACCCTCGGCCGCTTCTCGGAGGACCTCGCCGCCCTGCAGCGGGCCATCCGCTGGGGCGACGGGGACACCCTCTTCGAGCTGTTCAGCCGCACCCGGGCGATCCGCCGCGGCATCATCGAGGCCGGGCAGGACGCACCCGAGCCCGACTTCGGCCGCTGGTCGCACCGCGCGCAGCCCGGCGGCGCGGCGGGCGAGCCGCGGGCGGAGACGGGTTCAGCCGCCGGCGACGGCGATGACGGGGGGAATGCGGCCGAGGGGCACGAAACCCGCCGTCACGCGTCCTGAGCGGATCGTCAGGGTCAGCTTCCGGGCTGGCCGATCGCCGATCTTGGTCTCGGGCGCCATGGCGAGGACGTTGCGCACGACGCCGCCCACCGCCTGCCGCGTCTCCACCGGCAGCAGGCCGACGTCCGGGAGCCCGCCGTCCGGCAGCGCCACCGCCACGTCCACCTTCCCGTCGAGAAGGCCGTCGGGCCGCACTGTCACCGTGCCGCCGAGGGAGACGAGGGCCTCGCCCGCCGTGAGCAGCAGCTGGTCGATCCGCACCGGCACGCCTCCGTTGGCGAGCCGGCCGGCCAGCGCGTCCGGCCGCCCGGCAAGGAGCGGCCCCGCCCCGTCGACAAGGAACCGCCCGCGCACGTCGAGGGGAACCGCGTCCCGCACCGCCGCGAGGCCGTCGAACTTGACGCCGAGGTCGAGGACCGACGGCTCGTCCGGCAGCGGGCGCACGTAGAGCCCGGCGAGGTCCGCCGTCACCGTGTCGGGAAGCGCGTCCGAGGCGAGCACCGCCTCCTCGATCTCGAGGCGCATCTCCTCCGCCCCCGAGGCCGACAGGACGAGGCTCGCGTGGGCGAGGGCCCATTCGGCTGTCGCCGGGACCGGCGCCTCGAGGCGTGCGGGCGAGCCGGCCTCCAGGATCACCCGGCGCGGGTCGTAGACGAGGGCGACGCCGGTCACGCCGCCGACGGTCGCGTCGAGGTCCGGCGAGATGACCCGGCTGCCGGCGGCGCAGCGCAGCTCCAGACGGAAGGGAAAGCCGTCGATCCGCCGGTCCCGGCAGGTGACCATGGTCCCGGCGTCGGTCGCGGCCGCCATCGCCTTGTCGAGCTGGCGCTCGAACACGGTCGCGGCGGCGAACCAGATCCCCGACCAGACGAGGATCGCCACCACCACGATCGCGAGCACGACCTTGAAACGCCGGCTCCCGCGGCGCGCGGTCGGCCGGCCTTCCTTCTCGTTCACGTCCCTCTCCCCGTCATGCGCCCGGACGGCCCCGGGGCGGCCGGCGCCGCCCGTCTCGCTCGGCTCGCCTTGCCCGGCCCGTCCGGCGGGGGCCGTCCACCCGGAAAGGACGCAGGTGCGACCCCGACAAGGGGGCGGAGCCTGTCACCAAGGCTGGCGCCACGCAAGCGCCACCGCTAGGACGGGGCTTTGCGCCGCGGGCGGACGATGCCGGCAACGCGGCGCCTTCGGGGCGGAGGGATCGGGACGGGCCGGCCATGGGCGTATTCTGCGTGTTCGGCTACGGCTCGCTGATGTGGCGGCCGGGCTTCCCGTACCTTTCGGCCGAGCCGGGTGTGCTGTTCGGTCGCCACCGGCGCCTGTGCGTCTACTCCTGGCACCACAGGGGCACGCCGGAGCGGCCAGGTCTCGTCCTCGGCCTCGACCGGGGCGGGGCGTGCCGCGGCCTCCTGTTCCGCATCGACCCGGCCGAGCGCGACACGGTCCTCGACTACCTGCGCGCCCGCGAGCAGGTGACCGCCGTCTACGAGGAGCGCACCGTGCCCGTCCGCCTCGCGGGGGGCGCGGTCCTCCCCGCCGTCACCTACGTGGTCGACCGCACCCACCCCCAGTACGCCGGCGCCCTCGACCTCACGACCCAGCACGCGATCGTTGAGGGGGCGCGCGGCGTGTCCGGCGACAACGTGGAGTACGTCCGCGCGACGGCCGAGCACCTCGAGGAGATGGGCGTCCACGACCCGCAGCTCGCCGCCCTCGCCCGCCGGCTCGACGGCGCCGCTGCCGGCCCGTCCTGAGGTCAGCGGGGCGGCTCGCCCGCGACCTCGGCGACGAGGCGGTCCGTCTCCGTCTCGATGGCGGACCGGAGGGCGGCGAGGAAGGCGTCGCGCGGCATGTCGGCCGGGAGCGGCGGCAGGAAGGAGACGGTGATCGTCCCCGGATAGCGGATGAACGAGCGGAACTCGGAGAACATGCCCGAATTGTGGGCGACCGGCGTGCAGGGGGCCCCGAGCGTCCTGTACAGAAGGGCGACGCCGGTCTTGTAGTCGGGCGGGTCGCCCGGCCGCCGGCGCGTTCCCTCCGGGAAGATGACCACCTGGGCACCCTCCGCGACGGCCGCGCCCGCGGCCTTCGACATCGCCGTCAGCGCGCGCGCGCCGCCCGACCGGTCCACCGGGATCATGCCGAAGTGGCGCGCGTACCAGCCCCAGACCGGGATCCTGAGGAGCTCCTTCTTCAGGATGTAGGTGGGCCGCGACAGGAGCGGGACGAGGGCGAAGGTCTCCCAGGGCGACATGTGCTTGGAAGCCACCAGCGCCCCGCCTTCGGGGATGTTCTGCGCGCCGAGGACGCGCATGCGCTGGCCGACGACCACCCTCAGGAGCCACAGGTTCACCCGCGCCCACAGGCGGAAGGCCCAGCGCCCCCGACCCTCGCCCGACAGGAGCAGCGGGAGCGCGACGATCCCGGCGACGAGCACCCAAGCCCCCGACAGGAGCGCGTAGAGCGCGGAGCGGACGAGGGTCACCGCCTGCGGCGGCCGCGGCGGCGGCAGTGGCCTCACCGGGGTGCGCGCGGTGTCCGTGATCTCGTCCATGGGTCCCTCCTTCTCGCACCCGCCTAGCCGAGGCGGCGCAGGTGGCCGTGGACGGCGAGGCGCGTGGTGAGCGCGGTGATGACGGCCACCAGTAGCACGACCCCGGGGATCGCGAGGTAGCCCGCGGGCCCCACGGCGACCGACCCGAGGAGGGCGCGGGCCTGGGCCTCGGCGGCCGTCCCCTCGCTCGCCGCGCCCAGGAGGGTGAGGGCGAGGAAGACGGCCGCCGAGAACCCCGCGCCGATCGCCCCGCCGCGCAGGGACAGCACGAGGAAATGGCGCTGGAACTCTCGGGCGATGAAGCCGGGTTCCGCGCCGACGAGGTGGAGGACCGCGATCGTCTCCTCGTTGCGGGACATGGCCGCGCGGGTGGCGAACACGACGGACAGCGACAGGGCGGCGAGGATCAGCCCGGCGAACAGGAGGACCGCCCCCGTCAGGGCGTTCGCCATGTCCGACAGCCGGGCGGTCCACATGCGGTGGTCGTCGAGGCTCGCGCCCTCCACGGCGGCGACGCGGCGGGAAAGGTCCTGAAGGTCGAGCGCGCCCGGGTCGGCGACGGTGACGGCGACGAGGCGGGGGACGGGCAGCGCCTCGAGCGGCACGTCGACGCCGAGCCAGGGGGCGAGCAGCGCCTCGATCTCCTCC
Organism: uncultured Hyphomicrobiales bacterium; assembly: GCA_964547415.1. Taxonomy (GTDB): domain Bacteria; phylum Pseudomonadota; class Alphaproteobacteria; order Rhizobiales; family Amorphaceae; genus CAZJNX01. The sequence continues at coordinate 16,587 of CAZJNX010000051.1, forward strand.
CCCGAAAGCGCCCGGGCGCGGCCGACGCCGGGGGCGGCCTCCACCACGCGGCGCACGTCGGCGAGCTGGGCGGCCATGGAGGTGCCCTCGACGGGGCGCACCTCGACGGTGAGCTCCCGCGCCACGTCCGCCCGCCAGTCCCGGGCCGCGTCCTGCACGAGGGTCATCACCCCCGCCATCACGCACGACAGGAACGTCATGATGGCGACCACCGCCACCAGCGCCCGGCCGGACACCGACTGGGGCGGCACGATCGGGCCGACGAAGGCGGGCCGCGCGTCCTCCGCCCCCGGCGGCCGCCGGCGGCGCACCGTGCGGCGGGGCCGGGCGGCGTCCTCCTCCGTCGCCGGGCGACGGCGGGGGCGGGCCACCTCCCCGGGAGGCGCCTCGCGCGGGCGGCGGGAGGCCCTCTCCTCCTCCGCCACGACCTCGCGGGGCCGGCGCGACGCGGCGTCCTCCTCCGCCACGGCTTCGCGCGGGCTGCGGGAGGC
>CAZJNX010000051.1:17087-24383 GCA_964547415.1 uncultured Hyphomicrobiales bacterium
CGGGAGGCGGTCTCCTCGAAGCCGGGCGCGGCGCCCGGGGCCGGCCGCGGCCGGCGGGGGCGGGGCGGGCGTTCCTCGTCCCCGGGGGGCTCGCCCGGCGCGTCGCGGCGCAGGGTGGGGGCCGGGCGGCGACGGTCCCCGCTCATTCCGACAACTCGATCCGGCCGCCGACGAGGATCAGGCGGCGGGCGTCCACGAGGTCCATGAGGGCGATGTCGTGGGTGGCGATCACCACCGACGTGCCGAGCCGGTTGAGCTCGAAGAACAGGCGCAGGAGACGGCGGGCGAGCGGCGGGTCCACGTTGCCCGTGGGCTCGTCGGCGAGCAGCATCTCCGGCTGGGTGATGAGGGCGCGGGCGATGGCGACGCGCTGCTTCTCCCCGCCCGACAGGATCGGCGGGTAGGCGCGCATCCGGTCCTTGAGGCCCACCCAGCCGAGGAGGTCGATCACGTCGCCGCGGAAGGCGCTCTCCTCCTGCCCGGCGACCTTCAGGGGCAGGGCCACGTTCTCGTAGGTGGTGAGGTGGTCGAGCAGGCGGAACTCCTGGAAGACGACGCCGATGCGGCGGCGCACGGCCGGCAGCTGGCGGCGCGACAGGCGCCGGGCGTCGGCGCCGAACACCCCCATGTAGCCGCGGGTGGGCCGCAGCGACAGGGACAGGAGGCGGATGAGGGAGGTCTTGCCCGCGCCCGATGGCCCGGTGAGGAACTGGAAGGAGCCGGGCGGGATGTCGAACGTGATGTCGCGCAGGATCTCCGGCCCCGCGCCGTAGCGCAGGCCGACGTTCTCCAGCTCGACGAGGGGTGGCTCCATCCGTCCGTCACGCCCGTTGACCCGGTGCCGCGCGGCCGCGCCGCGGACCGACGTCCTACCGCCTCCGGAGCCCCCGCGGAAGGCGCCCCGGGTCCTGCGGCGGGCGCCCGCGCGGCCCCCGTCGGCGAGCGCCATCGTGCACGCCGCGCCTTACCGTTCCCCTTCCGCCGGGGGAACGGGGGCGGGCGCTCCTCAGGCCGCGTCGTGGAAGATGATGCCGAGCGTCATTCGGCTGCCCGCGCGCAGGCGGCTCACCCCGTGGCGCTGCTTCACCCGGTAGACGCCGCGGGTGCCCCGCTTCGGCCGGTCGGCGACCGCGAAGGCGATCGCGTGTCCGCGCGGCTGGGGCACCACCTCGGCGCGCGACTGCATGCGCGGGCGCTGCTCGGTGAGGACGAACTCGCCGCCCGAGAAGCCGGCCGGGTCGGACAGCAGGATCACCACCTGCAGCGGGAAGACGTGGGGGCCGTAAAGGTCCTGGTGGAGGCAGTTGTAGTCGCCCGCCCCGTAGCTGAGAAGAAGGGGCGTCGGCTTCGTCTGCCCGTCCGCGTGGCAGCGCGCGATGAACGCCTCGTGGGCGTCGGGAAAGCGGCGGCCGGTGCCGAGCATCTCCTCCCAAAGGTTCGCCACCGGCACGAGACGGGCGTAGAGGGCACGGCGCAGCGCGGCGATCTCCTCCGGCACGGGCGCGGCGAAGTACTTGTAGACGCCCTCGCCGAAGCCGTGGCGGCGCATGTCGATCCGGCTTCGGAACAGCGCCTCGTCCTCCCACAGGGCGGCGATGCGCTCGCACGCGGCCGCGTCGAGGACTTCTCCGAGGTCGGCGTGGCCGTCGGCGGAAAGGGCGGTTTCGGGCGAGTCGATCGCGGTGGCGTCCATTGGCGTCTCCGGTCGCATCCTGCACAGAACGTCGCGCGTCCGGGCGCCGTTCGCCCACCCGTTTTCCGGCCGCGCCGCCTCAGCCCGCCGTCTCGCCCGCCGCGCGCCGGGCAAGACGGTCCGACACGCCGGTGATCGTCCGGCCGGAGAGCGGGGCGAAGGCGCCCGCCGCAGGCCGCGGCAGCTCCAGCCGCACGAGCATGTCGGCGAGGAGCACCCCCGCCGTGATCCCGTCGAACACCGGGACCGGCATCCGCTCCCTCAGCGCCCCCGTCGCCCCGGCCAGCACCGCGCCGAGGAGGACCACCGCGTCGAGCCCCTCCCGCTCGGCGAGGTCGGCCGCGATGCCGCCGAGGTGCTCGAAGACGGCCCCCCGGTCCCCCGGCGCGAAGGCGTAGGGGAGGTCCACGTAGGCCTCCGCCGCCACGGCGCCGACGCCGGCCGCCGCGATCGTCTCCCGGTAGACGGGCGCCGTCCGCGGGTTGAGCCCGACGACGCCGATCCGGTCGCCCACCGCCCGCGCCGCGATGAGCGACGCCTGGGTCATGCCGACCACCGGGATCGGCAGGATCTCCTTGAGGGAGCGAAGCGCGGTGTCGAACGACACGCCGAGGAGCACCGCGTCCGCCTCGTCCGCGTGTTCGAGCACCAGCTCCACGAGGCGGGGGGCGGCGATCTCGTTCTCGAGGCGCGAGGCGATGATGGCCGGCCCCGCCTCCGGCGTCAGGCCGCGGACCATCAGGTCGGGCACGGGAACGGCGAGGGCCGCCTCCGTCATCAGCTCGGTGACGTGGGCGGAGGTGTTGGCGTTGGCGAGGAGGAGGCGCATGGCGGCGTCCGCGGGCGGGGGCTCGGGGCGGGAACCGTGCCCGCGCCGCGCCTGCGGCGCAAGCGGCTTGCGCGGGCGCGCCGCGGCGCCTATCCGACCCGCACGGGCCGGCGCGGCCCGGAGACGGGAAGACGGGACGACGGGAGCGGGCGTGGCGGGCATCCGGATCGGCATCGACATCGGCGGCACCTTCACCGACCTCGTGGCCGAGACGGCCGGCGGGCTCCTGGCGCGCAAGGTCCTCACCACGCCCCGCGCGCCGGAGGAGGGGGTGCTCGCGGGGCTCGAGATCCTGCTTCGCGCCGCCGGCGCCGGGCCGGCCGACGTCGCCCTCCTGATCCACGGCACGACGCTCGCCACCAACGCCATCATCGAGCGCAAGGGCGCCGTCACCGGCCTCATCGCCTCCGAGGGGTTTCGCGACACGGTGGAGATCGCCGACGAGGGCCGCTTCGACCAGTACGACGTGTTCCTGAAGAAGCCCGAGCCGCTGGTCCCCCGCGAGCGCCGCCTCACCGTGCCGGAGCGGGTCGACCACGCCGGCCGGGTCGTCGTCCCCCTCGACGAGGACAAGGTGGCCGAGGCCGCCCGGCGGCTTGCGGACATGGGCGTCGCCTCGGTCGCGATCGCGTTCCTGCACGCCTTCGCCGCCCCGGCCCACGAGCGGCGCGCGCGGGAGATCGTGAGGGCGGTGGCGCCGGGGATGGCCGTGAGCCTCTCCTCGGAGGTGGCGCCGGAGATCCGCGAGTACGAGCGCACCTCGACGACCTGCGCCAATGCCTACGTCCAGCCGATCATGGACGGCTACCTCGACCGGCTGGAGCGGGGCCTCGCCGGGCGAGGCTTCTCGGCGCCCGTCCTGATGATGACCTCGGGCGGCGGCCTCACCACGGTGGAGACGGCGCGGCGCGTACCCGTCCGCCTCGTGGAATCGGGGCCCGCGGGCGGGGCGATCCTCGCCGAGGCGCTGGCGGAGAGCCTCGAAGCGCGGCACGTCCTCGCCTTCGACATGGGCGGGACGACGGCCAAGCTCACCATGATCGAGGGGGGCAAGGCGCGCACCGCCCGCACCTTCGAGGTGGACCGGACGGCCCGCTTCATGAAGGGCTCGGGCCTGCCGATCCGCATTCCCGTGATCGAGATGGTGGAGATCGGCGCGGGCGGCGGGTCGATCGCGGACGTCGACGCCATGGGCCGCCTGAGGACGGGGCCGGAAAGCGCGGGCTCCGAGCCCGGCCCGGCCTGCTACGGCCGCGGCGGCGATCGCCCGGCCGTCACCGACGCCGACCTCCTCCTCGGACACCTGGACGCGGACGCCTTCGCCGGCGGCACCATGCGCCTCGACGCGGACGCCGCCGCGCGGGCGGTGGAGGCGCACGTCGGCGCCCGCCTGGGCCTCGGCGCGGCCGAGGCGGCCGACGCCATCCGCGAGATCGTGGACGAGACCATGGCCGCCGCGGCCCGCCGGCAGGCCGTGGAGGCGGGGGCGGACCTTTCGGCCTACGCCATGATCGCCTTCGGGGGCGCCGCGCCCCTCCACGCGGCGCGGATGGCGGAAAAGCTCGGCATCGAAACGGTGGTGATCCCGGCGAACGCGGGCGTCGGCTCGGCGGTCGGCTTCCTGCGCGCCCCCATCGCCTACGAGGCGGTGGGCTCCCTCCACGTGCGCCTTTCCGCCTTCGACGCGGACGCGGTGAACGCGCGCCTTCTGGCCATGCGCGCGGAGGCGGAGGCGATCGTGCGGGCGGGCGCGCCGGAGGGCCCGCTCGACGAGGAGCGGACCGCCTTCGCCCGCTACGTGGGCCAGGGCCACGAGATCCGCATCCCCCTCCCCTCGCGCCCGCTCGGGCCTGAGGACGCGGCGGCGCTGCGCACAACGTTCGAGGAGGCGTACGCCGCCCGGTTCACCCGCACGATCCCGGACGGCGAGATCGAGATCCTGTCCTTCTCCCTGACCCTCTCCCAGGCCGTCGCCCCGCCCGGCGCGCCGCCCGCCCCGCCGCCCGCGGCCGGGGACCCGCCGGCCCGCACGCGGGAGGTGACGCTCGCGGGCGGCGGGCGGCGGGCCGTTCCGGTCTTCGCCCGGGCGGACCTCGCCGAGGGGGTAGCCGTCGATGGGCCGTGCCTCGTGGAGGAGCAGACGACGACGACGGTCGTCTCCGCCCGCTTCCGCGCCGCCCTCGACGGGGCGGGCAACCTCGTCCTCACCGCCCGCGAAGGGAGCGAGACATGACAGCCCTTTCCCCGATCGCCCGCCAGATCGTCTGGGACCGGCTCGTCGCCGTGGTCGAGGACCAGGCGACCGCCCTCGTGCGCACCGCCTTCTCCACCATGGTGCGCGAGTGCGGCGACCTGTCGGCCGGCGTCTTCGATCCGAAGGGGCGGATGCTCGCCCAGGCCGTCACGGGAACCCCCGGCCACGTCAACTCCATGGCCGAGAGCGTGAAGCACTTCCTCGCCCACTTCCCGGCGGAGACCATGAAGGAGGGCGACGTCTTCATCACCAACGACCCTTGGAAGGGGACGGGCCACCTCAACGACTTCGTGGTGACGACGCCGGCCTTCCACCGCGGGCGGCTCGTGGGCCTCTTCTCCTGCACGTCCCACCTCACCGACATCGGCGGCATCGGCTTCGGGCCGGACGGCAAGGACGTCTACATGGAGGGGCTGTCGATCCCCTTCATCCGGATCGTGGACGCGGGGCGCCTCAACGCGGAGGTGATCGCGCTCGCCAAGGCCAACTCCCGCCTGCCGGTGGAAATGGAGGGGGACATCTTCTCCCTTGTCAACTGCAACGCGGTGGGCGTGGAGCGCCTTTGCGAGACGATGGACGAGTTCGGCCTCGCGGACCTTTCCGAGATCGCCGACCACGTCGTGGAGGCCTCGCGGGCGGCGGTTCTGGAGGCGGTGGCGGCGGTGCCCGCGGGCACCTACCGGAACGCCATGCGGATCGACGGCTACGACAGCCCGATCGACCTCGTCGCCGCCGTCACCGTCGGGCCGGACGGGATCTCGGTCGACTACGACGGCACCTCGCCCCAGGCGACGCGGGGCATCAACGTGCCCCTCGCCTACACCACCGCCTACACCGCCTTCGGCCTCATGTGCGCGGTCGCGCCCGGCGTGCCCAACAACGCCGGCTCCCTCTCCGCTTTCGAGGTGACGGCGCCGGCCGGCTCGATCCTCAACGCGATGCGGCCCGCCGCCGTCTCCTCCCGCCACATCATCGGGCAGATGCTGCCGGACGTGGTGTTCGGCGCCCTGCGCCAGGCGATCCCGGACCGCTGCCCGGCGGAGGGGACGAGCTGCCTGTGGAACATCACCCTGCGCGGCACCCGGGCGGGGGCCAACGAAGGAGCCTACGGCTTCGCCATCACCGTGACGTCGAACGGGGGCACCGGCGGGCGGCCCGTCTCGGACGGGCTGTCGGCGACGGCCTTTCCCTCCGGCGTCAAGGGCACGCCCGTGGAGATCATCGAGACGATGACGCCGCTCCTGTTCCGCCGGAAGGAGCTGCGCGAGGGCTCGGGCGGCGACGGGCGCCACCGGGGCGGCCTCGGCCAGGTGATCGAGATCGAGAACGCGGAAGGCCGGGACATGGAGCTCCTCGCCGCCTTCGACCGGATCGACCATCCGCCCCGCGGCGCCATGGGCGGGGCGGACGGCGCGCCGGGCCGCGTCGCCCTGTCGGACGGCACGCGCCTCGCCGGCAAGGGCTTCCAGCGCATCCCGGCCGGCACCCGTCTTATGATCGAGACGCCGGGCGGCGCCGGCTGGGGACCGCCGGACGAGCGCGCCGAGGCCGACCGTCAGCGCGACGCCACCCGCGGCTACACCGGCACGAAGGCCGCGTCCTCCTCCGCGTGACGGCGGGCGCGGGCGAGCCACTGCCCGCCATGCGGATCCCACGAAAACGATCCGGACGGCCGCGCGGCGGACCGGGGCGTCCCTGGAGGCCGTCCGACTCTTCTGGTCCATTCCGCTGGTGAGACGGAAAGGCGCGACATTCCGCCGGAGCCGACACTTCCAGAAGCGCGCCGGGCGCGGGCCGGGTCAAGGCCAACGAGCCGAAGGCGTGCCTTGAGGCGGCCCGCGCCCGGTGCGAGCATCGAGCCCGATCGCTCGGGACATGAAGAACGGGAGCCTGCAGGGCCGCGCACCGCTGGAGGGGGCGCGGCCGGGGGATCAGTTGGCGCCGTCGATGATGCGGCGGGCGATCACCTGGGCCTGGATCTCGGCCGCGCCCTCGAAGATGTTGAGGATGCGCGCGTCGCACAGGAGGCGGCTGATCGGGTACTCGAGGGCGAAGCCGTTGCCGCCGTGGATCTGGACGCCGTTGTCGGCCGCCGCCCAGGCGACGCGGGCGGCGAGCAGCTTGGCCATCCCGGCCTCGAGGTCGCAGCGGCGGCCGGAATCCTTCTGGCGGGCCGAGTAGTAGGTGATCTGCCGGGCGATCACTGTCTCCACCGCCATCATCACCAGCTTGTCGGCGACCCGCGGGAAGGCGACGATGGGCTTGCCGAACTGGATCCGCTCCTCCGCGTAGCGCAGGGAGATCTCGAAGGCGTTCTGGGCGACGCCGACCGCCCGCGCCGCCGTCTGGATGCGGGCGGACTCGAAGGTCTGCATGAGCTGCTTGAAGCCCTCGCCCTCGCGGCCGCCGAGCAGCGCGTCCGCCCTGACGCGGAAGTCGTCGAAGGCGATCTCGTACTCCTTCATGCCGCGATAGCCGAGCACCTCGATCTCGCCGCCCGACATGCCCTCGGCCGGGAAC
>CAZJNX010000052.1:0-24381 GCA_964547415.1 uncultured Hyphomicrobiales bacterium
ACGTCATGAACGACCAGCGCAAGGTCGTGTTCGAGCAGCGGCTCGAGCTCATGACGGGCGATACGGTGCGCGACACGGTCAACGACATGCGCCACGACGTGGTCGACGCGCTGGTGACCAAGCACATTCCGGAGAAGGCCTATCCCGAGCAGTGGGACGTGAAGGGCCTCCACGACGAGACGCTGCGCATCTTCGGCCTCGAACTTCCCGTCGCCGACTGGGCGCAGGAGGAGGGCATCGCCGACGAGGAGGTGCGCGAGCGCATGAAGCAGGCCGTCGACGAGGCGGCGGCCCGCAAGGTGGCCAAGTACGGCTCCGACATGTGGCGGCAGGTGGAGAAGTCGGTCCTGTTGCAGACCCTCGACCACCTGTGGCGGGAGCATCTCGCCACCCTCGATTCGCTGCGCTCGGTCATCCACCTGCGCGGCTACGCCCAGCGCGACCCGCTCAACGAGTACAAGGCCGAGGCGTTCGCCCTGTTCGAATCGATGCTCGAGCGGCTGCGGGAGATGACGACGGCCCAGCTCATGCGCATCGAGATCGAGCAGGCCCCGCCCATGCCCATGGACGACCTCGCCGGCCTCGAGGAGCACCACGTCAACCCGACGACGGGCGAGGACGAGATGGCCTTCGCCGACGCCGCCCTCGCGCCCGCGCCGGAGGACGAGGCGGGCATGGCCCGGGCGGCGCGGCGCAACGTGGCCTCCACGGCGGCCGAGCGGAACCCGGCCGACCCGACCACGTGGGGCAAGGTGGGCCGCAACGAGGCCTGCCCCTGTGGCTCCGGCAAGAAGTACAAGCACTGCCACGGCCAGTACGGCTGATCCGCGACGAGGCGGCCCGCCGCGCCGCCCCCCACCCGCGCCCCGACGGCGCCGTGGGCGGGGGCGCGTCGGGCGGCGCGGCGCAACGTGGCCTCCACGGCGGCCGAGCGGAACCCGGCCGACCCGACCACGTGGGGCAAGGTGGGCCGCAACGAGGCCTGCCCCTGTGGCTCCGGCAAGAAGTACAAGCACTGCCACGGCCAGTACGGCTGATCCGCGACGAGGCGGCCCGCCGCGCCGCCCCCCACCCGCGCCCCGACGGCGTGGGCGGGGGCGCGTCGGGTGGCGTGAGCCCCGCCCGCGGGCATCGGAAGGCGCGGCGCGCCGCCTTGCGCGGACCACGCCCGGCCCCGGGCGGTGCGCCCGACCTCGCCTGCCGCCGGCCGGCCGGCGGCGGTCGTCCCGCCGGAAAGCACCACTGCGCCGGGATCACCCGGTCACCCTGTCACCCCGTCGTCCGCCCGCACCGCGCTCGCGCCCCGCTCCGACATCGGCCGTCGCCGACGATAGGGGAGGTTCGGCGCGCCACCATCGCGGCGGGCGGCGGGCGGCGGGCGCCGGGCGGCGGGCGACATCGTCTCGCCGGTCGCGCGCGCCTCCTCGACGATCCGCACCTTCTCCTGCGCCGACCACCGCCGGCGACGCGCCGTCCCAGGGATGACCTTGATCCGGCCGCTCTCCGGGCTCGGCCGGTGCGCGAGGATGTCCCCAAGCCCCCCGGCTCGGGCCGGGTGTCCGCATAAACCCGGGGCCGGTTCATGCCGGACGAGACCCGCCCGTCCGGGACGATCGCCGGCCAACGGGGCGCGGGGTGATCGGCCCTGGCGCACCGGCCGGACGCGCGGCCGGATCCGATCGCGTTGTCGGGCTCGCCGTCCTTCGCCCGCCGGCGGCCTGCCGGTCGCCGGTGGGTCCCCGGCGGCGACGGCGCGGCGGGGGTTTTCGCCCGAAGCCGGCGGCCGTTCGCCAGCGGCCGGGGTGCGGGGCCTCGGCTTGCGCCCGTTGCCCGGCCCGCGGTTCGCCGGGGAGAGCGGCCGCATGCCGCGCCATCGAGGCGATCGCGTCGAGGGGACGGTTGACCCGCCGCGCCCGTGCGGCGAAACGTGGACCCGACGGGAACGGGGAAGGGATGGACACGATGACGGCGCCTTCATCTGCCGCCGCGGAGGGCCCGCCCGGGGGCCGCTTCGAGGGGTTTCGCGAACGCTACGGCCTCCTGATCGACGCGGCGACCCTCGTGGTGCTGCTCGCGCTGGCCTTCTTCGGCATCGCGACGTCGGACGCGGACTGGAGCCTGGCGCTCCCCTACTGGAGCCTGGTGACGCTCCTGTACGCCCTCGGCACGTTCGTGCTCGCGTGGGTGCACGGCGCCTTCGCCCGGGGCTTCTTCTCCGTCGCGCTCCGCCTGGTGGGCCACTGGATCGGCGTCCTCGTCGCCGTCCATGGCATCTTCTACTACATGTCCGACGACCAGCTCACGGAAGGGCAGGCCGGGCTCGTCCTCGGGATGGTGTTCGCCCTCGGCACCTTCCTCGCGGGAATTCACGTCCAGTGGCGGCTGATGATCGTCGGCGCCGCCCTCGCGGCGTCCTCCGCCGCGGTCGCCTTCGCCCAGGAGAACGACTGGCTGGTGATGGCGATCCTCGTCGCCGGCTTCATCGTCGTGCTGGCCGTCGACCGGCTCCGCGGCAAGCGCCGGACGCCGGCCTGACCGCCGCCGCCCTTCCGCCGGCCCGGTGAGGGGCGGGGCGTCACGGCCCTCCGCGGGCACCGTGGCGCCGTCCGCTCCACCGGTCGCCGTCCGCCCGGGGGTGGGTGGCGCGCGGGGTATCGGTTGCTGGCCCGGACGGGACCGGCCCTCGCGGGTGCCGTGAACCGGAGCGTGCGTGCGCCGCGGCCCGGCGGTCGGCAGCGCGCGGGACCGGTGGGTCCGGGTCGAGGCGCCTGCCGAGCGCGCGCTGGCGGCGGTGAGACGGCGCGGGCCGTCCATGCGTCTCGCCGGCCGCAATCGGCCGTGGCATTGCCGTCCGGGCGCACGCCGATCGGGGCGTCGCCGGCTCCACTCCGTCAGCCGGGTCCGTGCTCGACCGGATCGACGGCCTGCGCGGTCCACCCGGCGAGGCGACGTGCGCATGCGGCTCGCGATCGTCGGCCTGACCCGCCCTTCAGGCCCTTTTCCTCCCCGCCCTCATGGCCGCTCGATCGCATCCGTGATGTGCGACGCCTCGGCCGCCGTCCGAGGGTAGAAGCGCATGAGCTCGGAGCCGACCGTCGATCCGGCATTCCCCGGTCGGCTCCCGCGCATGCACGATAGCGCCGAGGGGACCGGCACGCGAGTTGAGAGCGGCGCGACGCGGTCGGCGAGGAGCGGAACGGGAGGCCGTGCATCGCCCGCAGCACCGGCATCCGGAACTTCAGCAATCGGAGGAAGAGGGGCGACTGGCGCCCGGCGGGGGCGGGCATCGAGAGGACGAACGCGCGGATCCGGGCCGGCGTCGCCGCGAACCCGGACGCCCGGCGATGCGGCTCGCCGTCGCGATCATCGGCGTCGCGAAGGAGAAAGGCGGGTGGCGCGTGGCCACCCGCCAGCGTTTCGCGCGGCCTCAGGCGTGGGCGCGGTCGAACGCCCAGACCTTCTCGAAGCCGATCAGCTTCGTGAACTCGTCGAAGGGATAGAGATCGGAGCGCTGCGTGGTCACGCCGTTCTCGAGGAGGTCCTTGTAGACGGTCTCGAGCGCCGCGGCCGCCGCGAGGAAGCCCGCTCCGGGGAAGATCGCCAGCGCGAAGCCGAGTTCCTTCAGCCGGTCGGCCGCCACGATGGGCGTGCGGCCGCCGTTCGCCATGTTGGCGAGGACGGGCTTGTCGATCCGGCGGCCGACCTCGGCGAGCTCCTCCTCGCTCTCCGGGCTCTCGATGAAGATGATGTCCGCGCCCGCCTCCGCGTAGAGCCGGCCCCGGCGCAGCGCCTCCTCGAGCCCGAGGGTGGTGCGGGAATCGGTGCGGGCGATGACGAGGAAGTCGTCGGTCGAGCGGGTCTCCACCGCAACCTCGATCTTCTTCGCCATGTCTTCGGCCGGCACGACGCGGCGGCCCGGCGTGTGGCCGCACTTCTTCGGAAACTCCTGGTCCTCGAGCTGGATGGCGGAGACGCCCGCCTCCTCGTAGGCCCGCACCGTGTAGTGCACGTTGAGGAGGCCGCCGTAGCCCGTATCGGCGTCTGCGATCACCGGCGTCTTCGTCATCTTGCAGATCTGGCCGATGCGCGAGACCATGTCGGTCATCGTGGCGATTCCCGCGTCCGGCAGGCCGAGGTGGGACGCGACGGTGCCGAAGCCCGTCACGTAGAGCGCCTGAAAGCCCATGCGGTCGGCGATCAGCGCCGAGATGAGGTCGTAGACGCCGGGCGCGACGACGCAGTCGCCCGAGCCGATCGCCTTCCTGAGTGCTGGGTCAGCCATGTTCGCTTCTCTCCTGGTGGTCGGCCGCGGCCGGCGGAAGGCGGCCGGGCAGCGCCCAGGCGTGGCGCCGGGCGTGTTCGCTTTCGAACGCCTCGATCTCGGCGAGCGCCGCGCGCAGCGTCATCTCGATCTCGGAGGCGCCCGCGATCAGCATCTCCTTCCCGTAAGGGTCGATCTCGAAGGCGAGGGAGAAGCCGTCGTCGAGGACGAGCGTCTGGGCGGGAAGGTCGATCCGGGCGCTGGCTCCGCGGCGCGCGTTCGCGGCCTCCGCCAGGCGTTCGATCGCCCCGCCGTCGGCCACCACCGGCAGGAGGCCGTTCTTGATGGCGTTGTTGAAGAAGATGTCGCCGAAGCTCGGCGCGACGACGGCGCGGAAGCCGTGGTCGGCGAGCGCCCAGACGGCGTGCTCGCGGGAGGAGCCGCAGCCGAAGTTGGGGCCCGCCACCAGGATCGTGCCGTCGCGGAAGGCCGGGTCGTGGAGGACGAAGTCGGCCCGCGCCGTCCCGTCCGCCGCGCGACGCAGGTCGTGGAAGAGCTGGTCGGCGTAGCCCTCCGCCCGCGGCCGGTGGAGGAAGCGGGCCGGCACGATCTGGTCGGTGTCGACGTTCGCCGCGACGAACGGGACGAGGACGCCCCGGTGGGCGGTGAACGGGGTCATGCCGCCGCTCCTTCTTCCGCGAGCCGCCGCACGTCGGCGAGACGGCCCGCGATGGCGGCGGCGGCGGCCATGGGCGGGCTCACGAGGTGGGTGCGCGCGCCGACCCCCTGCCGGCCCGCGAAGTTGCGGTTGGAGGTGGAGGCGCACCGCTCGCCCGGAGCCACCGTGTCCCCGTTCATGGCGACGCACATGGAGCAGCCCGGCCGCCGCCACTCGAAGCCCGCCGCCTCGAACACCCGGTCGAGGCCTTCGGCCTCGGCGGCCGCCTTCACCTCGCCCGAGCCCGGCACCACCATCGCCGGCACCTTCGCCCTGCGGCCCTTCACGACGGCGGCGGCCGCGCGCAGGTCCTCGATCCGGCTGTTGGTGCACGAGCCGATGAAGACGCGGTCCACCGCGATCTCCGAGAGCGGCGTGCCGGGGGCGAGGTCCATGTAGGCGAGGGCCTTCGCCATCCCCTCCCGCCGCACCGGGTCGGCCTCGGCCGACGGGTCGGGCACGCGCCCGGAGATCGGCGCGGCGTGCTCGGGCGAGGTGCCCCAGGTGACGGTGGGCTCGATCGCCGCCCCGTCGATGGCGACCTCCCTGTCGAAGCGGGCGTCCGGATCGCTCGGCAGCGTCCGCCAGTAGCCGATCGCCTCCTCGAGGGCGGCGCCCGACGGGGCGAGGGGGCGGCCCGCGACGTAGGCGTAGGTGGTCTCGTCCGGCGCGACGATGCCGGAGCGGGCGCCCGCCTCGATGCTCATGTTGCAGACGGTGAGGCGGCCGTCGACGGACAGGTTCCGGATGACGCTCCCGGCGTACTCGATGGCATGGCCCGTGCCGCCCGCGGCCCCGATGGTGCGGATGACGTGGAGGACCACGTCCTTCGCCGTCACCCCCTCCCCGAGCGCCCCGTCGATCGTAATGCGCATCTGTTTCGGGCGGGCCTGCCAGAGGGTCTGGGTGGCGAGGACGTGGGCGATCTCGGAGGCGCCGATCCCGAAGGCGAGGGCGCCCAGCGCCCCGTGGGAGGCGGTGTGGCTGTCGCCGCACACGAGGAGGGTGCCCGGCAGGGTGAAGCCGGTCTCCGGCCCGACGACGTGGACGATGCCCTGCCGCCGCTCCCCGAAGCCGAAGGCGGAAAAGCCCTCGCGGGCCGCGTTGGCGGCGAGGCGGCGGACCATGGCGGCAAGGTCCGCCGCCTGCTCGTCGAGGGAGGCGTCGGTGGTGACGTAGTGGTCGGCGGTGCCGAGGGTGAGGTCCGGGCGCCGGACGGAAAGGCCCGCCTCGCGGAGCGCGTCGAAGGCCTGGGCGGTGCCGTCGTGGACGAGGTGGCGGTCGACGAACAGGAGGTCGGTGCCGTCCGGGCGGCGCTTGACGACGTGCGCGTCCCAGATCTTGTCGAACAGCGTCCTTGCCATGTCTCAGGGACCCTTCGGAACGGCGCCCGCCCCCGCGCCCCGCGCCCGCTTCAGGCGACGGGCGAGGAAGGGCCACGCCACGGTGAGAACCACGAGGAGGAGGAGGCCGAGGGCCATCGGCCGCTCGAGGAAGATGAGGAGGTCGCGCCCGCCGAGCTGGTAGCTTCGCAGGAGCTCGCCCTCCGCCATCCCCCCGAGGAGGAGGCCGATCACCATGGCGACGGCCGAGTAGCCGTAGCGCTTCATCACGAAGCCGAGGATGGCCCCGCCCACGAGGGCGACGGGCCCGGTGATGTTGCCGGTGAGGGCGTAGGCGCCGAGGATGGCGAGCGCCATGATGGTCGGCACCAGGTAGCGCAGCGGCAGCTTGATGACGAGGATGGAGATCCTCAGGAACACGAGCCCGATGAGGACGAGGAGCACCGCCTGGGCGAGGTTGCCGAGGATGATGGTGTAGACCACGTCCTTGTTGTCGGAGATGAAGCGGGGCCCGCCGGTCACGTTGTGCATGGCGAAGGCGCCGAGCATGACGGCCGTGCCCGCCCCGCCCGGGATGCCGAGGGCGAGGAGCGTCACCATGGAGCCCGCCTCGCTGGAGGAGTTGGCCGATTCGGCCGCCACCACGCCCCGCGGGTTGCCCTTGCCGTAGGTCTGTGGGTCCTTCGCGCTCGACTTGGCGAACGAGTAGGAGACGAGGTTCGCCACCGTGGAGCCGATGCCGGGCACGGCGCCGATCATCGCCCCGATCACGCCGCCGCGCAGGACGAGCGGCAGCTGGCGGAAGGTGGAGGCGAAGCCCGAGACGATGCCCTTGAGGTGCACCTTCCGCGCCCGCTCGTCCTCCACGATGTAGTCGCTGCGCACGAGGTCGAAGAGCTCGGAGGCGGCGAACAGGCCGATGAGGGCCGCCGTCACCGGGATTCCGTCGAGGAGGTACATGGAATCGAACGTGCCCCGGACGACGCCCGCCGAGCTCATCCCGATGGTGCCGAGGAGGAGGCCGACGAGGCCCGCGAGAAGCCCCTTGAGGAGGCCGCCCTCCGACAGGGCCGCGATCAGCGTCAGCCCCCACAGCGCCACCATGAAGAGTTCGGGCGGCCCGAGGAGGAGCACGGCGCGGGAGGCCGGTTCGATGAGGAGGAGGAGCAGCAGGTAGCCGAAGGCGGTGGAGACGGTCGAGGCGGCGAGCGCGATGCCGAGGGCCTCGTTGTGTCGGCCCGCGCGCGCCATCGGGTAGCCGTCGAAGGTGGTGGCGACGGCCGCCGTCGTCCCCGGCACGTTCATGAGGACGGCGGGGATCGCGCCGCCGAAGCCGCCGCCGGTGAAGATCGCCGTCAGGAACAGGATCGCCGTGGCGAAGTCCATGGTGAGGGTGAGCGGCAGGAACACCGCCATGGCGATCGGCACCGACAGCCCGGGCAGCATCCCGAACACGAGCCCGATCATGAGACCCGCGGGGACGGCCACCCACGGCGCGAGGTCCGAGGAGAGGAACGCGAGGGCCTGGCCGAAGGCGGCGACGTCGATCATGGCCGCCTCACAGGGGAAGGAGCGTCGGCACGGGCACGAACAGGACGTGCTTCATGCCCGCCACCACGACGAGGGCGAAGGCGGCTGCGTAGCCGAGGATCGCGAGCGGGTTGCGCGCCCCGTAGATCCACATGGTCGCGGCGACGAACAGGAAGGTGGCGAGGTCGAACCATCCCGTTCCGAGGAGGACCACGAAGACGACCATCGCCGCCATGGTGGCGGGGATGCCGTGGCGGTGGCGGAAGTCGTCGGCGACCCGCGCCCCGTCCTCCACCCGCGGCTCGGCGCCCGCGAGGACGCGGACCATCAGAAAGACGCCGATGATTGCGGCCGCCGCGCCGACGGGCACGATGAACAGGAGGTTGGAGACGCGGCTCGAGGCGAGGACCGTGTCCGTCACGTACCAGGCGATGAACGCGAGAAAGAGGGCGAGGAGGGCCGCATGGCCCCACGCGATCCCCCTGCGCTGCCCGCTCGCGTCCATGGGCGCCTCCCGCGTGCCGGCGGGGGCGCGGGAGGCGCCCGCGCCCCTCTCGGTCGTCACTGGTTCAGGAGGTCGACGTACTTGGCGAAGATGTCGTGGTACTCGGCGAGGCGCTCTTGCGTCTCCTCCGGGCCGAGCCAGTCGCCGCCGATCGCCGAGGAGCCGATGAAGCGGCGGAAGCCCTCGCTCTCCAGCATCTCCTTGTAGGCGGCGGTGAGCGCCTCGAGCCGCTCCGGGTGGTCCTCGGCGAGGGAGGCGTGGGCGACGAGGGTGCGAAGGTCGGCCGGGATGATCGGGATCTCCGCGTCGTAGCCCGCGAGCACCTCGTTGATGAGCGGGGCGTCCCACTCCTCGGCCGGCTCGGTCCGGAAGACGGCGAGGGGGCGCACGTCGTCGCGGATCACGTCGCTGCCGCGGGCGGAGATGACCGCGAACGTCACCTGGTTGCCGGCGATGGCGGTGCGCATCGGCCCGCCGCCGTCGTAGGTGACGAAGTTGATGGAATCGAGCGGCATGCCGAGCTGTTCGAGGATCATCAGCGTGGACAGGTGCCCGCCGTCGCCGACGATGATCGGCATCGACGCCTCGCCCGGGTTCTCCTTGACGTAGTCGAGGAGTTCCTCGGCCGTCTGGAACGGCTGGTCCTTGTTGACGAGGAGGACGTAGTAGTCCTGCCACTGGCCGTTGATGAAGTGGAAGTCGTCGAGCTCGAAGTTGCCCTGCCCGCGCAGGATGTTGCTGATCATGTACGGGTGGACCGGCGTCACCATCAGGGTGTGGCCGTCGTCGGGCTGGGCGAGGAACCAGGAGTGGCCGAGGGCGCCGGAGGCGCCGGGCTTGTTGACCACCTGCACGGGCGCCCCGCCTAGGTGATCGGGCAGGAAGGAGGCGACGGCGCGGGCCATGCGGTCGGCCGATCCGCCCGGGTTGAACGGCACCACGATGGTGACGCGGCGGTCGGGCTGCCACTCCGCGGCGGCGGGGGCGGGGGCCGCGACGGCGAAGGCGGCGGCGGCGGCGAGGCCGGCGAGGGTGCCGGCGATGCGGCCGAGGACGGCACGGCGGCGCGTTCGCGAGATGTCTCTCACGGCGTGGTCTCCTCCCATGGGGCGCCCTGGGGCGCTCGATGCGTTCTTCCGGCGCTTTCGGGCGCGCGGTTGTGGCGTGCTGGCGGGGGCGGGCCGGCCCCCGAAGGTGGATGCGTACCAGATTGCATCCAATCTGTCAACGTCGAAGTGCCGCCGAAGAGGAGTTGCGCTTTCCCGGCCGGAATTGCATACATCCGGCCATCTGGCGCGGAGGGTCCATGGCGACGCAACGACGGACGGTGGGCGGGAAGGTGACGGCGGCCGAACGCGCCTACCACGCCATCCGCCAGGCGGTGGTGGACGGGCGCTTCCGCGAGGGGGAGCACCTCGCGGAGGTGCGCCTCGGGGAGGAGTTCGGCTTCTCCCGCACCCCCGTCCACGCCGCATTGCAGCGCCTGTCGGCCGAGGGGTTCGTCGCCTTCAGCCCCCATGCCGGCGCGGTCGTGAAGGCGTGGTCGCGGCGGGAGCTCGAGGAGATCTTCGACATCCGCGCCCGCCTCGAGAGCATGGCGGCGGGGCTCGCCGCCACGCACGCCACCGACGGGGACGTGGAGCAACTCGCCCGCCTCACCGACGCCTACGAGGAGGCGAGCCGCGCGGGCGCGCCCATGCCGCGGCCGTCCGAGCTGAACTGGCAGTTCCACATGAAGATCCTCGAGATCGCCGGCAACGGGCGGCTTCAGGGGATCTGCGAGAACCTGATGATGGTGGGCGTGATGTTCCGCACCTTCAGCCGCTTCGAGCGGCGGGACGTGGAGCGCAGCCTGCAGGACCACCGGAGCCTCGTGCGCGCCATCGAGACGCGCAACGCCGAGTGGGCGAGCGCCATCATGAAATGCCACATCCTCATCGCCCGCGACATGTTCGCGGGTTGGGACGGGGCCGACGCGGCCGGTGTCTCCGGGCGCGCCGCCCGCGGGCGCCGGGCCGACGGCGCGGGTGCGGGCGCGGCGGCGGGCGACCGATGAGGCGGCCGGTGCGCGGCGCCCGGCGGCGCGGCATGGACGGGGCGGCGCGCCCGGCCGGCGGTCGCTCGACAGGTGAGGGCGCGGGCGCGATCGGCCATCGGGGGCCGGCCGACCGTGGCGGGGACGCACCGGCGCCCGCGACCTGCGGAAGAAGGGGAGGGATCGCCCATGGCTGACGCGGACGGGACAACCGCTCCGCCCGTCCCGGGCGTCGCGGCGTCGGCGGCCCTGCAGGAGCGCCGCGCGGCCTCGGCGCGGGACCTCCTGGAGGCCGCGCTCGCCCGGATCGCAGCCGTGGACGGGGCGGTCCGCAGCGTCGTCCACGTGGCGGCCGAGGCCGCCCGCGCCGATGCCGATGCCCGCGACGCCGAGCGCGCCGCGGGCCGCGTGCGCTCGCCCCTCCACGGCATCCCCTTCGCGGTGAAGGACAACTACGACGTGGCGGGCCTTCCGGCCACCTGCGGCTCCCGCGCGCGGGAGGGCGTCGTCGCCGAGGCGGACGCGGACCTCGTGGCGCGGCTGAGGGAGGCGGGCGCCGTCGTCCTCGGCAAGCTCGCCACCTGGGAGTACGGGACCGGCAACGGCGGGGAGTTCTTCGACCTGCCCCGACCGCCCGCCCGCAACCCGTGGGACCTTTCCCGCTTCACCGGCGGCTCGAGCACGGGCGCGGGCGCGGCCGTCGCGGCCGGCATGCTGCCCTTCGCCCTCGGCTCGGACACCACCGGCTCGGTGCGCCTGCCGGCCGCCGCCACCGGCACCGTCGGGATCATCCCGACGCCCGGTGTGCTGTCCACCGACGGGCTCCTGCCCAACTGCTACGCCATGGACGTGCCGGGCCCGTTCGCCAGGACGGTGGAGGACGTCGCCCTCGTCCTCGACGCCATCGCGGGCCGCGACCCGGCGGCCGCCGACGCCCTGTCGAAAGCGGCCGCCACCCGCTCCCTCGAGGGGGTGTCGGTCGCCGTCGTCGCCGACCCGGGGCCGGGGAGCCCTGCGCCCGACCCGCCCCTCGCCGCCGCCTTCGAGGCGGGGCTGACGGTGCTCGAGAGCCTCGGCGCCCGGCTCGTCCCGACCGAGCTGCCGTTCCCGGCGGCCGAGTGCTACGCTCTCACGCGGATCATCGGCCCGGTCGAATCGGCCACCATCCACGAGGAGGAACTGCGCGAGCGGCCGGACGCCCTCGGCTTCGCGCTGCGCGACAAGCTGCTCGCCGGGTCGGCCGTGCGGGCGGTGGACTACCTGCAGGCGCTGCGCCAGCGCACCGTCGTCGCCGAGGCGATGGCGGCGCTCGCCGCCCGCCACGACGCGATCCTCACCTTCGGCACCTTGCACCTCGCCCCCCGGATCGGCGTGGAGCCGGAGATGACGGCCTTCACCGCCGAGACCATGCTGACCCCCTTCAACCTGGCGGGCCTGCCGGCCATGGTCCAGCCCAACGGCTTTTCGGACGGGGGGCTGCCCACCCACTGGCAGATCGCCGCTCGCCGGGGCGGCGAGGCGGCCATCGTGGCGCTCGCGGCCGCCTTCGAGGCGGCGACGGATCATCGCGCCCGCCGCCCCGCCCTCGACGCCGCGAGCCGGGCGCCCGAGCCGCCGCCGGTCGCCTGGCCGGAGCAGGCGGCGCCCGCCGACGAGGCGACGCGCGCCTACGCCGCCCGGGCCGGGCTCGGGCGGCTTTCCGAGGCGGATCTTTCCCGCCTTGGCATGTTCATCGCATCCCAGGGCACCGCCGGCGCCCTGCCGCGGCCGAAGGACAAGCGGGTGCGTCCGCTCCACCGGCCCTGACGCGCCTTGCGGCGGGCGGCCCGCCTGCCGCCCACCGTCCCCGCACCGGGGGGCGAAGACGACCGGACGGGCCGAACGGCCCGGCGAAAAGAAGAGGGACGAACGGATGACGGACGGGAACGACGGCAAGCGGAAGGGCGCCAGCCGGCGCGACTTCCTGGGGATCGCGGGCGCGGCCTCGATGGCGGCGGCGCTGCCCATCAACCTGGCGAGCGTGCGCCTCGCCCACGCCGCGGGCGGGCAGCTGCGCGTGCGCTTCGGATCGGACATCTCGATCCTCGACCCGGCGCTGATCTTCCAGGTCGAGAACCAGACGATCGCCGGCCACGTCTACAACGGCCTCGTGAAGTACGACCAGGCCACCAACGAGATCGTGCCCGACATCGCCACCGACTGGTCCGTCTCCGACGACGGCACGGTGTGGACCTTCAACCTGCGCGACGGGATCCAGTGGCACAAGGGCTACGGGCCCTTCACCTCGGACGACGTGAAGTTCTCGTTCGAGCGGGTGCTCGACCCGCAGACGGGCTCTCGCTACCGCGGCCAGCTCGCCGGCCTTCAGGCCGTCGAGGCGCCCGACCCGACCACCGTCGTCTTCCGCCTCGAGACGCCCAACTCCGGCTTCCTCCACAAGGTCTGCGCCTTCAACCAGGGCTGGATCGTCTCGCGGAAGGCCGTCGAGGAGAAGGGCGAGGCCTACCGCCTCGACCCGATCGGCACCGGCCCGTTCGTGTTCGACAGCTGGACGGCGGGCAACGCCGTCCGCCTCGTCGCCAACCCCGACTACTTCGAGGGCGCGCCCCACCTCGACGAGGTGGTCTTCCGCATCATCCGCGACGAGACGGCCGCCGCGATCGCCCTCGAGAACGGCGAGATCGACATCTTCTTCTCGCTGCAGCAGCCGGAGGTGATCGAGCGCCTGCAGGCGACCGACGGCATTTCCGTGATGAGCCGGGACGCCAACAACACGGTGAACCTCGTCCTCAACACCACGCAGCCGCCGCTCGACGACGTGCGCGTGCGCCGCGCGATGATCCACGCCCTCGACCGGCAGGGCCTCATCGACGGCTTCTTCCAGGGCACCAAGAGCCCGGCGACCAGCGTCCTCACCCCCACCTTCGTGGAGTACACCACCGAGGGCGTGCCCACCTACGACTACGACCCGGACAAGGCCCGCGAGCTCCTCGCCGAGGCGGGCGCGGAGGGCTTCGAGTTCACCATCGTGACGGTGGCGCTCTCGCCCTACGACAAGTTCCCGGTCCCGATGGCGAACGACCTCAACGCCGTCGGCATCAAGACCGACATCCAGGTGATCGAGCGGGGCGCCTACGTGCAGGCCCGCGCCTCGGGACGGGTGCCGTCCTGCATCACCGCCGTCGTCGGCCCGCCCGATCCCGACTCCCCGCTCGTCACGCTCTTTTCCACCGCCTCGTTCCCGCCCGGCCTCAACACCTCGCGCTACGACCAGGTGGACGAGCTCCTCGCCGCCGCCGCGGCCGAGCAGGACACGGACAAGCGCAACGCGATCTACGGCGAGATCCTGAAGAAGACCATGGAGGACGTGCCCGTCATCCCGATCTTCGCGGACCGTCTGTTCGTGGCGGTATCGGACAAGGTGGACGGCTTCGTGCAGAACTCGCTGTTCACCATGTACAGCTACCCGGTCTCCGTCGAGAGCTGACGCCTTGCTCGCCTACCTCGCGCGCACGCTCCTCCAGCTCCTGGTCACGCTGATCGGGATCGTCACGGTCGTCTTCTTCCTGATGAGGGCGATCCCGGGCGATCCCGCCCTCTACATGCTGGGGGACTTCGCGACCGAACAGGCGGTGGAGGCGCTCCGGGAGCGGCTGGGGCTGCACCTGCCGGTGTGGCAGCAGTACCTACTGTTCCTGGAGCGGGCGGCGACGGGGGATCTCGGCCGCTCCGTCGTCACCGGCCAGCCGGCGATGGCGGAGATCGTGAGCGCGATCCCCTGGTCCCTGTCGCTGGCCGTCGCGGGGCTCGGCGTCGCGGTCGTGGTGGGCGTTCCCCTCGGCATCGTCTCGGCGGTGCGGCAGGGGACGTTCCTCGACACGGCGATCATGCTGGTGGCCCTCCTCGGGATCTCCTTCCCCGTCTTCTGGGTGGGGCTGGTGGCGATCCTCCTTTTGTCCCACCAGGCGGGGCTGTTTCCGGCCCTCGGGGCGGCCTCGGGCGGGGGCTTCTGGACGGGGCTCCACCACCTCGTCCTGCCCGCGCTCGTCCTCGGCCTGTCGGTCGCGGCCTACATCGCGCGCCTCACGCGCAGCGCGATGCTGGAGATCCTGTCCCAGGACTACATCCGCGTCGCCCGGGCCATGGGCGTGCCGGAGGGGCGGGTGATCCGGCGCCTCGCCCTTCGCAACGCGCTCATCCCGATCCTCGCCGTGATCGGGGTGACGTTCGCCTGGGCCCTCGGCAACGCCATCCTCGTGGAGGTGGTGTTCAGCCGGCCCGGCCTCGGCTCCACGGTGCTGAAGGCGATCCTCGCCCGCGACTACCAGCTCGTGCAGGCGGGCGTCCTCGTGCTCGCCACCGGCGTCGTGATCGTGAACGCGACCCTCGACGTCCTTTACGGCGTCATCGACCCCCGCCTCCGGAAGGCGGGCTGACGGCGGCCGGCGCCCCGCGCGCCGGCCGCGATCTCGTTTCGCAGGGGAGGTGCCGATGAGCGATGCCGGCCTGACGGGAGCCGCGAGCGGCGCGGCGATGGCCGACGACCTCCGCGACGCGGAGGCGGCGCGGCGCCGGCGGCGGGCCACGCTCCGCCGCTACCTGCGCCACCCGGGCTTCATGATCGGGGCGGTGCTGCTCGCCGTGCTCGTGTTCGTGGCGGTGGCCGCGCCCGTCATCGCGCCCAACGCGTTGCTCGAGACCAACATGCGGCTCATCCTCGCCCCGCCGTCCTGGGAGTACCCGCTCGGCACGGACCAGTTCGGCCGATGCGTCGCCTCGCGCCTCATCTACGGGGCGCAGATCTCCCTCCAGGTGGGCTTCTGGGTGGTGCTGATCTCGCTCACCTTCGGCACCGTCATCGGCGCGTTCGCGGGCTACGTGGGCGGCCTCCTCGAGCGGGCGATCGTCGCCCTCATCGACATCATGCTCGCCTTCCCGGGCTTTCTGCTGGCCCTCGCCCTCGTCGCCGCCCAGGGCTCCTCCCTCACCTCCGTCATCACGGCGGTCGCCATCGCCTACACGCCGCGGGTCGCGACCGTGATGCGCTCGGTGGTGCTGACCATCCGCCCCCGGCCGTTCATCGAGGCGTCCCGCTCCATCGGGTCGGGGGACTGGCGGATCCTGACGACCCACGTCATCCCCAACGCCATGCCGCCGGTGATCGTGGTGGCGACGGTGAGCGCGGCGACGGCGATCCTCGCGGAGGCGGGCCTGTCCTTCCTCGGCCTCGGGGTGCAGCCGCCGACGCCCACCTGGGGCAGCGTGATCGCCGACGGGCAGGCGGTGATCGCCAACCGGCCGCTCATCTCCATCGCCGCGGGGCTGTGCATCGCCGTCACCGTGATCGCCCTCAACCTCCTGGGCGACGGGCTGCGCGACACCCTCGACCCGCAGATGCGCCGCCAGACCGGCGCGAAGATGCTCTGAAGGGAGCCGCCATGCACGCCCCCCTCACGCCCGACGCGGCAGAGCGCGCCCGCCCCGCCGGGGCCACGGCCCGCACGGTGCTGGCGCTCGAGAACGTCGTCACGCGCCTTCCGGGCGAGGACGGCCCCCTCACCATCGTGAACGACGTGTCGCTCTCGGTGGCGGCCGGGGAGACGCTCGCCGTCGTCGGCGAATCGGGCTCCGGCAAGACGATGACGTTCCTCTCGGCGATCGGCCTCGTGCCGAAGCCGGGGCGGGTCGTCTCCGGCCGCGTGCTCCTCGAGGGAAAGGACCTCGTGCCCCTGTCGGCGGAGGAGATGCGGCGGGTGCGCGGCACGGGCATCTCCATGGTGTTCCAGGACCCGCTCACCGGCCTCAACCCGGTCTTCACCATCGGCGACCAGATCGGCGAGGTGCTCGCCGCTCACCGGCCCGTCTCCCGCGCCGATGCGCGGCGCGAGGCGATCCGCCTCCTCGAGCGCGTCCACATCCCCGACCCCGCCCGGCGCGTCGACGACTACCCCCACCAGCTCTCCGGCGGCATGCGCCAGCGCGTCCTGATCGCCATGGCGATCGCGCTGAACCCGAAGGTGCTGATCGCCGACGAGCCGACCACCGCCCTCGACGTCACCGTGCAGGCGCAGGTGCTCGAACTCCTCGCGGAGCTGCGCGCCGAGACGGGCATGGCGATGGTCCTCATCACCCACGACCTCGGCCTCGTCGCCCGCCACGCCGACCGCGTCGCCGTCATGTACGCGGGCCGCGTTGTGGAGGAGGGGACGGCGGACGCCGTCTTCGCCGCCCCCGCCCACCCCTACACGGTGGCCCTCTTCCGCTCCGTGCCGAGCCTGGACGCGGACGCGGCCGACGACCTCCTCGTCATCGAGGGCCAGCCGCCCGACCCGGCGCGCCTGCCGCCCGGCTGCCCGTTCGAGCCCCGCTGCTTCCTCGGCCGCGGCCGGGACGACTGCCGCGCGAGCCGGCCCGACCTCGCCCCCGCGGGCGCGGGGGGTCACCGGGCCGCCTGCTTCCACACGGGTGAGCTCCGGGGAGGGCGGCCATGACGGACCCGCTCCTGAAGGTGGAGAACCTCGTCAAGACGTTCGGGGGGCGGCGGCGCCTCCTTGCCCCCGCCGGGCCGCCGGTGCGCGCCGTCGACGGGGTGTCCCTCGAGATCGCCCGGGGGGAGACGTTCGGCGTCGTCGGCGAGACGGGCTCGGGCAAGAGCACCCTCGGGCGGCTGGCGCTGCGCCTCCTCGACCCGACGGCCGGGCGGATCGTGTTCGACGGGCAGGACATCACCCGCCTGCCCCCGCGGCGGATGCGGGCCTTCCGCAGCCGCATGCAGATAATCTTCCAGGACCCCTACGGCTCCCTCGACCCGCGCATGAAGGTGGTCGACATCGTGGCCGAGCCCATGCGCGTCCACGGCCTCCCGCCGCGCGAGATGGGCGCGCGCATCGGCGCGATCCTCTCCCAGGTCGGCCTGTCGCCGGCGATGGCCGACCGCTACCCGCACGAGTTCTCCGGCGGGCAGCGCCAGCGCATCGGCATCGCCCGGGCGATGGCGCTCGACCCGAAGCTCCTCGTCCTCGACGAGCCGGTCTCCGCCCTCGACGTGTCGATCCAGGCCCAGATCCTGAACCTGTTGCGCGAGATCCAGCGGCAGACCGGCATCGCCTACATGTTCATCGCCCACGACCTCGCCGTGGTGCGCCACATCTCCGACCGCATCGCCGTCATGTACCTCGGCCGCGTCGTCGAGACGGCCCCGCGCGAGCGGCTCTACCGCGCCCCGCGCCACCCCTACACCGCCTCGCTCCTGTCGGCCGTCCCGGTCCCGGACCGGGCGCGGGAGCGCGCCCGCCGCCGCATCGCCCTCCACGGCGAGATCGGCTCGGCGACGGCCGTGCCTTCCGGTTGCCGCTTCCATCCGCGATGCTTCAAGGCGCGCCTCGCCGCCGCCGTCTCCGGGACTGCCACGGTCGCGGCGGCGGGGGCGCGGCTGCCGCGCCGCTGCGTGGAGGAGGACCCGGCGCTCGTGCCCGACGGGGCGGGGAGCGCGGTCGCCTGCCACTTTCCGCTCGCCCCGGGGGAGGGGGACCCGTCCGCGCCCGCGGACCCGACGATGGAGATGGAGACAAGCCGATGAGCGAGACCCGCGAGAAGAACTACGAGGGCGTCTTCGACGGCAAGGTGGGCTTCGGGAGCCGCCCGGCCGTCATCGTGATCGATTTCACCCGCGCCTACACGACGCCGGGCGAGCCGCTGTTCGCGAAAGGCGTCGTCTCGGCGGTGGACGAGACGGTCTGCCTGCTCGAGGCGGCGCGGGCGGCCCGGGTGCCGGTGATCTACACGAAGGTGATGTATCACCCCTCGCTGATCGACGGGGCGCTGTTCGTGAAGAAGGTGCCGGTGCTCCAGACCCTCGTGCCGGGCGAGCCGATGGCCGAGATCGACCCGAAGGTGGCGCCGCGGCCGGACGAGCTCGTCATCGTCAAGCAGTACCCGTCCTGCTTCTTCGGCACGCCGCTCATGTCCGCGCTCACCTCGCTCGGGATCGACACGCTGGTGCTCACGGGCTGCTCCACCTCCGGCTGCGTGCGCGCGACGGCCATCGACGGCCTCCAGTACGGCTTCCGCGTCATCGTCCCGCGCGAGTGCGTGGGCGACCGTCACGACGGCCCCCACGACGCCAACCTGTTCGACATCAACGCCAAGTACGGCGACGTGGTCGCCAAGGCGGAGGTTATCGAGCGCTTCGCCCGCATGGCTCCGGGCGCGGCGGCCTGACCCGCAACGACAACAGGAGGAAACGCCATGACACTCACCGACACGATCCGCGAGACGCCGGGCGCGGGCGCGACGGACGAGATCTCCGTCTACTGGATGACGGGCTGCACGAGCTGCCTCAGGACCAAGGAGTTCCTGACCAAGCACGGCGTCACCTTCCGCTCGCGCAACGTGCTGGAGGACCCGTCGGCCTACGACGAGCTGTCCCGCTTCGGCCTCAAGCAGGTGCCAATCGTGACCCGCGGCGACGCCTTCGCCAACGGGCAGATCCTCGCCGACGTCGCCAAGCTGTGCGGCATCGCCCTCGGCGAGACGAATATGCTCTCGCCCGAGGAACTCCACCGCCGCATCGTCCTGATGATGGACGGCACGGAACGCTTCCTGCGCCAGCTGCCCGAGGAGAGCCTTCAGACCAACCTGCCGAACCGGCCGCGCTCCTACGCCGACCTCGTCTACCACATCTACAACATCATCGACGCCTTCGTGGAGCACGAGGAGGGTATCCCCCTCGTCTACGAATCCTACTTCCGCCTGCCGCCCGCGCAGATGCAGTCGATCGAGGGGCTGTCGGGCTACGGCCGCCACGTGGCGGAGCGGGTGGAGCGCTGGTTCGCGGGGCCGGGCAAGGACGCCGACTGGACGCGCAAGGCCGACGTCTACTATGGCGAGCAGACGCTCCACCAGTTTCTCGAGCGCACCGCCTGGCACTCGGGCCAGCACGTCCGCCAGCTGATGTGGATCCTCGAGCGCATGGAGATCCCCCCGAACGGCCCCCTCGGGGAGGAGACCTTCGGCGGCCTGCCCATGCCGGAGAAGGTGTGGGACGGCGAGGGCGTCGACTGACCCTCAGGCGAGGCGGGAGCGGGTGCGGCGCACGGCGTCGCGCCACCCCGCGATCCGCGCGGTGCGCACGTCGGGCGCCATCTGCGGCTCGAACCGCCGTTCGAGGTGCCAGGCCTCCTTGAAGGCCTCGAGGCCGGGGAAGGCGCCCACCCGGTTGCCGGCGAGCCAGGCCGCGCCGAGGGCGGTCGTCTCCATGACGACGGGCCGGTCCACCGGCACGGCGAGGATGTCGGCGAGGCGCTGCATGGTGAAGTCGGAGGCGACCATGCCGCCGTCGACGCGGATGAGGCCGAGCGGCGCGCCCCCGCCCCAGTCCTTCTGCATGGCCTCCACGAGGTCGAGGGTCTGGAAGCAGACGGACTCGAGGGTGGCGAGGGCGAGCTCCGCCGCCCCGACCCCCCGGGAGAGGCCGTAGAGGGCGCCGCGGGCCTCCGGGTCCCAGTGGGGCGCGCCGAGGCCGACGAAGGCCGGCACCAGGTAGACGGGCAGGTCCGGGTTCGCCCGCTCGGCGAGCGCCCCCGATTCGGCCGCATGGCCGATGAGTCCGAGCCCGTCCCGCAGCCACTGGACGGCCGCGCCGGCCACGAAGATCGAGCCCTCGAGGGCGTAGGTGACCTCGCCGCCGAGCTGGTAGGCGATGGTGGTGAGGAGCCGGTTCTCGGACCGCACCCGCTCCTTGCCGGTGTTGAGGAGGGCGAAGCAGCCCGTCCCGTAGGTGGACTTCACCATGCCCGGCTCGAAGGCGGCCTGCCCGATGGTGGCGGCCTGCTGGTCCCCCGCGACGCCGGCGATGGCGATGGGCCGGCCGAGGAGGTCGGGCGTCGTGTGGCCGAAGAGGGCGTTGGAATCCTTCACCTCCGGCAAGATCGCCATCGGCACGCGGAACGCCGCGCACAGGTCCGCGTCCCATGCGCCGCGGCCGATGTCGTAGAGCATGGTGCGGGCGGCGTTGGTGGCGTCGGTGGCGTGGATCTCGCCGCCGGTGAGGCGACAGATGAGGTAGCTGTCGACGGTGCCGAAGGCGAGTTCGCCCCGCTCGGCCCTTTCCCGCGCCCCCTCCACGGTGTCGAGGATCCAGGCGATCTTGGTGGCCGAGAAGTAGGGATCCACGATGAGGCCGGTGCGGTCCGTCACCATCGGCTCCAGCCCCTCCGCCTGGAGGCGCTCGCAGATGGCGGTGGTGCGCCGGTCCTGCCAGACGATGGCGTTGTGGACGGGCTTTCCGGTCGCCCGCTCCCACACGAGGGCGGTCTCGCGCTGGTTGGTGATGCCGATGGCGGCGATGTCGCGCGCCTCGAGGCCGGCGGAAGCGAGGGCGAGGCGGGCCGTCTCAACGGTGGTGCGCCAGATGTCCTCCGGGTCGTGCTCCACCCAGCCCGAGCGCGGATAGTGCTGGGGAAACTCCTCCTGCCCCATCCCGAGGATACCGAAGGCGTCGGAGAAGACGATGGAGCGGGTGGAGGTGGTTCCCTGGTCGATGGAGAGGACGTTGCCCGGCATCGGCGTTTCCTGAGGGTTCTTCTCGTTCGTGGCCGGTCATCTCGCCCGCTTCAGGGCCCGGCCGCAAGGCCCCGGCGGGGGGCGGGGTCCGGCTTCCCCTCGCCCGGCACGTGGTAGGTGTCCGTGGCCGCGAGCCGCGCCTCCATGAAGCGGGCGAGGCGCGCGACGTCCTCCCGGGACGTCACGAGGCCGAGCTTGGTGCGCCGCCACAGGACGTCGTCGGCCGTCTCGGCCCATTCCCGCTCCATGAGGTGGACGACCTCGCGGGCGAAAAGGTCCTCGCCGAAGCGCTCGCCGAGGTCCTCGAGGCTGGCGGCGCCGTCGAGGAAGCGGCGGGCGTCGGTGCCGTAGAGGCGGGCGAGGCGGCCGGCGTGGCGGGGCGACAGGAAAGGGAAGTCGGCCATCAGGGCGTCGCGCAGGGCCTCGTAGCCGGTCGCCGGGAAGTCGCCGCCCGGCAGGTGCGCGGTCCCCGTCCAGGGCGGGCCGCGGTGGCCGATGGCGTCCTCGATCCTCTCCACCACGGCCTCGGCGAGGCGGCGGTAGGTGGTGAGCTTGCCGCCGAAGATGTTGACGAGGCGCGCGCCGCCGCCCTCGCCGTCCTCGTGGCGCAGCACGTAGTCCCGCGTCGCCTCCTGCGCCTTCGACGCGCCGTCGTCGAACAGGGGGCGCACCCCCGAGTAGGTCCACACGATGTCGGCCTTGTCCACGGCGCGCTCGAAGTATTCCGACGCCGAGCGGCACAGGTAGTCCACCTCGCCGTCGGTGATGGCGACGGCCCGCGGGTCGCCCTCGTAGTCCTGGTCGGTGGTGCCGACCAGCGTGAAGTCCCGCTCGTAGGGGATCGCGAAGATGATCCGGCCGTCGGCGTTCTGGAAGATGTAGGCCCGGTCGTGGTCGTAGAGCTTCGGCACCACGATGTGGCTGCCCTGGACGAGGCGCACGTTGTGGACCGCGTTGCGCCGCGTGACCGCCGACAGCACCCGGTCCACCCACGGCCCCGCCGCGTTGACGACGAGCCGCGCGGCAATGGCGCGGGTGCGCCCGGTCCGCCGGTCGCGCACCGTGACGTCCCACAGGCCGTCGGGCCGGCGCGCGGCGGACATCACCTCCGAGCGGGTGGCGACGACGGCGCCCTTGTCCGCCGCGTCGCGGGCGTTGAGGGCGACGAGGCGCGCATCGTCCACCCAGCAGTCGGAATACTCGAAGCCGCGGGTGTAGACGTCGCGCAGCGGCTCGCCCGCCACGTCGCGGCGCAGGTCCAGCGTGCGGGTCGGCGGCAGCAGCTTCCGTCCGCCGAGGTTGTCGTAGAGAAACAGGCCGAGCCGCAGGAGCCAGCGGGGTCTGAGGCCGGCGTGGTGGGGCAGGACGAAGCGCAGCGGGCGGATGATGTGGGGGGCGGACGCCCACAGCAGCTCGCGCTCCTGAAGCGCCTCGCGCACCAGGCGGAACTCGTAGTGCTCGAGATAGCGCAGCCCCCCGTGGATCAGTTTGGTCGACCAGGACGAGGTGCCCGAGGCGAGGTCGTCCGCCTCGGCGAGGAAGACCGAAAAGCCCCGCCCCGCCGCGTCCCGCGCGATGCCGCAGCCGTTGATGCCGCCGCCGATCACGAGGACGTCGTACGGGTTCTCTCCCGTCCCGGTCGGTGCCGTCATGGCGATTCCCTCTCCTGCGCCGCGGCCGCCACCTCGAGCCTCACCCCCCGGTCGGCGCACAGGGCGCGGATCGCGGCCGGCGGCTCCGCGTCCGTCACGAACACGTCGAGGTCGGCGAGGTCGGCGATCCGCACCGGCGCGCGGCGCTCGAACTTGGTGGCGTCCGCCAGCAGCATGGTGGAGCGGGCGCGCGAGACGATCTCCCGGGCGACCCGGACCTCCCGGTAGTCGTAGTCGAGGAGGGTGCCGTCCGGGTCGATGGCCGAGGCGCCGATCACCGCCCAGTCGACGCGGAACTGGCGCACGAAGTCGACCGCCGCCTCGCCCACGATCCCCCCGTCGGAGCGGCGCACGAGGCCGCCCGCCACGATCACCTCCGCCTCCGACGTCTCCGACAGGATGCTCGCCACGTTGATGGAGTTCGTCACCACCATGAGCCCCTCGTGGCGGGAGAGCGCCCGGGCGAAGGCCTCCGTCGTGGTGCCGATGTTGACGACGAGGGAGGCGTTGTCGGGCACGAGCTGCGCGGCGCGGCGGCCGATCCGCTCCTTGCCGTCGGCGGCGAGGCTCTGCCGCGCGGCGTAGGTGTAGTTCGTCACCGAGGAGGGGAAGACGGCCCCGCCGTGGACGCGCTGGAGGACGGCGCGCTCGCAAAGGTCGTTGAGGTCGCGCCGGATGGTCTGGGGCGTCACCTCGAAGTGGCGGGCGAGCCCCTCCACGTCCACGCGCCCGTTGCGGCGGGCGAGCGCGACGATGTCGGCCTGTCGTGGCGACAGCGGCTCCATCGGGGCCGGTCCTCCCCCTCGCGCTTCGCCCGGCGCGACGCGGGCGGCGCGGATTCATGCGCGCGCAGGCATGCCTGCGCGCTCGGCTTTTCGTTATTGTTCGCTTTCGGGGGTACGACGCAACGGATTTTTTCGTCTTGACGTTCGTTTCGGTTTGCACGGATAGTCGTGCCGCAACTCGGAACGCGGTGAGGCGCCGCGACGGCGCGTCACCAGAAACGCGCACGGGAGGAAACGCATGAAAGGCAGATGGCTCGCCGCCGCGGCGGCGTGCGCGATGCTGGCCCATTCCGGGCCAGCGCTCGCCGACATGGCCGCCGCCGAACGGTGGATCGACGAGGAGTTCCAGCCCTCGGCGATTAACCGGGAGGAGCAGCTCGCCGAGATGGAGTGGTTCATCCAGGCGGCCGAGCCCTTCCGGGGCATGGAGATCAACGTCCTGTCGGAGACGATCCCGACCCACACCTACGAGTCGGAGGTGCTGGCCAAGGCGTTCGAGGAGATCACCGGCATCCGGGTCAACCACCAGCTGCTCGGCGAGGGCGAGGTGGTGCAGGCGGTTCAGACGCAGATGCAGACGAACCGCAATCTCTACGATGCGTACGTGAACGACGCCGACCTCATCGGCACCCACTCGCGCCTTCAGAGCGCCGTCAACCTGACGGACTGGATGGAGGGCGAGGGCGCGGACGTGACGAGCCCGACCCTCGACCTCGACGACTTCAGCGGCCTGCCCTCGGCCACCGGCCCGGACGGCAAGCTGTGGCAGCTGCCCGACCAGCAGTTCGCCAACCTATACTGGTACCGCAAGGACTGGTTCGACGACCCGGACATCCGCGCCCGCTTCAAGGAGAAGTACGGCTACGAGCTGGGCGTGCCGGTCAACTGGTCGGCCTACGAGGACATCGCCGAGTTCTTCACGAACGATGTGCAGGAGATCGACGGCGTGCGCGTCTACGGCCACATGGACTACGGCAAGCGCGCCCCCG
>CAZJNX010000053.1:0-12113 GCA_964547415.1 uncultured Hyphomicrobiales bacterium
CTGCCGGTGGTCTACATCATCGAGAACAACAAGTACGGCATGGGCACCTCGGTGGAGCGGGCCTCCTCCACCACCGACCTGTCCCAGCGCGGCCGCTCCTTCGACATCCCCGGCGAGCAGGTGGACGGCATGCAGGTGGAGGCCGTGCACGCCGCCGTGGAGAAGGCCTCCGCCTACGCCCGCGAGGGCAACGGCCCGTACATCCTCGAGATGCTCACCTACCGTTACCGCGGCCACTCCATGTCGGACCCGGCCAAGTACAGGAGCCGCGACGAGGTCGACGAGTACCGCAAGAAGAAGGACCCGATCGACCACGTCCGCGACATCCTGGTCCACGACCACGGAGTGAAGGAGGACGACCTCAAGGCGATGGACCGGGCTGTCCGCGAGACGGTGAACGAGGCCGCCGAGTTCGCCCAGACCGACCCCGAGCCCGACCCGTCGGAGCTGTGGACCGACGTGGTGCGCTGACGCACCGTCCGGTGGCCGAAGGACCCGCCGCGCCCATGGGCGAGATCGGGCGCACGATCCCGACCGGGGCGACGGCACGGCAAGACACACGGGCCGCTGGCGCGAGGCGCCGCGCCGCGGCCGGCGAGGTGAAGCGGCGCGAGCACTGACGCGCGAGCACGAACGGGAAGAAACGCGAGACGATGCCCACCGAGATCCTGATGCCCGCCCTGTCGCCCACCATGGAGGAGGGCAAGCTCGCCAAGTGGATGAAGAAGGTGGGCGACGCCGTCGCGCCCGGCGACGTGATCGCCGAGATCGAGACCGACAAGGCCACCATGGAGGTGGAGGCCGTCGACGAGGGCAAGCTCGGCAGGATCCTCGTCGAGGAGGGGACCGACGGTGTGAAGGTGAACACGCCGATCGCCGTCCTGTTCGCCGAGGGCGAGCGCGAGGCGGACGTGGCGAAGCCGCCCGCCGACGTCGCCGCCGCCGGCGGCCAGCCCGCCCACGGCGGCGAGCCGACGGACGACGTGGCCGCCCCCCGCGGGGCGGGCGCGCCCGGCAACGGGGCCGGCGGCGTTCCGGCGAACACCCGCGCGGAGGTGGAGGCGCCGGCGGGCGTCAGCCAGACCGCCGTCACCCGCGCGGGCCCCGGCCCGACGGGGAGCCTGTCCGCCGAGGCGCCCCGCGCTCCGGCCGCGCCCCGTGGCGGCCCCGCGCCCGCCGAGGCGGTGGCGGACGCCCCGCCCGAGCCGGACGTGCCGGCCGGCACCGAGATGGTGCAGATGACCGTACGCGAGGCGCTGCGCGACGCCATGGCCGAGGAGATGCGGCGGGACGGGGACGTCTTCGTCATGGGCGAGGAGGTCGCCGAGTACCAGGGCGCCTACAAGGTGACGCAGGGTCTCCTGCAGGAATTCGGAGCGAAGCGCGTTATCGACACGCCCATCACGGAGGCCGGTTTCGCCGGAATCGGCGTCGGCGCGGCCTTCGCCGGGCTGAAGCCCATCGTCGAGTTCATGACGTTCAACTTCGCCATGCAGGCGATCGACCAGATCATCAACTCTGCCGCCAAGACCCACTACATGTCCGGCGGCTTCATCAAGTGCCAGATGGTCTTCCGTGGCGCCAACGGCGCGGCCGCCCGCGTCGCCGCCCAGCACAGCCAGGACTACGCCGCCTGGTACGCCCACGTCCCGGGCCTGCGCGTCATCCAGCCCTACTCGGCCATGGACGCCAAGGGCCTCCTCAAGGCCGCCATCCGCGACCCGAACCCGGTCGTCTTCCTCGAGAACGAGATCCTCTACGGCCAGACCTTCGACGTGCCCCAGCTCGACGACTTCGTCCTGCCGATCGGCAAGGCGAAGGTGGAGCGTTCCGGACGGGACGTGACGATCGTGTCCTGGGGCGCGGGCATGACCTACGCCATGCAGGCCGCCGCCGAGCTCGCCGGCCTCGGCGTCGAGGCGGAGGTCATCAACATGCGCACCCTGCGCCCGATGGACATCGACACGGTGATCCGCTCCGTCATGAAGACCAACCGCTGCGTGACGGTGGAGGAGGCATTCCCTGTCTGTTCCGTCTCCTCCGAGATCGCCGCCCAAGTGCAGGAGCAGGCGTTCGACTACCTGGACGCGCCGGTCCTGCGCGTCACCGGCAAGGACGTGCCGATGCCGTACGCGGCGAACCTCGAAAAGCTCGCCCACCCCTCCGTGGGCGAGCTGATGGACGCGGTGAAGGCGGTTACCTACGCGGCCTGACGTCCGCCCGGCCGGGGCCCGCTCCCTCGTCCCGACGCGAACGGTGAAGCGATGGCGACGCGAATGCCCTTGACAAGAGCGTGCCCGTCGCCGTCGCGGCGCGGCGCCGCCACGCTCGGCGTCGGGCGGGCAGGTGCCCTCGCGGTCGGTGCCCTCGCCCTCGGTGCGGTCGCCGTCGGCGCCTTCGCGGTGGGGCGCATGGCGATCGGCCGCCTCGCCATCGGCGGCGCCCGCATCGACCGCCTCGAGATCGACGAACTGACGGTGCGCCGCCTGACCGTCCTCGAGCCGGGCCGCCCGGGCCGCTCCGACCACCGGCCACGCCAGGGGGCCGTTCCGATCCTTCGCCGGCCGGACGCGCGCTGATGCCCGCGTCCGGCCGGCGGGCGCTCACCCGCGGCGCAGGCGGCGCGTCACGGGGCGAAAGGCGAGGAGCAGGATCACCGCCGCCACGACGAGAAGCTCGAGGCCGCCCGAGCCCATCTCGCCGAACGGCGCTGCGGTGCCGCCGCCCGAGCAGCCCTTGAAGCTTGCGTTGCAGTTCGCCCGCTCCCGCGCCGTCGCCGACTGGGCGAGAACGTCGCCGGCGGTCAGGGTGATGGCGGCCGCGAGGGCGGCCGCAAAGGTCGTCAGGCTTTTCATGTCATGCTTTCTTTCGAACGTGTGAGGGACCAGTCGAGGGTCGGGAGCAGGCCGCACGGGCCGAGTTCCCGATAGGCGAACACCGTCGTGGACCAGGCGCTGCGGGCCGAGCCCGGCAGGTGGAACGCGTGGCCGAGCCGCTCGCCGCGGTGGACGAACCCTTCGGCGGCGAGGGCCTCGTCGAGACCGGCGACGACCGTCTCGAAGCGCTGCGCGGTGGGCGGCAACGGCACCAGGACGACGGCGCCGACGCAGGCGGGCGGCGTGAAGACGACCGCGGCCCTCTCGCCGCTGATCGCGATGTGCGAGGTCGGATCCTGCACGAGTCCGTTCGCTTCCAGCATGCGCTCGGCGAGCGCGATGCCGGCGGCGCGGTCGAAGTCGGGCCCGGCGGGGTCTGCGACCTTCAGCCAGAGGCCGACGAGCGGCAGGACCAGAAGGAGGGGCGCGAGGCGGATCATGACGACAGCCGCCTGAGGTCGAGGCCGATGATGGCGGCGATGGCGGCGAGCGCGCCGATGCGCAGGAGGAAGGCACCCTCTCCTCCGTGCAGCTATTCGTAGAGCTCAACATCGAGCGCCATGCCGGCGATGCGCAGCGCGTTGACCGGGATCATCACCATCGCCACGAGCACCGCGGCAGGCAGGGCGCGAAGCGGGACGCGGCCGAGCACGAACCGCGTCGCGGCGTACCACATCATCAGCGCGACCGAGAGGTTGCCGAGGACGCCGCAGCGCCAGACCAGCAGGAGATCCATGCCGCCCGCGACCGAGAGGCTGGCCGCGCTGGCGAAGACGGGCGTGCCCGACAGGGACAGGATCGCCGCCGCCAGTCTCGCGTCGAGCGCCAGGAGATCGCCGCCGAGGAGAAGGCCCGCCACCGAGACGAGCGGACCGTGCAGCCCGGCCGCCAGGAGGATCGCGGCCCCGTCGCGCGGGCGCCGCTCCGAGGTCCGCAGAAGGACGAGCAGCATGGAGGCGGAAAGGCCCAGCCGTGCCGCGTCCGGACTGCGCAAGAGCGCGCCGACGGCGGCGGGCACCATGGCGGGCACGAGGTCGGCCGGCCGCGCCGCCTGCAGGAGCCGGACGAGGCCGAGGGCCGCGCAGCACGGGACGATCTTGCCGGCGCCCACGTCGGGGATCCCGCCGTCCCGCTCCGCCAGGAGGAGGTGCGGCGCGGCGGCGTTGGCGAGCGCACCGATCACCACGGCCGCGACGACGGCCCGTGCGGGCAGGGCGTTTTCCGCCTTGACCGGCAGGGACGGGAACAGGGAAGCGGCCACGGCGCGGGCACCGCCGGGTGGGGACGGCAACGTCGTCTCTTCCCTGTCAGGTCCGCGGGCACACCGCGAGCGACCGGAAGCACAGGGCCGACCTCCTTCCGCCACGGGGTGTCTCCTTTCGGACAGGAGTCTCCCGAGGCGGACGGGACGTTCGGCAGGCGGTGGCGCCGTCGAGGAGGCGCATGGCGCCCCGGTCCATGGCGCTTCGTGCACCCGGCGGCCCGGCCCCGGCCGCCGTCGATCCGTGCGCGGGACGCACGGCGGGTCTGGAGCGGGTCCGGGAAGGCGGTCCGGCGGTTCGCCGCCAGGCGCCGGCGGGCGCCTTCGGAAGGGGCAGCCGGTCGTCGGTGGAAGGCCGAGGGCGGGCTCCCGGCGGGGCCGGGCGGCCCCGCCTCCCGCTCCCCGGGATCCGGCTGCGGCCGGCGCCGGCCCGTCCCGCCGGATGCGCCGGCGATCGCCCTCGCACGGGCCGGGGGCGCGGGCCGGTGCCCGTGGTTCGCCGGGCGGCGGTGACGGCTCAGTCGGTGAGGGCGTCCGACAGGAGGTGGAGGGCGTCGATCAGGCTCGCGGCGCGGATGCCGGCGCGGCCGAGGTCGCCGTAGCGGCGCTCGAGGTGGCGCGTCGCCGTGGTGCCGCGGCGGGCGAGGCCGAAGTGGACGAGGCCGACGGGCTTGGCCGCGCTCCCCCCGCCCGGGCCCGCCACGCCCGTCACCGACACCGCGACGTCCGCCCGGGAATGGCGGATCGCCCCCTCCGCCATGGCGCGGGCGACGGGCTCGCTCACCGCGCCGAAGGTGGCGATGAGCTCGGCCGGGACCGACAGGCTCTCCGCCTTCGCCGCGTTGGAGTAGGTGACGAAGCCCCGCTCGAACACGTCCGAGGAGCCCGGCACGTCCGTGAGGGCGGCCGCGATCATGCCGCCGGTGCACGATTCGGCCGTCGCCACCGTCAGCCCCGCCGCGCGGAAGGCGGCGAGCAGGTGCTCGGCCCTTTCCCGGATCGCCGGATCGTCCATCGCTCGCCTCCTGTCGCCGTTCGCCGTCAGCGTCCCTCGCAGGCCGAAAGGGGGACGAGCACGGTGGCGACCGCCGCCGCCGCGATCCCCTCCTGCCGGCCGGTGAAGCCGAGGCGCTCGCTGGTGGTCGCCTTCACCGACACGCGGGCCGGATCGAGGCCCGCGATGGCGGCGATCCGCTCGCGCATGGCGTCCCGGTGGGGGCCCACCTTCGGCCGCTCGCACACGATGGTGAGGTCGAGGTTCACGATGGTCCCGCCCCGCGCGCGCACCCGTTCGGCCGCGTGGGCGAGGAAGCGGTCGGACGCGGCGTCCTTCCAGCGGGCCTCGCTCGGCGGGAAATGGGAGCCGATGTCCCCGTCCGCGATGGCGCCGAGGAGGGCGTCGGTGAGAGCGTGGAGGGCGACGTCCGCGTCCGAGTGGCCGGAAAGGCGGTGGGTGTGGGGGACCGGCACGCCCGCGAGCACCAGCCCCTCGCCCGGCACGAGGGCGTGGACGTCGTAGCCGAAGCCCGTGCAGCTCACCCGCTCCGCCCCGTCGTTTCGCTGGTCCAGCATGCGCCGCGCGGCCTCGAGGTCCCGTTCGGTGGTGATCTTGAAGTTGTCCCGCTCGCCCAGGACGATGGCTACCGCGAGACCGGCGCGTTCGGCAACGGCCGCGTCGTCCGTCGCCTCCGGGGCGCCCGTCGCCGCCGCCGCCCGGTGCGCGGCGAGAAGGGCGGCGAAGCGGAAGCCCTGGGGCGTCTGGGCGCGAAAGAGGCCGTCCCGCGGGTGGGTTTCGACGACGCGCCCGTCCGGTCCCGCCCGCTTCAGCGTGTCGGTGACGGCAAGGGCGGGCAGCGCCCCGTCGTTGTCGCCGAGCGCGGCGAGGACGGCGTCGATCGTGGTGGCGGACACCAGCGGCCGCGCCGCGTCGTGGACGAGGACGGCGAAGGGCCGGGCCTCGCCGAGCGCCTCGAGGCCCGCGCGGACGGAGGCCTGCCGCGTCGCCCCGCCGGAAACGGGCGGCAGCAGCCGCTGGTCGTCGAGGCCGGCGACGGCGGCGTCGTAGAGCGCCCGGTCGTCCGGGTGGATGGCGACGACGACGCGGTCCACCCGCGGGTGGCGGAGGAAGGCGGCGAGGGTGCGGGCGAGGACCGGCCGCCCCGCGAGGTCCCGGTACTGCTTCGGGACGCCGCCACCCATCCGCGCGCCGCGCCCGGCCGCGACGACGAGCGCGGCGACCGGCCCCGATGTGCCAACGACGTCCGACAAATTGTCGCCCCCTCGACGGTTGCCGCTCCCTTGGGCGAGCCGCCCGGCGTTATGGCCGCCCCCACGGCGCTGGACAAGCTGCTATTTCGCTTGCCAACGGAGCAGTCATGTTTAACTTGTAGGCACTTTCGTTCCTGCATACCGGTTCAGCATGTCGTTGCCTCCCGAGACGGCGGCCCCCCTCGCGGCGGGGCCCGTCGCCTTCCACAACCGCGTCTTTCTCGCGCCCATGTCGGGGGTGTCGGACCTGCCGTTCCGGCGCCTTGCGGCCCGCTTCGGGGCGGGCCTCGTGGTGTCGGAGATGGTGGCGAGCGACCGCCTGGTGGCCGGCGAGGAGGAAGCGCGTCTCAAGATGGAAGGAGAGGGGATCTTCCCCCGCGCCGTCCAGCTCGCCGGCTGCCGGGAGGGGGACCTCGCCGAGGGCGCGCGCATCGCGGAAGCGGCGGGGGCGGACATCGTCGACATCAACATGGGGTGCCCGGCCAAGCGCGTGGTCGGCGGCTACGCGGGCTCGGCCCTCATGCGCGACCTCGACCATGCGACGGCGCTGATCCGGGCGGTCGTCTCGGCGGTGAGGGTGCCGGTCACCCTCAAGATGCGCCTCGGCTGGGACGAGGGCTCGATCAACGCGCCCGAGCTCGCCCGGCGGGCGGAGGCGGAGGGCGTCGTCCTCCTCACCGTCCACGGCCGCACCCGCGCCCAGTTCTACAAGGGGCGGGCGGACTGGGGCCGGATCGCGCCGGTGAAGGCGGCGGTGAGCGTGCCCGTGATCGCCAACGGGGACTGCGCGGGCGCGGCGGACGCGCGGGCCATGCTCGCCCGCTCGGGCGCCGACGGGGTCATGGTGGGTCGCGCCACCCTCGGCGCGCCGTGGCTTGCCGGCGAGATCGCCGCCGACCTCGACGGCCGGCCCGCGCCCGCCGTGCCGGCGACGCCCGCCGCCCTCGGCGCGCTCGTGCAGGAGCATCTCGCCGCGATGCTCTCCCACTACGGGACGGGGCCGGGCGTGCGGATCGCCCGCAAGCACCTTTCCGCCTACCTCGACCGCGTCCCGGCGGACAGGGCCTCGCGGGAGGCGATCCTCACCACCGACGACCCGAAGGTGGTGGAGCGGCGCCTTGCCGACCTCTTCCACCGCCTCCCGGGCAGCCCCGCCCGGCCCGCCGCACAAGCAGCCGCCGCATGACGGACCATCCATGAGCGCCATCGAGACCGCCTCCGACACCACCCTCCTCAACGCGCTGCCCCACCCGATCCTGATGGTGGACGGGACCAACACCATCAAGGCCGCCAACGACGCGGCGGAGGCCTTCTTCGGGGCGAGCCTGCCCTTCCTGCGCCGGCGGCCCATCGACCGGCTGCTGCCGTTCGGCAGCCCCCTTCTGGCACTTCTCGTGCAGGTGCGCGAGCGCGGGGCGCCGATCGCCGAATACCGGATCGACCTGTCCTCCCCGCGCCTCGGACCGGACCGGGTGGTCGACATCTACGCCGCGCCGGTGCCCGAGAACGCCGATGACGTGGTGGTGATGCTGCAGCCGAGGACGATGGCCGAGAAGATGGACCGCCAGCTCACCTCGCGGGGAGCGGCGCGGTCCGTGACGGGCCTCGCCGCCCTCCTCGCCCACGAGATCAAGAACCCGCTCG
This sequence comes from uncultured Hyphomicrobiales bacterium, assembly GCA_964547415.1. Classification (GTDB taxonomy): domain Bacteria; phylum Pseudomonadota; class Alphaproteobacteria; order Rhizobiales; family Amorphaceae; genus CAZJNX01. Next base: position 8,050 of record CAZJNX010000053.1, read on the forward strand.
CCGGCATCCGCGGCGCGGCCCAGCTGCTCGAGCCCGGCCTCGGCGAGGACGACCGGAGCCTCGCCCGCCTCATCACGTCCGAGGCGGACCGGATCGTGAAGCTCGTCGACCGGATGGAGGTGTTCGGCGACCAGCGGCCCGTGGAGCGCCAGCCGGTCAACATCCACTCCGTCCTCGACCACGTGAAGCGCCTCGCCCAGTCGAGCTTCGCCCGCTCCCTCGCGATCGAGGAGCACTACGACCCCTCGCTGCCGCCCGTCCACGGCAACCGCGACCAGCTCGTCCAGGTGTTCCTCAACCTCGTGAAGAACGCCGCCGACGCGCTCGACGACAGGGCGGACGGGACGATCCGGCTCACCAGCGCCTTCCGGCCGGGGATGCGGGTCTCCGCGCCCGGCTCGTCCACCAAGGTCTCCTTGCCGCTCGAGTTCTGCGTGAAGGACAACGGCCAAGGGGTGCCGGACGACCTGCGCCCGTACCTGTTCGAGCCGTTCGTGACCACCAAGACCAACGGGGTGGGTCTCGGCCTCGCCCTCGTCGCCAAGATCATCGGCGACCACGGCGGCGTCATCGAGTGCGACTCGGGGCGGTCCGGCACCACCTTCCGGATCCTGCTGCCGGCCTACGACGAACACATGGAGGGAACGTCTTGACCGCCCGTGGCACGATCCTGGTCGCCGACGACGACGCGGCCATAAGAACGGTGCTGAACCAGGCCCTGTCGCGCTCGGGCTACGACGTGCGCCTCACCTCCAACGCCACCACGCTGTGGGACTGGATCCGCCGCGGCGACGGCGACCTCGTGATCACCGACGTGGTGATGCCCGACGAGAACGCCTTCGAGCTCCTGCCGCGGGTGAAGAAGAGCCGGCCCGACCTTCCCGTCATCGTCATGAGCGCCCAGAACACGTTCATGACCGCGATCCGCGCCTCGGAGCGGGGCGCCTACGAGTACCTGCCCAAGCCCTTCGACCTGAAGGAGCTCATCTCCATTGTCGGCCGCGCCCTGTCCGAGCCCAAGACCCCGCGGGCTGTCGAGGCCGACGACGACACCGCCGACCAGATCCCCCTCGTCGGCCGCTCGCCGGCCATGCAGGACATCTACCGCGTCCTCGCGCGGCTGATGCAGACCGACCTCACCGCCCTCGTCGTCGGCGAATCGGGCACGGGCAAGGAGCTCGTCGCCCGCGCCCTCCACGACTACGGCAAGCGCCGCAAGGGCCCCTTCGTCGCCATCAACATGGCCGCGATCCCCAAGGAGCTCATCGAGGCGGAGCTGTTCGGCCACGAGAAGGGCGCCTTCACCGGCGCCACGTCGCGCTCGCCCGGCCGGTTCGAGCAGGCCGACGGCGGCACCCTCTTCCTCGACGAGATCGGCGACATGCCGATGGAGGCCCAGACCCGCCTCCTGCGCGTCCTGCAGCAGGGCGAGTACACGACCGTCGGCGGGCGGACGCCGATCCGGACCAACGTGCGCATCGTGGCCGCCACCAACCGGGACCTGCGCCAGTCGATCACCCAGGGCCTCTTCCGGGAGGACCTTTATTTCCGCCTCAACGTGGTGCCGCTCAGGATCCCGCCGCTTCGCGAGCGGCGCGAGGACATCCCCGACCTCGTGCGCCACTTCTTCACTCGCTCGGAGGCGGAGGGGCTGCCCATGAAGCGGCTCGACCAGGAGGCGATCGAGCGCCTGCAGGCCTATCGCTGGCCCGGCAACATCCGCGAGCTCGAGAACCTCGTCCGCCGCCTCGCCGCTCTCTACCCGCAGGAGATCATCACCGCCCCGCTGATCGATGCCGAGCTCGACCAGGGCGAGGCGTCCGCCTTCCCCTCGGGCGGGGAGGCGCCGGGGGACGAGACGCTGGGCGAGGCGGTGGAACGGCACCTGGCGGGCTACTTCCGGGAGTTCGGCAACCAGCTCCCGCCGCCGGGCCTCTACCACCGCGTCTTGCGGGACGTGGAGTACCCGCTCATCTCCGCGGCGCTCGCGGCGACCCGCGGCAACCAGATCAAGGCGGCCGAGCTCCTCGGCGTCAACCGCAACACCCTTCGCAAGAAGATCCGCGACCTCGACATCCAGCTCATCCGCCAGGGCCGTTGACGGCTCCACCCCGGCGGCGTGCCGCGCGGGCAGGGCGTGGGATCGAGGGCATCGACGACGCGGACGCAGGGGATCCCGGCCTTGTCGTCGAGACGCTTCACCGCCTCCGGCGAGGCGGCCTCGAACGGGCCCATGCTCCGCCCGCCGGCCGGGGCGAAGGTGCAGCGGCTGCAGCCGATGGAGACGCCGTTCGCCGCCATCTCGTCCGCGCTGGCGATCGCTGCCTTCCGGGCGGCAAGGTCCACCGTCCACGATGCCGCGGAGCGCGCGCTCGACCATGGGGCCCGTCATCGGTCCTCTCTCCTACGGGGTCACCCGCGCCTGGCCGTCCGTCCGTCCGCCCGACGTCCGGCGGGAGAAGGCCGTCACCGCTGGGTCGGTCATGCAATCACAGCCTGCGTCGGCGTCGGCGTCACGGGCCGTGGCGGCGGGGATTGACCATCCCCCGTCCGGCAGCGACACCTCGGGCGTTCCCGTGATCGTCCGTTCGCCCGGAGCCGCCGATGATCCGACCCGCCGCCCTCGTCCTCGCCGCCTCGCTGCTCGCCGCGCCGCCCGCCGCCGCCGGGCAGGGGCGCGCCGCCGACGCGGCCGCCATCCGCGCCCTCGTCGTCGACCAGCTCACCCGCGCCTGGGCCGAGAAGGACGCGGACCTGTGGGCGGCCGCCTACACGCCGGACTCCACCTTCGTGAACGTCTTCGGCGCCTTCCTGCCCGACCGCGAGGCGAACCGCCGCCGGCACGCGGACCTCTTCCAAGGCGTCTTCGCCGGCTCCGCCATCGAGCAGTCCCTCGCGAACCTCGCCTTCCCCGCGGACGACGTGGCGATCGCGGACGTCGCCCTCACCCTCACGGGCTATCGCCGCCTGCCGCCCTGGCTCGCCACCGCCATCGGCGCCGCACAGGGCGAGCGCCCGCCGCTGAACACCCGCTTCCGCCACGTTCTCGCTCGCCAGGCGGACGGCGCCTGGCGGATCGTCGCCACCCAGAACACCGCCGTCGTCGCGAACATGCCCGCCCGCTGATGACGGCCGGTCGACGACGGGGGACGACGAGGCGACGACGGGGCTTGACGGCCAGCCGCGCCTCGTCCATTCGGGTTCCATGACGATGGCGACCCAGATCATCATTTCGGGGATCATTTGCCGCTAGCGAAACCGCTGGCCGCCGCCGTTCGTGTCCGCTCCCTCCAAGACGAACCCGACCCGGCCGGCGGCCCGCCCGGCCGCGCACCCGTTCGGAGAGGACCGCGATGGCGGACGCCAACAGCACCGCGACAGACGACGGCGACAGGGGCCTCGTCCTGCATGACACGCTGACCCGCGAGAAGGTCCCGTTCCGGCCCATCGACCCGAAGAACGTGCGGATGTACGTCTGCGGGCCGACGGTCTACGACGACGCCCACATCGGCAACGCGCGGCCCGTCATCGTCTTCGACGTCCTCTTCCGTCTCCTGCGCCACCTCTACGGGGCGGACCGCGTCACCTACGTGCGCAACGTCACCGACGTCGACGACAAGATCAACGCCCGCGCCGCCGAGCGCGGCATCACCATCCGCGACCTCACCGAGACGACGCTTTCCCGCTTCCACGAGGACGTGGCGGCGCTGGGCTGCCTGCCGCCGACGGTGGAGCCGCGGGCGACGGAGCACGTCGCCGAGATGAAGGCGATGATCGAGACGCTCGTCGCCTCGGGCCACGCCTACGTCGCGGAGGGCCATGTCCTGTTCGACGTTTCGAAGGACGACGCCTACGGCCGTCTCGCCCGCCGCTCCCTCGACGAGATGCGCGCGGGCGCCCGCGTGGAGGTGGCGCCCTACAAGCGCGCGCCCCTCGACTTCGTCCTGTGGAAGCCGTCGGCCGCGGGGGAGCCGGGCTGGCCGAGCCCGTGCGGGATCGCCGGCGAGGGCCGGCCGGGCTGGCACATCGAGTGCTCGGCCATGTCCGCCCGCTACCTCGGCGAG
>CAZJNX010000053.1:12123-24356 GCA_964547415.1 uncultured Hyphomicrobiales bacterium
TTCGACATCCAGGGCGGCGGCATCGACCTCGTCTTCCCCCACCACGAGAACGAGAGCGCCCAGTCGCGCTGCGCCTTCCACCGGGAGCGGATTGCGAACGTGTGGATGCACAACGGCTTCCTGCAGGTCGAAGGGCGCAAGATGGCGAAGTCGGAGGGCAACTTCGTCACCATCCGCGAGCTTCTGGCGGACTGGCCGGGCGACGTCCTGCGCCTCAACATGCTGAAGACCCACTATCGCCAGCCCATCGACTGGACGGTGAAGGGCCTCGAGGAGAGCGCGCGCAACCTCGAGGACTGGGCGGGGGCGGGCGCCCCGCCGCCGGCCGGCGCGGTGGGGACGGTGCTGCCCGCCCTCCTCGACGACCTCAACACGCCCGCCGCCATCGCAGCGCTCCACCGCCTCGCCGCAGAGGGGGCGGCGGGCGAGGTGTCCGCCTCCCTCGCCCTCCTCGGGGTCGATCTCGCCCGGCTCGGGGCGGCGCGGGCCGCGCGGGAGGCGGCCGCGCTCGAGGCGGTGGACGTGGACGTCGGCGCCCTCGTCGCCGCGCGCCTCGAGGCCCGCCGCCGCCGCGACTTCGCCGAGGCGGACCGGATCCGCGACGACCTCGCCGCCCGCGGGATCCGCCTCAAGGACGGCAAGGACCCCGAGACGGGCGAGCCCGTCACCACCTGGGAGGTCGCCCCGTGACCGTCACCCTCCGCCCCATGAAGCCGGACGACGGGCCCGCCCTCGTCGAGATCTTCCGCGCATCGGTGGAGGAGATCGGCGCGGAGGACCACGACGCGGCGCAGGTGGAGGCCTGGGCCTCGGCCGCCGACGACCCGGAGGCCTTCGCCGCGCGCCTGTCGTCCATGCTCACCCTCCTCGCCTTCCTCGACGGGGAAATGGCGGGCTTCGCCTCGCTGAAGGGCAGCGACGTCCTCGAGATGCTCTACGTCCACCCGGTCTTCGCGGAGCGGGGCGTCGCCACCGCCCTCGTCGACGCCCTCGAAAGGCTCGCGGCAGCCAGAGGCGCGAAAAGGATGACCGTGGAGGCGAGCGACACCGCGCTCCCCGCCTTCCAGTCCTGGGGCTACCGGGCGGAGCGGCGCAACACCGTCATGCGGGCCGGCGTCTTCATCGCCAACACCACGATGACGAAGGACCTCCCCCCGCCCGCGGGCGCGAGCGAGGAAAGGCACTGACGATGGCGCGCGTCGAGGAACCCGTCGTCCACGCCGGCGGCTGCCAGTGCGGCGCCGTGCGCTTTGCCGTGCGCGGCGAGCCGGAGCCGGCCACCGTGTGCCACTGCCGCATGTGCCAGAAGGCGTTCGGCGGCCCGTTCGCCGTCCTCGCCACCGTGCGCCTCGCAGACCTCGCCTGGACGCGGGGGGCGCCCGCCTTCTTCCCGTCCTCCGACGTGGTGGAGCGGGGCTTCTGCCCGAACTGCGGCACACCGCTCACCTTCGGCTACCGGGGGGAGGACACGATCGGCCTTGCACTCGGCGCCTTCGACCGGCCGGCCGCCGTCCCCCTGTCCGCCCAGCTGTGGACGTCGGCCCGCGTTCCGGCGGCGGCCACGCTCCACGCCCTTCCCGCCCACGCGGAGGACCTGCCGGGCTACGAGGAGACGGTGAAGGCCGTCGCCGCCTCCAACCACCAGCATCCCGACCACGACACGGCGGACTGGACCCCGCGCCGGGGCCGCCGCGCGTGCGCCGACGGAGACGCCCGATGACCGAGCGCATCACCCTTTACGACACCACCCTGCGCGACGGCGCCCAGACCACCGGCGTCGACTTCTCGCTGGAGGAGAAGATCTCGGTGATCGCGCTCCTCGAGCGCCTCGGCGTCGACTGGATCGAGGGCGGCTATCCCGGCGCGAACCCCGTCGACACCGCGCTCTTCGACGAGCCCCGCACGAGCCGGGCCCGGATGGCCGCCTTCGGCATGACCAAGCGGGCGGGCCGCTCGGCCGCCAACGACCCGGGTCTCGCCGCCCTCCTGCAGGCCAAGTCGGACGCGGTCACCTTCGTCGCCAAGAGCTGGGACTACCACGTGCGCCTCGCCCTCGGCATCTCGCTCCAGGAGAACCTCGACCAGATCCGCGAGAGCGTGGCGGCGACCGTCGCCGCGGGCAAGGAGGCGATGCTCGACTGCGAGCACTTCTTCGACGGCTACCGCGCAGACCCCGCCTACGCCCTCGCCTGCGCCGAGGCCGCCCTCGGGGCGGGCGCGCGCTGGATCGTCCTGTGCGACACCAACGGCGGCACCATGCCCGAGAAGGTGGAGGAGGTGGTGGCCCGCGTCGCCGAGACGGTGCCGGGAGACAAGCTCGGCATCCACGCCCACGACGACACGGGCCAGGCCGTCGCCAACTCCCTCGCCGCCGTCCGCGCGGGCGCGCGGCAGGTGCAGGGCACCCTCAACGGCCTCGGGGAGCGGTGCGGCAACGCCAACCTCGTGACGCTGATCGCCACCCTCGCCCTCAAGGAGCCCTATCGCTCGCGCTTTTCCACCGGCATCGACGCGGACCGCCTCGTCGACCTCACGGCGATCTCCCGCGCCTTCGACGAGCTCCTCAACCGCGCCCCCGACCCCCAGGCGCCCTACGTCGGCGCGGCCGCCTTCGCCACCAAGGCGGGCATCCACGCCTCGGCGATCCTGAAGGCGCCGGAGACCTACGAGCACGTGCCGCCCGAGGCGGTGGGCAACGCCCGCCGCGTCCTCGTGTCCGACCAGGCGGGCAAGTCCAACCTCCTGTCCGAGCTCGCCCGCTTTTCCATCCACCCGGACAAGGACGACCCGGCCCTCGACCGCCTGCTCGCCGAGGTGAAGGCGCGCGAGGCGGAGGGCTACGCCTACGAGGCGGCGACCGCCTCCTTCGAGCTCCTCGCCCGCCGCACCCTCGGCACAGTGCCGGACTACTTCTCGATGAAGAGCTTCCGCGTGATGGTGGAGCGGCGGCGCAACGCGCTCGGCCGCCTCGTCACGGTGTCCGAGGCCGTGGTCAAGATCGAGGTGGGCGGGGAGGAGCTCATGTCGGTCGCCGAGGGCAACGGCCCGGTGAACGCGCTGGACCTCGCGCTGCGCAAGGACCTCGGCCCCTACCAGGCGGCGATCGAGGACCTTGAGCTCGTCGACTACAAGGTGCGGATCCTGAACTCGGGCACCTCCGCCACCACCCGCGTCCTGATCGAGAGCACGGACGCGAGCGGGGCGCGGTGGACGACGGTCGGGGTGTCGCCCAACATCGTCGACGCCTCCTTCCACGCCCTCGTCGATTCCATCACCTACCGCCTCGTCAAGGCGGGGGTGGCGCCGCTCCCCGCGCGCCCCGCCCTCGCCGCCGAGTAGCGGGCTACATGCGCGAGACGGCCGCCGCCTCCGCCGAGGGGGCGCCGTCGGGCACGGCCGCGCAAGCCTCGCGCAGCTTCGGGACGATCTCGTGGGGGCCGTCGGCCACCAGGTAGTCGAGGTCGAGGCCCGGGCGAATGAACGCGAGCTCCTTCATGTGGTCGAAAAGGGTCATCAAGGGGCGCCAGAAGCCGGCGACGTCCGCCAGCAGGATGGGCTTGGCGTGCTGGCCGAGCTGGGCCCAGGTCATCATCTCCACGACCTCCTCGAGGGTGCCGATGCCGCCCGGCAGGGCCACGAACGCGTCCGACCGCTCGTACATCTGCCGCTTCCGCTCGTGCATGTCCTCGGTCACGACGAGCTCGGTGACGGTGGTGAGCATCTTCTCCCGCTCGTGCAGGAAGCGCGGGATGACGCCGGTAACGCGCCCGCCCGCCGCCAGCGTCGCCTTCGCGATCCGGCCCATCAGCCCGATCGACCCGCCGCCGTAGACGAGCGTCACGCCGGCCTCCGCCAGGTCGCGGCCGAGGGCTTCGGCCGCCGCCGCGAAGGTCGGGTCCTTCCCCTCGCCGGAGCCGCAGTAGACGCAAACGCTCGTGAGCCTCGACATGCCTTCCCTCGTCCCTCTCGCCGGCCGGCCACCGGCAGCTGCCGGATCATTACACGCCCGCGGCGGGAAAGGTCACCGCCGGTGCACAAAAGTTATTGCCCGGCTTGCCTTTCCGTCGGATATCAGCAGCGATGTCCGTATGCCGCCGTCGCGACTCGCGGCATGATGGCGGCGACGGCACGCACGCATCCGGACGGGACCTGAAGGGTGATGGCAAGGAGCTTCCTCGCAGCCATCGTGTCGACCGCGGGACTTCTCGCGGTGGCCCTCGCCCTCCTCGGCGAGGGGGACGCCCGCCGCGGCCTCGACCGCCTCGCCGGCCTCGTCGCGCCCGGGCCCGCCGCCCCGCCGGCGACGACCGGTCGTCCGCTCGCCGAGCCCGAAGAGCCCGAACGGCCGCCGGCCGCGGAGGCCGCGCCGGAAACGGCGGTCACGGACCTGGCGGAGCCCGCCGGGGAGGAGGCGGACGAGCCGCGCTACGACCTCGTCCGCGTGGAGCCGACGGGCGAGGCCGTGCTCGCGGGCCGGGCCGCTCCGGCGAGCAGCGTGGAACTCCTGGCGAACGGCGTGGTGATCGGCTCCTCCCGGACCAACGCGTCCGGCGAGTGGGTGATCGTGCTCGCCATGCCGCTGTCGCCGGGCGAGCACGCCCTCACCCTGCGCGTGAAGGGCCCGGCCGACGAGCGCCCGGTGTACGGCCGCGAGACGGTGGCCGTCTCCCTCGCCGGAAACGCGACGGAGGAGCCGCTGGTGGCGGTCCTGTCGCCGGAAACGGCGGTGGACATCCTGCAGATGCCGGACGGCGAGGGAAAGGCAGCGCCTTCCACGGACGCGGGCGCGGCCAGCGAGCCGGCCGACGCCGGGGCGGCGGGCGCGACCGTCGGTGCCGCCCTCGCGCCCGCCGAGGCGGAGCCGGGCGAGCGGCCCGCCGCCGAGGAGGGGCCCGTCGCGATCCGCTCCGTGGAGGTCGGGCAAGACGGCCTTCGCGTCACCGGCCGCGGGACGGCCGGACGGACGGTGCGGATCTATCTCGACGGCGACCTCGTGGGCGAGGCGCGGGTCGGGCCGGACGGCGGCTTCACGATGGTCTCCGCGCAGGTGCCCGCGCCCGGCCGATACCGCGTCCGCGCCGACGAGCTGTCCGTGGCGGGACGCGCGGTGGCGGCGCGGGCGGAGGTCTCCTTCGACTACGTGGACCTCGAACGCCTGCGCCCCCACGGGAGCGAGCCGGGCGAGCCCCTTCCGCCGCCCGATCCCGGCAGCGTGCGGGTGGTGATCGAGCGGGGCGACACCCTGTGGAACATCGCCCGCCGCCACTACGGCGACGGCTTCCGCTACACGACGATCTTCCGCGCCAACTTCGTCCAGATCCAGGACCCGGACCTCATCTTCCCCGGCCAGGTCTTCGACCTCCCCGGCGCCCGCCCCGCCTCCGACGCCACGGACGGCTGACGGCGCCCGCCGCGGCCCCGCCGTCACGGGGGCGCGCCCGCCCGGTCCCGTGGTTCCATCCGGATGGCGGGACGGGTCCATCGACACGCCGGGACACCGCCGCGTCCAGAAGCGCGCCGGACGCGGGCCCGCGCACCGGGCCAACCCGTTGCGGATCGACGTTCACGCGGGGCGCAACCCTTTGCCCGATCGGCCGCCGCGCATGTCCGCCGGCCGCGACGGGCCGCCGACATCCCCTGACGGTGCACTCCCGTCGCCGACGCGGTCGAAGGGCGCTGGACGCACCGGCCGCCGACCGCACCCCGGTCGGCCGGCACTTGCGGTCCGCCCCGCGTCCCCGGCTATCCGGGCCCGTCCCGGTGGACGGACGCCCTTGCGGCCATTCCGGCGGAGCCGAGGCCTCGACAAACGCGCCGGGCGCGGGCCGGGAGTGCCGTTTGCGGGACGCCGCGTTTCCTGTCCGGCGCGATCTTCAAGAGGACGGGTCGGCGCCATCCCGACGGGCTGCCCGCAGGATCGCGCCGGGAGGCGGCTTCACCCGTCCTCGTCCGCCGCCTCGCTCTCCGCCGTGCCGCCGCGGTTGCGGGCGAGGCGGCCCTGCGCCGCGTCCATCGCCCGTTCCCACTGCCCCAGGAAGTCGCCGGCGGCGAGGACGCCGAGGCCGGTGGCGGTGATGCCGCCCGGCGTCGCAAGCGCCCGCAGCATCTCCGAGACCGGCTGGTCCGGCCGGGCCGCCACCATGCGCGCGGCCGCCGCGAACGTGCCGGCGGCGAGGCGGCGCGCCTCCGCCTCCCCGACGCCGCGGGCCCGGGTCCATTCCGCCGTCGCGCCGATGAGGGCGTGGACCCAGCCGTAGACGGCCGCGTCCACCGAGGCCGCCTCCATGAGATCTTCCGCGGGCAGGACGATCACGTCGCCGAGGGTGGACAGGACCTCCCGTGCCGCCCCGTCGTCGGGGAAGAGAACCGTCGGGCTCGCCCCCACGGCCGCCGCGCTGATGGGCATGGCGCGCACCACCGTCGCCGGACGCGCCGCCTCCGACAGCGCCGCGAGGGCGACGCCCGCGCAGCACGAGACCACCGTCTGCCCCTCACGGAAGGGAAGGCCCGAAAGTGCCGGCACCGCCTGCCCCGGCCGGACGGTGAGGAAGAGCACGTCGGCCCACTCGGCGAGGCCGCGGTTGTCGGGCGCGAGGGCGACGCCGTGGCCGCCCGCGATCTCGCTCGCCCGGCCGCGGGGAGAGAGCGCGATCCGCTCCCGCGGGACGCCGGCGCGCACCAGCCCCTCCACGATGAAGCCCGCGAGGTGCCCGGCACCGAGGAGGCCGATGCGCCGCGCGGTCACGGAGAGACGTCCGTCCGCCGGCGCGGGAGGTCGGCGAGGGCCTCGAGGAAGGCCTCGACGGTGGCGCAGGGGCGCGCGCCGAGCTGGGCGATCTCCCGGCCCACCTCCACCGGCAGCGGCCCGCCCGCCTCGTCGACGATCTCGTTGAGCCGCCCGCCGACGAACACCGGAACCTCGAGCCCGCGGGCGGAAAGCTCGGCCCGCACGCGGCGCACGTAGGTGAGGGCGATGCCGTTGTAGGTGGAGACGGCCACCGCGTCGGCGCCCGCGGCGGCGGCGGCCTCGGCGACGGCGTCGGGCTCGGCGCTCACCGCCGCGTCGACCACGACGGCGCCCGCCTCGGCGAGGGTCGTCTCCACGAGGCGCTTGCCGTAGAAGTGGACGTCGCTCGCCGCCACCACCACGGTCGGCGGCCGCTCGCGGAGGCGGGCGAGGGGGGCGGGCGGTGTCGCGGCGAGGGCGGCGTCGGCGAGGGCGCGGATCTCCGCCATCCAGGAGGCGGGCACGCGCTCCGCCGCAGGCGCGGCGCCGAAGCGGGTCTCGAGGGCGACGGGGCCGACGCGCCTCAAGGCCAGCATGAGGGCGGCCGGATCGTCGACGTCCACGCCCTCCGCCGTGAGGCCGTCGAGGACGCGGCCCGCGAACGCCTCGCCCCGGGCGAGGAGCCGCTCGGCGAGCGCCTCCGCCGGGGACGGGTCGACCAGCGGCATCATCCCGTCCACGCGGGCCGCGAGGCGGCGGGCGGCGCGGTGGGCGTCCACCACCTCCTCCACCGTCGGGATGCGCTCGGCCTCCGTCACCGGGATGGGGGTGAGGGCCGCGCCCGTCGGCCTCAGCCGCTCGCCCATCGCGTCGATCAGGAGATAGCTCGCGAGCGCGCCGTAGTTGGCGGCGAGGGGGCCACCGTAAAGGGTGGTGTTGCCGTAGACCATGGTGCCCGGCGTCGGGTTGGCGCGGGCGAGGGCGAGGCGGAAGGCGAGCCGCGGGACCGGCTCGGAGAAGGTGTGGCCGTAGCAGTGGCCTAGCGGGAGGCCGGCGAGGTCCTCCACGATGCGCCTTTCCAGGATCGCCATCCCGAGGGCCGAGCCCATGTCCTCCATGAAGGCGGCGAAGCCGTCGTCGAGGTTGGAGTGGACGAGGATCTCCCGCCCGGACGCCGACAGGAAGCCGAGCGCCTCCACCGTGGCGCGGGTGGCGGCGATGTCGTCGTCGTGGCCGGGCAGGCGAAAGGTGAAGTACTGGGACAGGTTGCCGATGGTGGTGCTGCCGGCGCGAAGGGCCGCGCGGGCGTTGTCCACCGCGGCCGGCATGCCGAGCACGAAGTCGCCGAAATGGGGGGCGACGGGCGCGGCGGCGGTGAGGGCGGAAAAGTCCGCCTCCCGCTCCAGGATGAGGCCGGTGCCGCGCTGGCTGCGGGCGCGCGCGGCGGCGGGAACGCCCATCGACCAGTCGAGGCAGATCCCGTAGCGGTCCGGCGCCATGCCGTCGGCGGCGAGGCGGTCGTGGATCTCCCGCCAGGCGTTCACCGAATCGGCGAGCGCCCGGTAGCCGATCTGGGCGTGGAAGGTGAGGCGCCCCTGCGCCATCGCCGCCCGCTTGTCGTCGATCTCCGCCGCGATGCCGCGCGCGGCGAGGAACGGGCAGTCGCCGGGGACGAGGCCGTCCGCCATCGCCCGCCCGGCGGCGAGGAAGGCGCGCCCGTCGATCCCCTCCGCCGCGAGGCGGTCGCCGAGGCGCGGTGCGTCCGCGCCCGTCGCCGCCGGTCTCGCAGATGCGCCCATCGCCGCGGTCCCCGCCTCCCTCGGGGCCCGAAGCCCCGTAAATGATGGACGATCCCCCCAAAGGGCGCCAGCCCCGCGCCCGGCACCCGTTGCGCCGGTCGCGGCGGCCCCTTTCGGCGAGGCCCGTCCGAACCCCGCACCCGATGCTCCACGCGGCCCGCGACGGGCGTCGCGAAGGGCTGCGTTGCAGCCCGCGGTCTCCTCGCCCGCACCGGCGTGCCGGCGCCGTCACCGCCTCCCGGGCGAGGGGCCGTGGGACACGGGGCCGACACCGCCTCGCCGCCGGCGCGAAACCGGCTCGGCGGCGTCCTCCCCGTCCAGCGCTTGCCTCGCCCGCCCCGGTCGCGCTTCAGTGGTCGCCGACCCGTCCCGAGCGAGCGTCCGCCCATGACCGATCCCGCCGCCAGCGCGCCTGTCGAAGGCCCCGCCTCGCCCCGCCCGCGGGTCGGCCTCGTGGGCGCGGGGACGATGGGCCGCGGAATGGGCGAAAACCTCCTGAAGGCCGGCTTTCCGCTCCGCGTGGTCGCGCACCGCAGTCGGGGCGGCGTCGACCGGCTCGTCGCGGCCGGGGCCTCCGAGGCGGGGGACCTCGGCGCCCTCGTGGACGGGGCGGACGTCGTCCTCCTGTGCCTGCCGGACGCGGACGTGGCGACGGCGGTGGTGGAAGGCATCGCGCCCCGCCTCCGCCCGGACCAGCTCGTCATTGACACCGGCACCGCGCCGCCGGAGGTCTCCCGCCGCCTCGAGGCGCTGTGCGCGGGGGCCGGCGCGCTGTTCGCGGAGGCGCCCGTCGCGGGCGGGCGACAGCAGGCGGAGGCGGGCGCCCTCGGGGCGCTCGTCGGGGCGCGGCCGGAGGCGCTCGAGCGGGCGCTTCCCGTCCTCGAGACCTTCTCGGCGACGGTGCAGCACTTCGGCCCGGTGGGGACCGCGAGCCTCGCCAAGCTCGTCAACAACTACGTGGTGATGGGGATGGTTGCCCTCGTGACGGAGGCCTACGGGCTCGCCGCCGACGCGGGGGTGCCGTGGGACAGGCTCTACGACGTGATGATCCGCGGGGCGGGCGACTCGGGCGTCCTGCGGCGCATCGGCGGCGGCGCCGTGGCGGGCGACTTTTCGGTCTACGCCTTCCCGGTGAAGGGGGCGGCGAAGGACCTCGCCTACTTCCGCCGCACGGTGGCGGCGGCGGGCGGTCCCTCGCCCCTCGCGCGGGAGGTGAGCGCCGTCTTCGAGCGGGCGGTGGACGCGGGGCACGGCGAGCGCCTCCTCGGCGAGCTCCTGCGGCCGGACGTGCGCGCCGCGCTCGCGCGGCGGGAAGGGGAGGGGGAGGGGTGAGGATCGTCGCGATCGCCGTTCACCAGGTGGACCTGCCGCTGAAGGAGGACCGCTACGCCTTCGCGGACGGGCGCTCGGTCTCCGTCTTCGATTCCACCGTCGTGCGGGTCGAGACGGACGCCGGGATCGTCGGCGTCGGCGAGGTCTGCCCGCTGGGCCCGGCGTACCTGCCCGCCTCGGGGCCGGGGGCGCGCACCACGATCGGGGAGATCGCGCCCGCCCTCCTCGGGCGCGACCCGCGCGACGTCGCCGTCCTCGCCGACCTGATGGACCTCGTCCTGAAGGGCCATCCCCACGCCAAGTCCGCCCTCGACATGGCGTTCTGGGACATCCTCGGGAAGGCCGCGGGCATGCCCGTCTGCCGTCTCCTCGGCGGGCGGTTCGGCGAGGCGGTCGTCCTCTACCGGGCGATCGGCCAGCGGCCGGCGGCGGAGATGGCCGAGAACGTCGCCCGCTACCGGGCGGAGGGCTACACCCGCTTCCAGCTCAAGGTGGGGGGCGAGGCGGACGAGGACGTGGCGCGCATCCGCGCCTGCCGCGCGGCCGTCCCGGCGGGCGACCGGATGATCGCCGACGCCAACACCGGCTGGCTCGCCGCCGATGCGCTCAGGGTGGTGAAGGCGGTCGCGGACCTCGACGTCTTCGTGGAGCAGCCGTGCGCGGACCTTGCCGGCTGCCTCGCCGTGCGGGAGCGCACGGCTCTTCCCTTCGTCCTCGACGAGCTGATCGACGGGGTGCCCGCCCTCCTCGCCGCCCATGCCCGCGGCGCCATGGACATGGTGAACCTGAAGATCTCCAAGGTCGGCGGCCTCACCCGGGCGCGGGCGGTGCGCGATGCGTGCGTCGCCCTGTCGATCCCGATGATCGTGGAGGACAGCTGGGGCGGGGACGTGGCGACGGCGGCCATCGCCCACCTCGCCCATTCGACGCCGGAGCGGCTGCGCTTCGCCGCGACCGATTTCAACGCCTACGGCAGCCGCACCATCGCCGACGGCGCGCCCGTGCGCCGCGACGGGGCGATGGCCGCCTCCGGGGCGCCGGGCCTCGGCGTCACGCTCCGGCCGGAGGCCATCGGCGAGCCGCTCGCCGTCTACCGCTGAAGGAGAGAGCCCGCGGGGGCTGCCGCGCGGGCAGGAAGGGGCGCGGGTGCGCCCCGAGGGAAAGGAAACCGACGATGACCGCCGACGTCCCCATGCCCATGGTCCCGCTCGGGACGAGCGGCCTCATGGTCTCGCGCCTCGCGCTCGGCACCATGATGTTCGGCGGACGCGCCGACGAGGCCGAATCGGCCCGCGTCTACGCCCGCGCCCGGGAGGCGGGCGTCAACTTCATCGACACGGCGGACAGCTACAACGCCGGCCGATCGGAGGAGATCCTCTCCCGCCTGATCGCCCCGGAGCGGGACTCCGTGGTGATCGCGAGCAAGATCGGCAACCCCGTGGGGGAGGGGCCGAACGCCCGCGGCCTCGCTCCGGCGCGGCTCCTGAGGGAGGTGCCGCGGATCCTGAAGCGCCTCGGCACCGACCGGCTCGATGTCCTCTACCTCCACAAGGAGGACCACGCGACGCCCCTCGAGGAGACGGTGCGCGGCCTCGAGATCCTGGTGCGGCAGGGCCTCGTCCTCCACGTGGGCGTGTCGAACCACAAGTCCTGGCGCGTGGCGCGCCTCGTCAGCCTGTTCGAGGCGGCGGGGATCGGCCGGCCCGTCGTCTGCCAGCCCCTCTACCACGCCCTCAACCGGACCATCGAGGTGGAGCTCCTGCCTGCCTGCCACGCCTTCGACATCGCCGTCTTTCCCTACAGCCCGATCGCCCGGGGCGTGCTGACGGGCAAGTACGCGCCCGGCGCGCCGCCGCCGGAGGGCAGCCGCGCGGGCGCCAGCGACAAGCGGATCATGGAGAGCGAGTACCACCCGGACACCCTCGCCACCGCCGCCCGCCTCGCCGAGCACGCCGCCGCCCGGACGCTGAGCCCGACGGCGATGGCCCTCGCCTTCGTCCTCGCCAACCCGATGGTTGCCGGGGCCGTGGTGGGGCCGCGCACGGTGGAGCAGTTCGAGGGCTATCTGCCCGCCCTCGCCGTCGACTGGACGGGCGAGGACGAGGCCGCCTTCGAGGCCGTCGTGCCGAAGGGCTCCACCGCGATCCGCCATTTCACCGACCCGGCCTACCCGGTCGAAGGCCGCCCCGTGCCTCGACGCTGACGCCGGGTCGGGCCGGGCGCGGCGGGGGCGTGGGCGACGTCGAGGCGTCGCCGCCGAGGGCCGCGCGCGGCTTCATGGACGACGTCGGGGTCCGCGGAGGTCGCCCGCCTCGGCGGCGCCCTCGCCCCGGACGGCGACATTCTCCTCTACGGCTGCGGGACCGGCGCGGGCG
>CAZJNX010000054.1:0-16810 GCA_964547415.1 uncultured Hyphomicrobiales bacterium
CTCGGCATCGACGTGCGCCGCATCACCTGGCGGCGGGTGATGGACATGAACGACCGGGCGCTGCGGGAGATCGTCGCCGGCCTCGGCGGCCCGCGGAACGGCTACCCGCGGGAGGCGGGCTTCGACATCACCGTCGCCTCGGAGGTGATGGCGATCCTGTGCCTTTCCACCTCGCTGGAGGACCTTCAGGCGCGCCTTGCCCGCATCGTGGTGGCGACCCGCGCCGACGGCACGCCGGTGACGGCGGGCGACCTTTCGGCGGAAGGGGCGATGGCCGCCCTCCTGAAGACGGCCGTCCAGCCCAACCTCGTCCAGACGCTCGAGAACAACCCCGCCTTCGTCCACGGCGGCCCGTTCGCCAACATCGCCCACGGCTGCAACTCGGTGCTCGCGACGCGCACGGCGCTGTCCCTCGCCGACTACGTGGTGACGGAGGCGGGCTTCGGCGCCGACCTCGGGGCGGAAAAGTTCTTCGACATCAAGTGCCGCCAGGCGGGGCTGAAGCCGGACGCGGCGGTCGTCGTCGCCACCGTCCGCGCCCTCAAGATGCACGGGGGCGTGGCGAGGGATGCCCTGTCGAAGCCGGACGCCGAGGCCGTCCGGCGCGGGGCGGCCAACCTCCGCCGGCACCTTCAGAACGTCGCCGCCTTCGGCGTTCCGGCCGTGGTGGCGATCAACCGGTTCGTGACCGACACCGAGGAGGAAGTCGCCGCGATCGCGGAGGAGGCCGCCGCCGCCGGGGCCGAGGCCGTCGTGTGCGAGCACTGGGCGAAGGGCGGGGCGGGCGCCGAGGCGCTGGCGGAAAGGGTGGTCGCCCTTTGCGAGGGCGGCACGGCGGACTTTTCCGTCCTCTACCCGGACGACATGCCCCTGTTCGACAAGATCGACGCCATCGCCCGGCGCATCTACCGGGCCGAGCGGGCCGTCGCCCCGCCCGCCATCCGCCGCCAGCTCGAAGGGTTCGAGAAGGCGGGCCACGGGCACCTTCCGGTGTGCATCGCCAAGACCCAGTCGTCCTTCTCCACCGACCCGTCCCTGATCGGCGCGCCGGAAGGCTTCGAGGTCCCGGTCCGGGAGGTGCGCCTCGCGGCCGGCGCCGGGTTCGTCGTGGCGGTAACGGGGGAGATCATGACGATGCCGGGGCTTCCGCGGGAGCCCGCCGCGGAGCGAATCGGCATCGACGGGGCGGGGAACATCACCGGGCTGTTCTAGGCGCGGTGCCGCGCGATCCTCGGTGATCGAGGCTCGCGCCGGGCACGGACCGCGTCAACCCACGCCTTCGGCTCTTCGGGGTTGACACGGTCCGCGCCCGGCGCGGTTCGGATGGCGTCGGCTCCGCCGGAATGTCGGCAGGTCCCGTCTCACCACCGGAATGGGCGCGACGGCCGCGGCGCCGGCGCGCCCCGCAGGGGCCGGACTCAGGAGCCGGCTTCCCCGTGGTCGTGGTCGTGGTCGTGGTCGTGCTCGCCGGTGGCTTCCACCTCCACGTCGATCTCGACGCTGCCGGCGTTCTCGAACGTCACCGCCATGTGGAAGTGGTCGCCGGCGTCGAAGGTGCGCTGCACGCCCTGAAGCTCGATCCAGACCGCGCCGGGTTGCATGGTGAGCACCTGGCCCGGCGCCACGGCGATCGCCGGGAACTGGCGCGTCTCTAGGCTGCCGTCCGCGCCGATGGCCTGGCCCTCGAGGAGCACCGCGTCCGCGAAGGTGACGGAGGCGGCCGTCAGCCGGTCGGGCGCCGTGCCGGTGTTCTCGATCGTGAGGTAGACGCGCATGGCGTGCGCGGTCTCGGCGTTCTCGTAGGTCCAGGCGTGGCTCACCACCACGTCGCCCTTGGCGAACACGTCCTCGTCGTGATGGGCGAGGGCGGCGCCCGCCACCATGGTCGCGGCGAGCGCCGCCAGCGTCAGCTTCTTCATGCGTTCTCCTTCGGGGCCCTCCGCCCCGTTCCTGTTGCCGTCGGCCGGTCTCCTGGCTCGCGCGTCGCTGGCCGGGCCCTCGCCTTCCCGGGGCACGCCCCAGTGGCGGCCGGCGGGCCCGGCCTCTGCGCCTACAGTTGCGGGGGCAGCTGCGGCCTTGGCCCGGACGGACCGCACCGCATTCCCGTTTACCGACCCCCCCTTGGGGGAACGGCACCGACGGGCGGACACTTGCACCATTCGTCGCACGACGGAACCCCGGACGCCCGCGCCGCGGGCCGCACCTTGCTTCGTGCGACCTCGGACGGCGCAAACGGGGGACCGTCCGCGGCCGATCGGTGGCAATGGCGCATCGACGATTGCCGCCCGCGCCCTTGTGGCGGCGGCGGTCGTCGGCCACCACAAGCCGGGTCGAGATTGCTCCGGGAGCGGACCGAAGGGCTCCTTGCCGATGAAGCGCTACAACGTCCTCAACCTGATCCGCGAGGGGCTGAACGGCCATTCCGGCTGGCGGCCCGCCTGGCGCAAGGCCCAGCCGAAGGAGGCCTACGACGCCGTCGTCATCGGCGGCGGCGGCCACGGCCTCGCCACCGCCTACTACCTCGCGAAGATCCACGGCATGACGCGGATCGCCGTCGTGGAAAAGGGCTGGATCGGCGGCGGCAACGCGGGCCGCAACACCACGATCATCCGCTCGAACTACCTCTACGACGAGTCGGCCGCGATCTATAACCACGCGCTGAACTTGTGGAAGACGCTCGGCCGCGAGCTCAACTTCAACATCATGATGAGCCACCGCGGCGTCCTCAACCTCGCCCACGACGAGGGCGAGGCGCGGCAGCTGAAGCGCCGCGTGGAGGCGAACCGCCTCAACGGCGTCGACGCGGAGTGGCTGGACGCCAAGGCCGTCCGTGAGTTCTGCCCGGTCGTCAACACCGCGCCGACGGCGCGCTATCCGGTCGTCGGCGCGACGCTCCAGCGCTCGGGCGGCGTCAACCGGCACGACGCGGTGGTGTGGGGCTACGCCCGCGCGGCCTCGGCCCTCGGCGTCGACATCGTGGAGGAGACGGAGGTGACGGACATCCGCGTGGAGGCGGGCGCCGTCACCGGCGTCGAGACCACCCGCGGCTTCATCAGGACGCCGAAGGTCGCCTCCGTCACGGCCGGCCACACCTCGGTGATCGCGCAGATGGTCGGGCTGAAGCTGCCGATCCAGAGCCACCCGCTCCAGGCGCTCGTCTCGGAGCCGGTGAAGCCGGTGCTCGACTGCGTGGTGATGTCGAACGCCGTCCACGCCTACTGCTCCCAGTCCGACAAGGGCGAGCTCGTGATCGGCGCCGGCATCGACGCCCACAACAGCTACACCCAGCGCGGCGCCTGGTCCCTCATCGAGCACCAGCTCGCCTCCATCATCGAGATCTTTCCGATCTTCTCGCGGATGCGGATGCTGCGCGCCTGGGGCGGCATCGTTGACGTGTGCCCGGACGCCTCGCCGATCATCTCCAAGACGCCGGTGAAGGGCTTTTACGTGAACGGCGGCTGGGGAACGGGCGGCTGGAAGGCGACGCCGGGCTCGGGCCACGTGTTCGCCGACATGATCGCGACGGACGAGCCCAACGCGATCGCCGAGCCCTTCGCGCTCGAGCGCTTCGTGACCGGCAAGCTCGTCGCCGAGCACGGCGCCGCTGCCGTCGCCCACTGACGCCCGCGCCCGGGAGGTTCCGATGTTCCTGATCGACTGCCCTTTTTGCGGCCCGCGCGACCAGTCGGAGTTCGCCTACGGCGGCGAAGCCCACGTGAAGCGCCCGGAGGACCCGGAGGCGCTGACCGACGCCGAGTGGGCCGACTTCGTGTTCTTCCGCAACAACCCGAAGGGCGCCTTCCCCGAGCGCTGGAACCACGCCGCCGGCTGCCGGCGCTGGTTCAACGTGGTGCGCTCCACCGCCTCGGACCGGATCCTCGCCGTCTACCGGATGGGCGAGCCGCGGCCCGAGGTGGACGGGGCGGGCGCTGGTCCCGCGACCCCCGCCGGCGAGGTCGTGGGCTCGGGCAACGACGCGGTGAAGCTGGTGGCGGGCGAGGCGCCCCGCGAGGGAGGATCGGCATGAGCCGCACCGAGGCCCTTTCCGGCCGCACCCACGCCTTCCGCTCCGCGGACGGCACGGGCGCGGCGAGCCCTGCCGAGGGCACCCCGTCCCGCGGGGATCGCGCCCAGCCCTTCCGCCGCCCGTCGGGCGGGACGATCGACCGTACCCGCCGCGTCGTCTTCCACTTCGACGGGGAGCGGATCGAGGGCTTTGCCGGCGACACGATCGCCTCGGCGCTGATGGCGAGCGGGCGGCACATGGTGGCCCGCTCCTTCAAGTACCACCGGCCCCGCGGCATCGTCGGCGCGGGCGCGGAGGACCCGGCGGCGCTCGTGGAGGTGGGATCCGGCGCCCGGCGCGACCCCAACAGCCGCGCCACGGAGACCGAGATCTTCCACGGCATGGAGGTGGCGAGCCAGAACCGCTGGCCGTCCCTTTCCTTCGACGCCTGGGCGGTCAACGACCTCTTCTGGCGCTTCATGCCGGCCGGCTTTTACTACAAGACCTTCATGGGGCCGCCGGCGTCGTGGATGGCGTTCGAGCGCCTCATCCGCAAGGCCGCCGGCCTCGGCCGTGCGCCGGACGCGCCGGACCCGGACCGCTACGAGCACGTCAACGCCCACTGCGACGTCCTCGTGATCGGCGCGGGTCCTGCCGGCCTCGCCGCCGCCCGCGCCGCCGCCCGCTCCGGCGCCCGGGTGATCGTGTGCGAGGAAACCCCGCTTCCGGGCGGCTGGCTCCTGTCGGCGGACCCGGAGGCGATCCGCATCGACGGCAAGCGCCCGGCCGAGTGGGCCGCCGAGACGGCGGCCGAGCTCGCCGCCATGGACGAGGTGCGCCTGCTGACCCGCACCACCGCCTTCGCCTACCATCCGGACAACCTCGTCGTCCTGTGGGAGAAGGTGGCCGACCACCTCGCCCCCGCCGACCGGGACCCGAACGCCCCGCGCCAGCGCGCCTGGCGGGTGCGGGCGCGGGAGGTGGTGATCGCCACCGGCGCGGTGGAGCGCCCGCTCCTGTTCCATCAGAACGACCGGCCGGGCATCATGCTTGCCTCGGCGGCTGCGACCTACGCCCATCGCTACGGCGTGCTGACGGGCCGGCGCACGGCCGTCTTCACCAACAACGACGCGGGTTACGGCGCGGCCCTCTCCCTCGCCGCGGCGGGGGCGGAAGTCGCCGCCGTCGTCGATTCGCGCCCGCGGGCGGGCGACGGGGTGACGGCGCGGGCGGAACGGGCCGGCATCGAGGTGATCCCCTCGGCGGCGGTCGTCGGGACGGAGGGGCGCAAGCGGGTGAAGGCGCTGAGCCTCATGGAGATCTCCGGCGCGGGCCAGGTCCACGGCAAGCGGCGGGAGATCGCGGCGGACTGCCTCGCCGTCTCGGGCGGCATGAGCCCCAATGTCGCCCTCTTCTCCCAGTCCCGCGGTCAGCTCGCCTTCGACGCCGCCCTCGGCGCCTTCCGTCCGGCCCGCTCCGTCCAGCGCGAGCGCTCGGCGGGCTCGGCGAACGGCACCTTCGGCATCGCCGCTTGCCTCGCCGAGGGCGCGGCCGCGGGCACCGCCGCCGCCTCCGCCGCGGGTTTTTCCGCCCCCGCGCCCGATGTGCCGGAGGTGATCGACCACGAGATCGGGCCGGGCGACATCGGCGAGATCCGCGAGATGCCCGCCGCGGCCAGGAAGCCGCGGGCGTGGGTGGACCTCCAGAACGACGTGACGACGAAGGACCTGAAGCTCGCCGTCCAGGAGGGCTACGCCTCCGTCGAGCACGCCAAGCGCTACACCACGACGGGCATGGGCACCGACCAGGGCAAGACAGTGAACGTCGCCGCCTTCGGGGTGCTGGCCGACGCCCGCCACGTGCCGCTGCCGGCGATCGGCACCACCACCTTCCGCCAGCCCTACAAGCCGGTGACGTTCGGCGCCGTCGCGGGCCAGCACACGGGCGCCCACTTCGCCCCGCGGCGCACCACGCCCATGCACGCCTGGCACCGGGAGGCGGGTGCGATCTTCGAGCCCGTGGGCGAGTGGCTGCGCGCCTGGGTCTATCCGAAGGACGGCGAGAGCCCGGAAGAGGCGCTCGAGCGCGAGGCGCGGGCCGCCCGCACCGCCGTCGGCATGCTCGACGCCTCCACCCTCGGCAAGATCGACGTCCGCGGCAAGGACGCGCGGACCTTCCTCAACCGCGTCTACACCAACGCCTGGTCGAAGCTCGCCCCCGGCCGCTGCCGCTACGGGGTGATGCTGAACGAGGACGGCATGGTGATCGACGACGGCGTCACGTCCTGCCTCGCCGACGACCACTTCCACATGACGACGACGACGGGCGGCGCCGCCCGCGTCCTCGCCCACCTCGAGGACTACCTCCAGACCGAGTGGACCGACCTCGACGTCCACCTCGCGAGCGTCACGGAACAGTGGGCGGTGCTGTCCGTCTGCGGGCCCAAGAGCCCGGAGCTCATGGAGGGCCTCGTCGACGGCGGCGGCATGGACCCGGACGGCTTCCCGTTCATGTCCTGGCGGGAGGCGGCGATCGGCGGCGTGCCGGTGCGGATCTTCCGCATCTCCTTCACCGGCGAGACCTCCTACGAGATCAACGTGCCGGCCCGCTACGGGCTGTGGCTGTGGGAGAAGGTGATGGCCGCGGGCGCCCCGCACGGGATCACGCCCTACGGCACCGAGGCGATGCACCTCCTGCGCGCGGAGAAGGGCTTCATCATCGTCGGCCAGGAGACCGACGGGACGATGACGCCGGTCGACCTCGCGATGGACTGGATCGTGTCGTGGAAGAAGGGCGACTTCATCGGCAAGCGCTCCCTCACCCGTTCCGATACGGCGCGCGAGGACCGCAGGCAGCTCGTCGGCCTCCTCACCGAGGACCCGGCGGAGGTGCTCGCCGAGGGCGCCCACGTGATCGCGCGCGAGGCCGAGCCCGCCCCGCCCGTGCCGATGCTCGGCCACGTGACGTCGAGCTACCGCTCGCCGACGCTCGGCCGGTCGATCGCCATGGCCGTGGTGAAGGGCGGCAAGAAGCGCCTCGGCGAGCGGCTGTTCCTGGCGCGGCCGGGCGGCGGTGCACCGATCCCCGTCACCGTGACGGGGACCGATTTCCTCGCGCTCGCCGAAGGGGAGGGCGCGGCGGCGCCGGCGAAGGCGCCCGCGGGCGGGACGGCGGAGAAGGTCCATGGCTGAGACGGCGGAACTGATGCCCGGCGCGCCGGTGGCGCGCTCCCCGCTCGCCCACAGGGCGCCCGCGTTCACCCCGGACGGGGCGGCGAGCCTCGCCGAGTGGCCGTTCCTCGCGAAGGCGATCGTCCGCGCCGACCCGGCCGAAGCCGGCCCGCGCCTGGCGGATGCCCTCTCCCTGCCGCTGCCGACGACCCCGTGCGCCTCGGCGACGGCGGAGGGGCGGACGGCCCTGTGGCTCGGCCCGGACGAGTGGATGGCGATCGCCCCGGACGCGGCCGCGGCCGACCTCGCGGGCGCTCTCGAGGCGGCTCTCGAGGGGCTGCCGCACCAGGTGGTGGACGTGTCGGATCACTACACGACGATCACCCTCTCCGGCCGCCGCTCCCGCGACATCCTCGCCCGCCTCGTCACGGTGGACCTGCACCCGCGGGCGTTTCCGGCGGGCCGCGTCGTCGGCACCCTCGCGGGCCACGCGGCCGTGTTCGTCTGGCTGCGGGACGACAGCCCGGCCGCGGGTGGCATCTTCGACGTGGTGGTGCGCGCCTCGTTCGCCGACTACCTGTGGTGCCTCCTCGCCGAGGCGGGCCGCACCTTCGGCCTCCCGCCCGCCGAGCCGGTGGCGGGCGAGCCCATGCGCCCCTGACACGCTGCGGGCACGAGGTCCTCCCGCCGGCACCGGGCAGAGGCCCGCCCGGCGGGGCCGGGCAGCGCGACGCCGCCGGTGAGTCTTGGTGCCCCGCCCGTCGGTCGACGGGCAGCGGGGCCCGGGTCATGCCGGACGCGCCGCCCCGGCCGGCCGTTCCGCAGCGATCCGGCGAGATCGCCCGCCTCGCGCGGCCGGGCGATCGGGGCCTGTCAGCCCGACGCGTCCCCGCCGAGGGGCTCCACCCAGACGCGGATCGTGCCGCCGCAGGACAGGCCCACCTCCCAGGCGGTCTCGTCCGCCACGCCGAACTCCAGCATCTTCGGCGCGCCCGCGTCGATCACGTCGAGGGCCTCCGCGACGACCGCGCCCTCCACGCAGCCGCCCGAGACCGAGCCCTCGAACGCCCCCTCGCCGTCGATCACGAGGTGACTGCCCACCGGGCGGGGCGCCGAGCCCCAGGTCTCCACCACCGTGGCGAGGGCGACCCGCCGCCCTTGCGCCTGCCAGTCCTCCGCCACCTGGAGCGGATCGCGGCTTTCCATGCCCCCGGTCTCCCGTCTTTCCCGTTGCCGGCCGGCGAACCCTTTCGCCGACCGTCCATTTGTGTGCCGTCAGCGCCGGCGGTCAACGGCGCAGCGGGACCGAAGGGCGCCATGGACGAGACGACCGCGAGACGGGAGGAGAACCGGCGCTCCCGCGGGCGAAGGCGTGGCGGCGGCGCAGGCGGGGGGATCGACCTCACTGGGCTCATCGACAAGCTGGAGCGGGAGACGGACGGGGACACCGTCACGGTCGGCGACATCGTGGAGGACCTCGGCCAGCGCGCGTTCGGCCCCCTGTTCGTGGTGGTGGCGCTCCTCGCCATCCTGCCGACGGGGGCGATCCCCGGCATGAGCGCGCTCACCGGCGCGCTGATGACGCTCGTCTCCGTGCAGCTCGTGTGCGGCGCGCGGCGGATCTGGCTGCCCGCGCGCCTCGAACGCCAGGAGATCGGGCGGGAGCGGTTCGTCGCCTCCCTCGAACGGGTCCGCAGGCCCGCCCGCTTCGTCGACCGCGTCCTGTCGCCCCGGCTCGCGTGGGCGACCGCCGCTCCCTTCTCCCGCGCCCTCGGCGTCGTCGCCTTCCTCCTGTCGCTCCTGATGTACCCGCTGATCGTGGTGCCGTTCGGCGCCTTCCCCTCGTCCGTGCCGATCCTCCTGTTCGGCCTCGGGCTCGCGGCGCGGGACGGGCTCGTGGTCCTCGCCGGCCTCGCGGGCTCCCTCCTCGCCGCCTGGGGCGCCATCGAGATGATGCCGCTGTGACGCTCAGGCCGAGCGGGCCGCGTCCGCCATCTCCTTGAGGACCCGGCGCAGCCGGCCGGGGTCGACCACGGGTTCGGGGAAGGGCACCCGCGCGACGTCCGTCCGCGACATGAGGTCGAGGCCTTCCGGGTCGATGCCCGTCACCCGCCAGTCCCCGTCCGCCTTGCCGGCGAGGCGCGTGGCGTAAAGGGCGAGGGCGTCGGCATGGTCCTCGTTCATGTGGTCGACCGCGCCCGGCTCGATCTCCACGAGGGCGTTCGCCGTCGCCGCCTCGAGGAGGAGGTCGGCGGGCCGCACCCGCGCGGTGCGGGCGAAGCCGCCCACCAGGTGCGCCCCCTCGATGGCGAGGGCCTGGAAGGAGAAGTCGCCGAAGTCGGCGTAGAGCTCGGCCTTCGGGTTGCGCGCGAGGAAGCGGCGGCGGGCGAGCGAGCGGTCCTCCACCTTCTCCATCCGCCCGGTGAGGGTGACCCGCGCCACCGTCATCGGGTCCTCGCCCGGGCCCGGCACCGCGTCGGTCAGGAGGAGGGAGGCCCTCGGGTCCCGCTCCAGGTTGCGCGTGTGGGGCGACAGGCGGGAGAGCAGCATGAGCGGCCGCCCGTCCGGCATGGTGGCGACCGCCCCGTGGGAGGCGTTGGGCGCCCCGTCCCGGCCGATCGTCGCGAGCGCGCCCGCGCGCGCCGTGCGCACGAGGCGGCGCACGATCGCAAGCGCGTCGGGCTCCGTCTCCGGCACCGCCGGCTCCTCGCCGGCGGCCGCCGGGTCGTCCTTCCGGGGAGCGTCCTCGGTCATCTTCCTCTCCCTTCCGCCCGTGCCGGTCAGCGGGCCCGGCTGCTGCGGGGCGCCGATCCAACCAAAGGGCTCTGGTGCACCATGCTGTCGCGTCTTATTTTTCCCGCAATCGGGGTCGAACAATGGGCTAGTCCATCACCCTGGCGTGCCGCGGCGCGGCTGGGCCCGGCGCCCCGGCTCGCCTTCTGGAAGGACCCGCCATGACCACCATCGCGCTGGTCGACGACGACCGCAACATCCTCACCTCCGTCGCCATCTCCCTCGAGGCGGAGGGCTTCGACGTGGACACCTTTCCCGACGGGGTCGCCGCGCTCGAGGGCTTCCAGGCCCGCCCGCCGGACCTTGCCATCCTCGACATCAAGATGCCGCGGATGGACGGGATGGAGCTGCTGCGCCGGCTGCGCCTCACGTCCGACACCCCCGTCATCATCCTGACCTCCAAGGACGACGAGATCGACGAGCTGTTCGGCCTCAAGATGGGGGCGGACGACTACATCAAGAAGCCGTTCTCCCAGCGCCTGCTCGTGGAGCGGGTGAAGACGGTCCTCCGGCGGCTCGAGAATCGCGACGGCCTCGCGCCCGCGGAGGAGCGCCCGCGGGTGATCGAACGGGGCGAGTTGCGCATGGATCCCGAGCGCCACGCCTGCA
This sequence comes from uncultured Hyphomicrobiales bacterium, assembly GCA_964547415.1. GTDB lineage: Bacteria > Pseudomonadota > Alphaproteobacteria > Rhizobiales > Amorphaceae > CAZJNX01. The sequence continues at coordinate 10,579 of CAZJNX010000054.1, forward strand.
CCTGGCAGGGCCGGCCGGTGAAGCTCACCGTCACCGAGTTCCTGATCCTTTATTCGCTCGCCCAGCGCCCGGGCGTCGTGAAGAGCCGCAACGCGCTGATGGACGCGGCCTACGACGACCAGGTCTACGTCGACGACCGGACCATCGACAGCCATATCAAGCGACTGCGCAAGAAGTTCAAGGAGGTCGACGACGACTTCGACATGATCGAAACGCTGTATGGCGTCGGCTACCGCTTCAAGGACCTCTAAAACGAACGGAGGCGGGGTGGCGAAGGAGCCGATCCCTTTCCCCGCGACGGCCCGGTGGTGGCGCTGACTTCGGACAAGGCGCCGCCCCGCTGGCGGCGGATGACGGTGCCCGGGGCCGCGCGGGCGACGCGCGGGCGCCTCGCCCTTCGCCTGTCGGCGGCGCGGCGGGCCCTCTTCGACGTCGTGCTGTCGCCGCTCACCCTGTGGCTGGTGCTCGCCAACCTCGCGGGGGTCCTCGCCCTGTTCGTCTTCTTCCTGTCGGCGAGCGGGTACCGGGACGCGCTGATGGACGCGCGCCTCGACTCGCTGCTCGTGAAGGCGGACCTGTTCGCGGCGGCCCTCGCCGCGGGCGGCACCGCCTCGGGGGGCGAACTGCGCGTGCCGCCCGATCGTCTCGCCGCGGCGGGCGGCGGCGATCCGCTGGGGCCGGGGGAGGCGGGGGCGCACCCCCTTGCCGAGCCCCTCGACCCGGTGCGGGTGGAGCGCCTCCTGTCCCGCCTCGTCGAATCGACCTGGCTGCGCGCCCGCGTCTACGGGGGCGACGGCCTGGCGCTCGCCGACACCCGCCGCGTGGTGGCCCTTCCCGAGATCGCCCAGATCCGCGAGAGCCCGGTGGACCCGCCGCGGCCGGAGCCGCCGCCGGGCCGCCCTCTGGTCGACCGCATTCTCGGCGCCGCCGGCGGCTGGACCGGACCGGCCCTGCCGCCCTTCGAGGAGCCGCAGACGCTGCGGGCCGATGCCTTCCCGGAGGTGGAGGACGCGCTCGCGGGCATTCCCGCGGCCGCCGCCCGCGCGGGGCCGGACGGGGCGCCTGTCCTGTTCGCCGCCGTGCCCGTGGAACGGCAGGGAGAGGTGGTGGGCGCGCTCCTCCTGCAGACCCTCGCCGACGAGGTGACGCCGGTGGTGGCGGCCGAGCGGCGGCGCCTCCTGTCGGCCCTCGCCGTCGCCGCGGCCCTCGTGGCGGTCCTGTCGGTCCTGGTGTCGGTCTCCGTCATCCTGCCGCTGCGCCGCCTGCAGCGGGGCGTCCGGCGCGCGCGGAGCCGCGGCCTCGGCCGCGGCGGGGTGGGGGAGGGGATGGTGCGGCGCGACGTCATCGGCGACCTCGACCGGGACTTCGCGGCCACCACCGGGACCATGATGCAGCGCATCCGCGCCCTCGAGGCGTTCTCCTCCGAGATCGCCCACGAGTTGAAGAACCCGCTGACCTCGCTGCGCAGCGCCGTGGAGACGCTGCCGCTCGCCGAGCGCCCGGGCCAGCGCGACAAGCTCCTCGGCATCATCGCCCACGATGTGCGCCGCCTCGACCGGCTGATCTCCGACATCTCGGCGGCGACCAGCCTCGACCGCGACCTGTCGGCCCTCACCGACGAGCGGGTGGACGTCATCGCCCTCCTGCGCGCGGTCGTCTCCGTCCAGGAGGAACTCGCCACCCGCAAGCGCCAGACCGTCGTCCTCACCATCCGCGAGGGCACCGACCCGGCGTCCCTGTTCATCGCCGGCAGCGACACCCGCCTCGGGGAGGTGTTCACGAACCTCCTCGACAACGCCCGCTCCTTCACGCCCGAGGGCGGGCGGATCGAGGTGATCGTCGCCGACCGGGGCGACTTCGTGGAGGTGCTGGTGGACGACGAGGGGCCGGGCATCCGCCCCGACATGCTGGAGCGGATCTTCGAGCGCTTCTACACCGACCGCACCGACGAGCAGGGCTTCGGCGACAACTCCGGCCTCGGCCTGTCCATCGGCCGGCAGATCGTGGAGGCCCACGGCGGCGAGATCTTCGCCGAGAACCGCTACGTCACCTCCCTCGGGCCGGAGCGCCACGTCATCGGCGCGCGCTTCACGGTGCAGCTGCCGCTCCCGCCCGGGGCGGGCCGCTGAGGGCGGCCCGATGGCCGCACGGGGCCGATCGGAGAACCGCCACGCAGGCTGCGTCCTCGTGGGCGCGGCGGGGGTCCTGATCGAGGGCCCCGCCGGCGCGGGCAAGACGACCCTCGCCGTCACGCTCCTCGACCGGGCGCGGGCGCGCGGGCGCTTCGCCGCCCTCGTCTCGGACGACCGGACGGTGCTCGCCGCCGCCCACGGGCGTGTCCTCGCCCGCCCGCCGTGTGCGCTCGCCGGCCTCCTCGAGCTGCGCGGCCACGGCATCGTGCGCCTCGCCCACGCGCCCGCTGCGGTGGTGCGCCTTGCCGTGCGCCTCGTGGCGGAGGACGCGATGGAGCGGATCCCGCCGGCGGACGCCACCGCCACGCTTCTCGGGGCGAGGCTTCCCGCGGTCGACGTGCCCGCGCGCTCGGGGCGGGCGGCGGCGATCGTGGAGGCCCGCCTCGGCGTCCTTTTTGCGGACGGGGAGCACGGCCCGGTTTCCGTCGGGCGCGAAAGGCTCTAGTTGGTCGAGGGCTCATGGTTTCGGGGGCGCCGCGAGGAACATGATCGGCCTCATTCTCGTCACCCACGGACGGCTCGCGGACGAGCTGAAGGCGGCTCTCGAGCACGTCGTCGGCCCGCAGCGCATGATCGCGACTGTCTCCATCGGACCGGACGACGACATGGAAGACCGCCGGCAGGAAATCGTCGACGCGATCGGCAAGGTGAACGACGGGACGGGCGTCGTCATCCTGACCGACATGTTCGGGGGCACGCCCTCCAACCTCGCCATTTCGGTGATGAACGTCGGAATGGTGGAGGTGATCGCGGGCGTCAACCTGCCGATGCTGGTGAAGCTGTCGAGCGTCCGGACGCAGCTGCCGCTCGCCGAGGCGGTGGCGGAGGCGCGCGAGGCGGGGCGCAAGTACATCAACGTGGCGAGCGAGCTTCTGTCGGGACCCGCATGAGCGAGGCAGACGCCCCCGCGCCGCTGACGCGGGTGGTCACCATCGTCAACCGCAAGGGGCTGCACGCCCGCGCGTCGGCCCGCTTCGTGCGCTGTGCGGAAGGGTTCGACGCCGTGGTGGACGTCGAGAAGGACGGGCAGACGGTGGGCGCCACCTCGATCATGGGGCTTTTGATGCTCGCGGCGGGCCACGGCTCCACCCTCGTCCTCAGCGCGCGCGGACGGGAGGCCGAGGCCGCCCTCGAGGCGCTCGCGGCCCTCGTGGCGGAAGGGTTCGGAGAGCCGTGAGCGCGCCCGTCGGCACCCGCGAGCCGCGGCTCGTCCGCTCCCTGTGCGACCTCCTCGCCCTCACCCTCGGCGTCGGCGAGGTCGGCTTCGCCGTCGAGGGGCGGCCGGAGTGGACGACCGGGTCGGCCGCCTTCCGCGCCATGGACCCGGATACGGCCGCTCGCCTCCTCGCCGCGGCCTTCCGGATCGGCCGGGAGGGGGAGGGGGGCGCGGCACCGCTCGCGGGCGAGCTCGTGTGCCGCCAGCGCTTCGTGGGCGGCCGGCCCGCCGTGCTGTTCGCCCTCTTCCCGGAAGGCCCGCGGGAGCGGGACCGGGGGGAGATGATCGTCGGGTCCGCCGCCACCTTCGCGGCCGACCTCGCCGAGCGGCTCGACCGGTGCGCGGCGGATGCGAACGCCCACGACATGCTGCGCCGCGTTGAGGAGGTGGCCCGCGTCGGCGGCTTCGCCTTCGACCCGGAGACGCTGCGCTTCTCCTTCTCCGAGGAGGTCTTCCGCATCCACGGCCTGCCCGTCGGGCAGGACCCGGACCTCGACCAGCTCCTCGCCCTCTACCCGCGGCCGGCGCGGGACAAGCTGCGGCTCGAGCTGGAGCGCGCCGCGGGGGAGGGGGCGGGCTTCGACCTCACCACCCCGGTGGAGACCGCCGACGGGCGCAAGCGCACTGTCCGCACCATCGCCCGCGCGCGCCTTGCCGGCAAGCGCGTGGCGGAGGTCTACGGCACGGTGGAGGACGTCACCGCCGAGATCGAATCGGAGCACCGGGGCTGGTGGGCGGCGAACCACGATCCGCTCACGGGCCTTGCCAACCGCCTCCTGTTCGACGACCGCCTGTCGGGTGCGATCCGGCGCGCCCGCCGCACGGGCGAGGCGTTCGCGCTGGTGCTCGCCACCCTGTCCCGCCCGCGGGCCGGGGCGGCGGCGGGTGGCGCGGGGGCCGACGTCACGGAGGCGGACGCGGCGGACGCGGCCACGCGGATCGCGGGGGCGCTGCGCGAGAGCGACACCCTCGCCCGTATCGCCCCCCACGACTTCGCCCTCCTCCTGCCCGACGTGTCGACCCGGGCCGAGCTGTCCCGCCCGCTCGCCCGCCTCGGCGCGCTCTTCTGCGACGGCGAGGTGGACGTCGCCTTCGGGGCCGCCCTCTACCCGCGCCACGGCCGCAGCGAGGATGCGCTCATGCGCGCGGCGGACGTCGCCCTCCTCAAGGCGCGCGCGGCCCCGGGGCGGACGGCGGTCTACGACCGGTCCATCGCCGAAGGGGCGAGCCGGCGCCGCGAATCGGTGCTCGAGCGGGCACGGGAGGCCCTCGCGAACGGCCACTTCGTCCCCTACTACCAGCCGCAGGTGGACATCGTGACGTCCGAGATCGTGGGGGCGGAGGCGCTGGTGCGCTGGAAGACGCCCAACCTCGTGCTCGACGCCAAGGACTTCGCCTTCGCCCTCGACGACCAGGAGATCGGCGGACGCGTGGGCAAGGCGATCCTGTCCCAGGTGGTGGAGGACATGCAGCGCCTCGGCGCCCTCGGCGAGCGGCCGTTCCGCATCTCCGTCAACGCCTCGCGCAACGAGGTCCTGCGCAACGACTACCTGGAGACCTTCCTCGAGCGCGTCCGCGCGGGCCACCTCGACGGGTCGGACTTCATCATCGAGATCACCGAGGACGTCATCATCGGGATCGCGGACCAGAAACTCCACGACCGCATCTCCTACCTCGCCTCCAACGGGGTCGAGTTCTCCCTCGACGACTTCGGCACCGGCTACGCCTCGCTCATCCACATCACCTCCTTCCCGATCAAGGAGATCAAGATCGACAAGCAGTTCATCGCCGGCATCGAGACCGACCGGCGCAAGCGGGCGATCGTCCGCGGCATCGTGTCGATCGCCCGCTCCATCGGGCTCAACGTCATCGCCGAAGGGGTCGAGACCTACGAGCAGGAGGACGTGCTGCGCTCCATCGGCTGCCGCTACGCGCAAGGCTACCTCTACGCCTTCCCCATGCCGTTCGAGGAGTTCGCCGCCCTCGTGGAGGGCTGAGCTTGCCGCCCGCCCCGGGCCTTGCCAATGATGGCGCCCCGGCCCGGTTTCCCCGGGCCCCACGAGACACGGCACGGGAGGACGAGGCGATGACGCACGGGACGGGGCACCCCTTCGAGACGGGGCTGGACAGGAACGCGGCCAACCACGTCCCCCTGTCGCCGCTCTCCTTCATCCGCCGCACCGCCGCGATCCACCCGGAGCGCCCCGCCATCGTCCACGGCGACACGGTCCGCACCTGGGGCGAGACGTGGACGCGCGTGCGCCGCCTCGCCTCCGCCCTCTCCCGCCACGGCCTGAAGAAGGGCGACGTGGTCGCCATCATGGCGCCCAACGTGCCCGCCTTCGTGGAGGCGAGCTTCGCCGTGCCGCTGGCGGGCCTCGTCCTCAACGCCATCAACGTGCGGCTCGACGCGCCCGCCGTCGCCTTCCAGCTGCGCCACGGCGGGGCGAAGGTGGTGCTGATCGACGGCGAGTTCGCGCCCGTGATGGGCGAGGCCGTCGCCGCGCTCGAGGAAAGGCCCACCGTGATCGACCTTTGCGACCCGCTCTGCCCGGACGGGGAGCGGATCGGCGAGACCACCTACGAGGCGTTCCTCGAGACCGGCGACCCGGACTTTCCGTTCACCCTGCCGGACGACGAGTGGCAGTCCCTTTCCCTCAACTACACCTCGGGGACGACCGGGGATCCGAAGGGGGTCGTCTACTCCCACCGCGGGGCCTACCTCAACGCCGTCTCCAACGCCCTCGACTGGGACATGCCGCAGTTTCCCGTCTACCTGTGGACGCTGCCCATGTTCCACTGCAACGGCTGGTGCTTTCCCTGG
>CAZJNX010000054.1:16820-24312 GCA_964547415.1 uncultured Hyphomicrobiales bacterium
GGACCATCGCCATGCGGGCGGGCACCAACGTGTGCCTGCGCCGCGTGGAGGGAAAGGCGATCCTCGACGCCTTCGAGCACCACGGCGTCACCCACCTGTGCGGGGCGCCCATCGTCATGTCCCTCATCATCGACGAGGCGGAGCGGCGCGGCTTTTCCGCGAAGAAGCCGATCGCCATGATGACGGCCGCCGCCCCGCCGCCCGCCGCCGTCATCGGGCGGATGGAGGCGCTCGGCGTGTCGGTCACCCACGTCTACGGCCTCACCGAGGTCTATGGACCAGCGGTCGTCTCCGTCTGGAAGCCGGAGTGGGACGGGCTGCCGCTGGAGGAACGGGCCCGCCTCAAGGCGCGGCAGGGCTTTCCCTACACGCTGCAGGAGGAACTCGTGGTCGCCGACCCCGCGACGGGCGAGCCGGTGCCCGCGGACGGCGAGACCATCGGCGAGATCTTCCTGCGCGGCAACATCACCATGAAGGGCTACCTGAAGAACCCCGCGACGACGGAAAAGGCGTTCGCCGGCGGCTGGTTCCACACCGGCGACCTCGCGGTGATGCACCCGGACGGGTACGCCGAGATCAAGGACCGGTCGAAGGACATCATCATCTCGGGCGGGGAGAACATCTCCTCCATCGAGGTGGAGGACGCGCTCTACCGCCACCCGGCGGTGGCGGCCGTCGCCGTCGTGGCGAAGCCCGACCCGAAGTGGGGCGAGCACCCGTGCGCCTTCGTGGAGCTGAAGGCCGGGGCGAGCGCGACGGCCGAGGAGCTGATCGCCTTCTGCCGCGAGCACCTCGCCCACTACAAGGCGCCGAAGACGGTGCTGTTCGAGCCGCTTCCCAAGACCTCCACGGGCAAGGTCCAGAAGTTCGTGCTGCGCGAGCGTGCGCGATCGGTGTGACGAAGATCGGGGCGTGCGGCGCGGCCCGATTTGTGATGGACTGCCGCCGGTCCGGCCGCCGCGAGACGGCGCCGGGCCCGAGACGAACCACAAAGAGGAAACGCCCGTGACCGTGAGAGCCCTCATCGCCGCGACCGCCGCGGCGGCCCTCCTTGCGACGCCCGCGCTCGCCCAGGACGACTGGACGCAGTCGAAGTGGGGGCCGGAGGACGAGATCGGCGCCGCCAACCTGATCACGCCCGAGACCGTGAAGATGGCGGCCGAGCTCGTCACCACCGGCAAGACCTATCCGCTCGGCATCGTGGTGGACAACGAAACGCCCGCCTTCGCCCCGCGCAGCCTGTCGGTGACCATCCTCCAGCCCAACCAGATGGGCACGGAAGGCTTCGGCCCGACGGCGATGACCTACAACGACGACATCTTCATGGGCTGGCTCGGCATCGGCAGCCAGATCGACGGCCTCGGCCACCTCGGCATCGACCACGTCTACTACAACGGGTTCCAGGGCACGGACTTCGCCAAGGCGAGCGGCCTCGAGAAGCTCGGTGTCGAGAAGATCCCGCCGCTCGTCGCCCGCGGCGTCCTCCTCGACATGGCGTCCTACTACGGCGAGGAGATCCTCGACGAGGGGACGGCCTACACGCGGGAGGACATCATCGCGGCGGCCGAGCAACAGGGGGTGGAGATTCGCGAGGGCGACGTCGTCATCTTCCACTCCGGCTGGCTCAACCTTCTCGACGGCGAGAACCCGGACCCGGAGCGTTACGTCGCCGCCGAGCCCGGCCTCGGCAAGACCGGCGCGGAGTACCTCATCGAGCAGGACGTGGTGGCCGTCGGCGCCGACACCTGGGGCCTCGAGGCGGTGCCGTTCGAGGACGGGGTCGGCGTGTTCGAGATCCACCAGATGCTGCTCGCCAAGAACGGCATTTACATCCTCGAGAACATGGAAACCCGCGAGCTGCTGGCCGACGGGGTCAACGAGTTCATGTTCGTGCTCGGCGCGGCGCGGGTGCGCGGCGCGGTGCAGATGATCATCAACCCGGTCGCGATCCGCTGAGGGCACCGGGCGCCGGCCGCACCGCGGCCGGCACCATGGCAGCGAACCGGCGCGGCCGCAGGCGCGTTGCGCCGGCGTGAGCGAGGAGACAGGCCATGGACGGTTCCCGTTCGAGACGGCGGGGCGGCGGGACGCTGGCGGCGGCCCTCGCGCTCCTTGCAGCCGGTCTCGCCGCGCCGGCCGCCGCGCAGCCCATCGACACGCAGCAGGACATCAACGACATCCGCAACGCGACGCCGCGCTGCGCGGACCACCCGGACTGGCCGTGGGTGGGCCGCGTGTCCGGCAACACCCAGGGCATCCTCGACCAGACGATCCCGGTCTCCTTCGTCGGCTGCTTTCCGGACGAGAGGAGCTGCGAACGCTGGAAGGGACAGGCGAGCCGGATCATCACCACCACCATCATCCAGTACAGCTGCACCCGCCGCTTCTGAGCCGCGGCGCCGGCCCGCTCAGCCCCGGAGGCGCCGGGCGAGGGTGAGGACGGCCCGCCGCCGGTCCGGGTTCGGGATCCGCCGGACGGCGGCCAGCATCTCGCGCGTGAGCGCCGCCGCGTTCGCCGCCGGCGAGCCCGACGGCAGCTGCCAGGGCGGGTCGGCGAAGAGCGCGACCACGGGCACGCCGAGCGCTTCGGCGATGTCCTCGAGAAGCGCCGGATTGGGGCGCATCTCGCCCCGCTCGAAGAGGGCCATCGCCCCGACCGGGACGCCGACCGCCTCCGCGAGCTGTCGCCGCGACAGGCCGATCAGCAGCCGGTGCCCGCGAATCGCGCGGCCGATGGCCGTCTCGAGGGCAACCGGCGGACCGCCATCGCCGCCTGGCACATGAAAGCGGACCGGCGCTGCAAACCTGGTCAAGGGCCGTCTCCATGGATGGGCACAGGCCGGGGTGTCCGGCCGGATCCGCGGACGCCGCGTGCGTCCGGGCGGGCCGCGGGGTTTGCCACAGGCGCGGGCCGCGCGCTACGCGGACGGTGCGTGCGACGCGGTCTTGCAGACAGAATGCCGCGCGCATGTGGGAAACGCGCGTCCGGCCTCAGCGCTCGTGGCCGGGCGTTGAAGGGGGTGGCAGGGGGTCGGACGCCGGAAAAGTCTCCTCCAGCGCCTCGTCGAGCTCACCATCGTCGAGCGGCCCGTCCTCGCCGGGCGCCTCGGGCTCGGCGTCGTCGGGGCGCGTGTCGTCGATCCGGCCGGGCCGGGGGCCGGCCGCGGCGGGATCGGCCGCGGCGGCGATCGTCGGGGTCATGGCGGCCTCCTGTGGCTGGTCGTCGGGGAACGGGCGGGGCCTCACCCGCCCGTCGCGTCCTCGTTCATCCTCTCCACCTCGGCGTCCATGATGACGGGATCGTCGAGCTGCTCGTTGGGCGTCCATTCCACGTACAGGAAGCCGATGATGGCGGTGATGGCGGCGATCGCCGTCGAAACGACGAGGACGAGAAAGGTGCGGCGGCTTCCCTCGCCCTGCCGCACCCTCGTGCGATCCTTCATGGAAAACTCCCGTTCGCGTTGACGGGCGCGGCCGGCGGTGGTCCCGCGTCGCTGCCCTGCCACGGGAAAACGCGCGACGGCGGCGGGAGTTGCGGCGCGGCGGGCGCTGCGGCGGACCGCCCCGCCGCCCGCTCAGTCGCCGCGGAAGCGGGCGGCGAGACGGGCGCTCTCCGCCTCGAGGGCTTCGCTCACCGCGAGCGGATAGGTGTGATCGGTCCCGAGGGAAAGGAGGCGGGCGGGCAGGCGGGCGAGCTCGTCCGCCGTCCGCGCGCGGATCGTCTCGAGGTCGTCGACCGCGCCCGGGAGGATGCGCCCCCCTTCCATCACGGGGGCGAGGAGAGGGCGGCCCGGAAGGCGCTCGTCGGCGCCGGCGAGGACGTCGCCCGCCGCCGTCCCGTCCTCCTCCGTCCGGAAGACCTGCTTGGGACCGGCGAGGTGGCGCTTGCCCTCGGCGAGCTTCACCCGCCCGGTGCCGGCGTAGGCGGACAGCTTGTAGGACACGTCCACCTGCGCCGCGTCGCTGGAGGTGGCGAGGGCGGTGCCGACGCCGAACCCGTCGATCGGCGCGCCGGAGGCGACGAGGCCGGCGATCCCGTGCTCGTCGAGCCCGCCCGAGGCGATGATCCGCACCCCGCCGAGCCCGCCCGCGTCGAGCCGCGCCCGCGCTTGCCGGGCAAGGGCCGCGAGGTCGCCCGAATCGATCCGGATCGCCCGGACCGAGAAGGCGTCCCCCATCTCTCCGGCGAGGCGGACGATCTTGTCGACCGCCGCGAGCGGCTCGTAGGTGTCCACGAGGAGCGTCGTGTCCGGGTAGAGGCGGGCGAAGGTGCGGAAGGCCTCCGTCTCGCTGTCGGCGGCCGCCACGTAGCTGTGGGCCATGGTGCCCGAGAGGGGGATCCCGTAGAGCCGGCCCGCGAGCACGTTGGAGGTGCCGGCCATGCCCATGGCGTAGGCGGCGCGGGCGGCCTTGTTGGCCGCGTCGATCCCGTGGGCCCGGCGGGAGCCGAAGTCGAGGACGGGACGCCCGTCCGCCGCCGCCAGGATGCGCACCGCCTTCGAGGCGATCAGCATGGCGACGTTGACCTGGTTGATGACGAGCGTCTCCACGATCTGCGCCTCGGGCATGGGCGCCTCGACCTCGAGGATCGGCTCTTCGGGGAAGAGGGGCGTCCCCTCGGGCACCGCGCGCACGCGCCCCGTGAAGGTGAGCCGCGAGAGCCATGTCAGGAAATCGGACCGGAAGAGGCCGGTGCTAGCGAGCCAGTCGATCTCCTCGCCGGTGAAGCGGAAGGCCTCGAGGGCGGCGAGGACCTCCGCGAGGCCGCAGGCGACGAGGAAGTTCCGCGTCGCCGGCAGGGTGCGGTAATAGAGGGAGAACACGGCCGGAGCCGTCATGGCCTCCTGCCAGTAGGCCTGGACCATGGTGAGCTCGTAGAGGTCGGTGAAGAGCGCGCTCACCGGGGCCTTGGACTCGTCCATGGGTTGCCTCCCGCGGCGTGACGTGCACCTGCTCGGGGCGCGGTGGCGCCAGTCGGCCGGCGTCCCCGGGGATATGGGATGGCCGGGCCTTCCCGACGAGGGACAGGGGAGCGTGCGATGGTGATGATGCTGGACGCGGCGGCGGTGCGGGGCGTCGTCGACTGGCCGGGCGTGGTGGATGCCCTCGCCGAGGGGCTCGCGGGTCCGCCGCCGGCCCTCGGCGACGTGCTCCTGTCCGCCGGCGAGCGGCGCTTCCTGGTGCGCGCGGCGACCGTGGAGGGGGCGGGCTGGGGCATCAAGGCCGTCACGGTCTATCCCGACAACCCGCGGGCGAGCCCGCCGCGCCCGAGCGTGCAGGGCCTGTTCGTCCTCTACGACGAGGCGACCGGGGCCCCGGCGGCGGCGATCGACGGGGCCGAGATCACCGTCTGGAAGACCGCCGGCGACAGCGCGCTCGGCGCCCGCCTGCTGGCCCGGGAGGATGCCCGCACGCTCCTGATGGTGGGGGCGGGCACCATGTCCGAGCCCCTGGTGCGCGCCCATCTCGCCGTGCGCCCGGGGATCGAGCGGGTGATGGTCTGGAACCGGACGCGGCCGCGGGCCGAGGCGCTCGCGGGCCGCCTGTCCGACACGGGCCGCGCAGTGGCCGTGGCGGGCGACCTCGCGGCCGCCGTCGGGGAGGCGGACGTCGTGTCGTGTGCCACCATGTCGGCCGAGCCGGTGGTTCGCGGCGCGTGGCTGAAGGCGGGGGCGCACCTCGATCTCGTCGGCGCCTACACGCCGACGATGCGCGAGGCGGACGACGAGGCGCTCACCCGCGGCCGCCTGTTCGTGGACAGCCGCGCCACGACAATCGGGGAGATCGGCGAGCTCGTGATCCCGATGGCGGCAGGCGTCATCGGCGAGGAGGACGTCCTCGCCGACTTCCACGACCTGCTGACGGGCACGCCAGGTCGCACCGGAGCGGACGAGATCACCGTCTTCAAGAACGGCGGCGGCGCTCACCTCGACCTCATCGTCGCCCGCCACATCGTGGAACGCGCCGGCGGCTGAGCCCCCGCGCCGACGGGAGGGGCCCGGTCGGACGTCGCCGCCGCCCCGTCGGTCCCGTCGGCGGCGGGCAAGGCCGACGTTGCGCCCGGCTGGCCGCCGCCCGTGGCAGCCGCGCCACACCGGCGCGCCGACTGGCCTCCGGGACGGTCCGGCGGGCTGACGTTCACGCCGTTTTCCGTAGGGTCGTCGCACGGTGCGGCCGGGGTGCCGCCGAAGCGTCGGAGGAGCCATAATGTCCCGTTCCGCCCGCCTTGTCGCCCGCGCGTCTGTCCGGCGGACCGCCCTCGCCGGGGCGCTCGCGACGGGTTTCGCCGCCCCCGCGACGGCGGCGGACGCGCCGGTGGAGTACGCGGAAGGGGAGGTTCCGGCGAGCGTGGAATACCGGGACATCGTGTTCGACCTCGGCATCGGCGGGCGCATCCAGCCGACGTTCGAAGGCTCGTCCAAGTACGAGGTGCTGCCCTACCCGATCTTCGGCCTGCGCTTCCTGCGCCTTCCCTACTTCGGCGAGGTGGTGACGGGGCGGGATACGGCCTTCTCCATCTACCCGTCGATCAACTTCATCGGCGCCCGGAACGAGGACGACGCCGCTTACCTGCGCGGTCTCGACGAGGTGGACTTCTCCTTCGAGCTCGGGCCGGGCGTCTCCTTCCGGACCGGCCCGTTCCGCGCCTTCGCCGAGATGCGCTACGGCATCACCGGCCACAACGGATTCGTGGGCGAGGGCGGGATCGACTACATCTTCCACCCGCTCGACCGGCTACGGATCAGCTTCGGCCCGCGCGCGAGCGTGGCGAGCACGGAGTACATGGACGCCTACTTCGGCGTCAGCCCAGCCGAGGCCGCCCGCTCCACCCTCCCCGCGTTCGACCCGGACGCGGGGATCAAGGACGTGGGGCTCGGCTCCCTGTGGGAGTACACCTACAACGAGAAGGTGCGCTTCTACATGGAGGGCACGTACAGCCGCTTCGTCGGCGACGCGGCCGATTCGCCGGTGATCGAAGCGGGGGCGGATAACCAGTTCACGCTCGGGATCGGCGTCACCTACCGCTTCGGCGCCGACCTCTACTGATCCGGCGCGGTGCCCGCCGGCGCTGGCCGACGGGCACGTTCCCGTGCCGTCAGCGCCAGAGCGACACGCACGGGATCTTGGTGCGGTCGCAGCGGTGGGCGTAGCGCCTGGCGACCGCCGTCACCTCCTCCATCAGGCCGCGCTCGAGGGTGATCGGCTCGAGCCCGAGGTTGAGGAGGCGGTCGTTGGTGACGTGGAGGTCGTTCTCGGCCGCCTCGTTGCGCGGGTTGGGCAGGTAAGCGATCTCGACGCCGGTCTGGTCGGCGATCATCCGGGCGAGCTCGCGCACCTTGTGGGTCTCCGTCATCTGGTTGATGATGTTGACCCTTTCGCCCGCCTGGGGCGGGTTGGCGATGGCGAGCTCCACGCAGCGGCAGGTGTCGCGGATGTGGATGAACGCCCGCGTCTGCCCGCCCGTGCCGTGCACCGTCAGCGGGTAGTCGAT
>CAZJNX010000055.1:0-24307 GCA_964547415.1 uncultured Hyphomicrobiales bacterium
GCCCTTCCAGCCCCAATAGGTCCAGGTGCCCGCGAGCCGGTCGAACACCTGCCGGGCGTCGGTCTCGGAGGTGGTGCGGTTCTCCTCCGGCAGGTCCTTCATGGCGTGGTGGTCGGCCTCGGAGCGGCGCAGCCAGAACGGCACCCCCTCCTCCTCCACCGGCTTCAGCTTCACCGGGACGCCGGCCTTGCGGAAGTACTTCTGGGCGAGCACGTCGGCGGCCACCTGGGACCAGGCGGCCGGGACCTCGATGTCCTCGAGCCGGAAGACGACCGAGCCGTCCGGGTTGCGGATCTCGCTGGTGGCGGTGCGAAAGGCGATCCCCTCGTAGGGCGACCTGCCGTCCCGGGTGTAGCGACGCTCGATTCGCATGGGAAGTGCCGTCCTTGCCTTCGTCTCGGGTGGCGGGGAGGGCCGTCCGGCCGCTCGCCCCGGCCCCTCGACCACGAACCTGACCCAAGGGCCCGGCCCCCGCAAGATTCGCGGATGTGGTAGGTGGGCGCTATCCACAACACCATATGTGGTCTTAACGTTCGGTTTGCACCGCCTGCCGGCCGGTCCTCCACGGGCCGTCCACCGCCCCGGCGGCCGGTCTTGCGGCCGCCTGGCGCGGCTTCTTCCGCGGGTGCGCTGCGGGAATGGCGGGCGCGGGCGGGCGCTTGTCCACCGCGCCGTCCACGGCCCGTCCCGGGACCGGGGCGGTCTTGCGAATTGACCCGCGCGGCCATCCGTGGTTGCACCGGGCCGCCACGCCCGGGAGGCAAGCCGTGCCCCATCTCATCATGCCGCGTCCGCGCGTCGTCGACCCCCTGAAGCCCCTCGGCCTCGTCTCGCCGCGGGCGCTCTGGGACGCGGCGAGCGCCCTCCTCTACCTGGTGGGCGGGGCCGTCTTCATGGTGAGGAGCGTGCTGTTCATGCCCCGCTTCGAGGCGCTCGCGAACGTGGGCGCGTGGACCTTCTTCGGCGGCTCCCTCGTCTACCTGGTGGTCATCGTCCACGACCTCGTGGAGGTGATCGGCGGGCGCCTCCACCCGGACGCGGACCGGATCGAGAAGCCGTTCGAGCTGCCCGCCGTCCTCTCCTACCTCGCGGGCACGCTCCTGTTCACCGTCGGCAGCATCTTCTTCCTGTCGGAGGTCGGCGCGGAGAGGGCGGGGGCCTGGTGCTTCATCTCCGGCTCGGTGCTGTTCGTGCTGGCCGCCTGCATCAACGTCCTGCAGATCGTCACGGCCCGCTCGTTCGTGCTTTTATTCTTCATGAACCTGACGACCGTATCGTTCGTGGCGGGGTCGGTGCTCTTCACGGTGGCGTCGATCCCGTACCTGTGGACCTTCGCGAGCCCGCAGGACGAGGAGCGCGTGGCGGCCTTCCTCGCCTGGCAGTACCTGGCGGGAAGCGCGCTGTTCTTCCTCGGCGGCGTGTTCGACGCGCGGCGGGCGGCGATCGTCGTGGAGCGGGCGATCGACCAGCGCCGTGCAGCCTCGGGTCGCATCGCGGAAGACGGCGCATCTTGAATTGCGGGCGGGCCCGTTTTGGTGAAGGGTTGGGCAGGGGCCGGGTGCCGGCCGGCCCGGACATGATCGGGAGGTGAGACGTCAATGGCGGGAAGGAGGCGGCGGCTCGGCCGGATGACCGGGGCGGCCGTGCTCGCGGTGGCGGCGCTCGGGCTCGCCGCGCTGGCATCGCGGCCGGACACCATCACGCGTCTGTTCGAGGAGGAGCCGCGCCGCGTGATCTGGATGCCGGGACAGGAACCCCTGCCGAGCCCGGCCCAGGCGGGCATGCCGCGGCAGTGAGGCCGGCCCGGGGTTCCGGGAGCGTCGGCGCCGGCGGACCGTCGGCGCCGGCGGACCGTCGGCGGATCGGTCCCGCCGGCGGCAGGGACCGGATGCGCGGTCCGTCCTCGGCTTCGGCGGCGGGGCCGGCGGCCGCGCCGGCTGAGGGGGCCGTCGGGACGGGAAGGGCGGTCAGGCGGCGGTGACGCCGGCGGCGCCGAACTCGGCCGACAGGCGGCCGGCGGCGGCCTCCACGAGCCGGACGTGGCCCTGCAGGGCGGCCAGCGACAGGCGCCAGACCGGGCCGGAGATGCCGATGGCGCCGGCGACGTCCCCGCGGAAGTCGCGCACGGGCATGGCGACGCACCGCACCTCCTCGTCGAACTCGCCGTCGTCGTAGGCGATGCCCGTCTCCCGCACCGTCTCGATCTCCCGGCGCAACAGGTCCGGGTCGGTGATGGTCTTCGGGGTGAGCGGGGAAAGCTCCACGGTCTCGAGGTAGCGCTCGAGGCGGGAGGGCGGCAGCGCGGCCAGGATCACCTTGCCGAGGGCGGTGCACCAGGCCGGGCGGATCACGCCCACGCGGTCGGTGAGCTGGAAGGCGCCCGGCCCGGAGATGCGGGCGATCACCACCACCTGGTCGTTCATCCCGACCGCGAGGTGGCTGCCCTCACCCGTCTCCCGGGCGAGGTCCTCGAGGACGGGGCTCGAAAGGCTCACCATCTCCCGCTCGTCGAGGGCGCTCGCCGCCAGCGCGAAGATCGGGCGGCCGATCCGGTAGCGCTTCGTCTCGGCCATCTGGCGCACGTAGCCGAGGGCCGTCAGCGTCTTGACGAGGTGGAAGGCGGTCGAGTTGTGGAGGCCGACCCGCTTCGACAGGTCAGCGAGGCCGATTCCGTCCCGGTGGCGGGCGATCTCCTCGAGGAGGGCGAAGGCGCGGCCGATGGAGCGGATGCCGCCGCTGCCGCGACCTTCCGCGTCGTCCGGACCGGCCGCCGCCTCGTCGGCCGTGGCGGCGACGGCCGCCCGCCGCGGCCGCTCCCGCGCCGTCTCGCCCGTCCGCCTCGTCCTCGCGCCTGCACTCAAGATCGTCCTCCCCGTCCCCGCGCGTCCCGCAGCTTTCGTGCCAGCCCGTGACGGGCCGCCCGGTCAGGCCGGCGGCGCGTCGTCACGCACCGGCGAGGTGATGACGAGAAAGACGAGGTCCTGAACGCCCGTGTTCTCGATCGAATGCTCCGTGCCGGGCGGCAGGAAGATCACGTCGTGGCGACGCACCACGTGCCGCTCGCCGTCGATCACCATCAGCGCCTCGCCTTCGAGCACGTGGTAGATCTGCTCCTGCACCTGGTGGCTGTGATAGACGACGTGGGCCATCGGCTGGTACAGGGAGATGCGATAGTCGAGGTGGCGGGAGCCCGCCGTCTCCGGCATGACGAGCGGCTTCGACAGGGCGCCGCCGATGTGGTTCGGAAACTCCTTCCACGGCACCTCGGCGATGTTGCGCACGAAAGCGCGGGCCGTCGTCTTGCCGGTCTCGTCCATTCGTCTTCCCTCCCGTTGTCAGCCCCGGCCCGCGCGGGCGGCCGCCACCGTCGCCGCCAGGCCCTTCTCGATCGGATAGCGCGGCTCGTAGCCGAGATCGGCCCGCGCGCGCGCGATGTCGAGCGTCCCCTTCCTCAAGGCCACCGTCCCGTCCACGAAGCGGTAGGGCCCCGGCCCCACGGAGAGGTCCGCCCCCGGCACGAGGTCCTTCAGGATCGCGACGATCTCGGCGAGCGACACGGCCCGCCCGCTCGCGATGTGGTAGACGTCGTGGGGCGGCTTGTCGTGGTCGATCACCTTCACGATTCCGTCCACGCAATCGTCGATGTAGACGTGGTCCACCACGAAGTCCCCGCCCGTGTCGAGATGGAGCGGCCGGCCTTCCACCGCCGCGTCGACGAGGATCTTCGGCACGCGCGGGCGCGGCAGGCCCGGCCCGTAGACCCAGCAGGTGCGCACGTTGATGCACTCGAGCCCGTAGGCGTCCACGTAACCGCAGGCGAGCCGCTCCACCGCGAACTTGGAGATGCCGTAGGGGGCGAGCGGCCGGTTCGGGTGGGTCTCGTCGATGACGTCGGCCTCGAAGGGGCCGTAGGTCTCCTCCGACGACAGGTGGACGAAGCGGCGCGCGCCGAACAGGCGCATCGCCTCCAGCACGTTGAGCGAGCCGTCGACGTTCACACGGAACGTCCAGAACGGCGTCTTCAGCGAGTTGGTGACGCCGACGACGGCCGCGCAGTGGACCACCGTCTCGGGCCGGAAACGCGCCATCGCGTCCGCCACCTGCGGCCACTCGGTGATCTCGCACGGGGCGAAGGAGACGGACGGCCGGTCGAGGAGCGCGGCGAGCCGCGGCGTCGGCGCGACGTCGAGGGCGAGCACCTCCTCCCCCCGGGCCGACAGCACGTCGACGACGCCCGAGCCGATGAAGCCGGCGCCGCCGGTGACGAGTACGCGCATGGTCTCTTCCGTCCCGTTCTCGCGCCCCCCGGCCCCGCGGGTGGTCTCAACTGGCCGGTTCGCTCTGCCCCGGCACCCAGCGCTTGCCGAACACCGGCTCCTTGTAGGGGGTGGGCGGCAGCTCCCACGCGCCGGTCGCGGGCGGGCGGATCTCCGCGTCCACGTGGACGTCGAGGAGGTAGGGCCTGTTCGCCGCGATCGCCGCCTCGAGGGCGCCCGCGAAGTCCTCCGAGCGGGTGACGGTGGCCGCCTCCACGCCCGAGGCCCGCGCCCAGGCGGCGAAATCCGGGTTGTAGGGGGAGTTGTTGGGGCCGGCGTGGAACATGGTGCCGAGCTCGCGCCCGCCGAACATGCCGAGCTGGATGTCGCGGATCGAGACCCAGCCGAAGTTGTTCCAGATCACCCACACGACCGGGATGTCGTACTCCACCGCCGTGCACAGGACGTGGGGCACCATGGTGAAGCACCCGTCCCCCGAGACGGCCACCACCGGCCGGTCGGGCGCGGCGAGCTTGGCGCCGAGGGCGCCGGCCGCGCCGAAGCCCATGGCCGAGAAGCCCCAGGAGTTGAGCATGGTGCGCGGGCGCCGCGCCTGCCAGAACTGCATGTACCAGTTGTGGGAGACGCCCACGTCGCAGCACAGGATGGCGTCGTCCGGCAGGACCGCCCGGCAATCGCGGACCACCCGCTCGGGCCGCATGGGCGAGGCGTGGACGTCGAAGTTCGGGCGGACGAAATCCTCCCACTCCTTCTTCCAGCCTGCGATCTCCTGCCGCCACGGCTCGGTGGCGCCTCGATCGGGCGCGGCCCGCGTCTCGAGCTCGGCGAGGAGCTGGGTAAGGAAGGTGCGCGCGTCGGCGAGGACGGGCAGGTCCGGCGGGTAGTTGCGGCCGAGCTCGGCCGGGTCGACGTCCACGTGGAGGAGCTTCTGGTGGGGGAAGTTCCACGAGTAGCCCGGCAGCCAGGACGACGCCGAGCGGTCGTCGAAGCGGGCGCCGAGGGCGATCACGAGGTCGGCATGGCGGCCCGCCTGGTTGGCGGCGTAGGCGCCGTTGCGGCCGATGAAGCCGAGCGACAGGGGATCGTCCATCGGGAGAGTGCCCATGCCGTTGGGCGAGGCGATCACCGGGATCTTCAGGGCATGGACGAGGGCGGTGAGCTCGTTCTCCGCCTCCGCGAGCGTCACCCCGTGGCCGACGAACAGGACCGGGCGCTCGGCCGACAGGATCATGTCGGCGGCCTTCCCGACGTCCTCGGGGGATGCGCCGGTGCGCATGGCGCCGAACGGGGGGGCTGCCGGCGGCATCTCCACCTCGTCCTCCTCCTGGAAGACGTTGAAGGGGATGTCGAGGTTCACCGGGCCCGGGCGGCCGGACAGCATCGTCGTCATCGACTGGCGGAGCGCGAGCGGCAGCATGTCGACCCGGGTCGGCTGGTACGCGCGCTTGACGACGGGCTTCAGAACGTTCGGAAAATCCGCCTGGTAGTGGCGGTTGATCTCCTGGAACGGGCTGCGGTTGAACTGGGAGGTGGGGACGTTGGCGGTGATCGCGAAGACGGCCGAGGAGTCGGTGAGGGCGGTCGCGAGCGGCATCACGATGTTGGCCGAGCCCGGCCCGCAGGAGGTGAGGGTCGCCACCGCCTCGTGGCGCACGCGGAAGTAGGCGTCGGCCATGTGGACCGCCACCTGCTCGTGCCGCGGGGAGACGAGAGTGATGCGGTCGCGCGCGTCGTAGAGGGCGTCGAGCATCCCGACGTTGCCGTGGCCGCAGATCCCGAACACGTACGGGACCCCGTTGTCCACGAGGTATTCGGTGATGAGTTCGGCGCCCTTCATTTTCGGCATGGGGTTCCCTCGCAGATCTTCGCACGACGCCGCGGGCCGGGCGCCCGGCGGCCCCAGTCGGTGCCGGGGGTCTAGCACGGGGCGTCCGCGTCCGGACGCCGCCCCGCCGCGACCCGTCGCCCCAATCTCTATCATACAATGAATTGACGTCCAGCATCGTGAGACAATAGCGTCGGCAGACTGGCGCGACGCAGACGGGGAGGCGAGGATGGCCGAAGGAACGGCGGGCGGCGGCCCGAGGACGTGGTTCATCACCGGCACCTCGAGCGGGCTCGGCCGCGCCCTCGCGGAAGCCGCGCTCGAGGCGGGCGAGAGGGTGGTGGCGACGGCCCGCCGGGCAGAGAGCGTCGCGGACCTCGGCCGGCGTTTCGGCGAGCGGTGCATCCCCCTTCCCCTCGACGTGACCGACCCGGCCGCCGTGACGGCCGCCGTCGAGGAGGCGGTGCGGCGCGCGGGGCGGATCGACGTCCTCGTCAACAACGCGGGCTACGGCATCGTGGGGGCGCTCGAGGAGTTCGACGAGGAGACGGTGAAGGCCGCCTTCGACGCCAACGTCTACGGGCCCTTCCGCGTCACGAAGGCCGTCCTGCCCCACATGCGCGCGGCCGGCGGCGGGCGGATCCTGATGATCTCGTCCATGCTCGGCCTCGTGGCGAGCCCGGGCTTTCCCGTCTACGCGAGCACCAAGTTCGCCCTCGAGGGCATGTCCGAGGCGCTCGCGGGGGAGGTGGCCCCGTTCGGCATCCGCGTCACCATCGTGGAGCCCGGGCCCTTCCGCACCGCCTTCCGCGGGGCCGGCCTCGTCATGGCGCCGGAGATGGACGTCTACGCCGACACGGTCGGCGCCTTCCGCAAGCGCGTGATCGAGACCGACGGCCAGCAGCCCGGCGACCCGGCGAAGGCCGCCCGCGCCATGATCGCCCTCGCGGACGCGGACGACCCGCCGCTGCGCCTTCCCCTCGGCGCGGTGTGCATCGACGCGCTGCGGGGCAAGCTCGCCCGGGTCGGCGAGGAGCTCGACCGCTGGGAGGGCCTCGGCCGGCCCACCTCCTTCGACGAGGGGTGAGGCAAGGCGTCTTTCAATTCGTGAAGACGCCTGCCATCATGCAGGAGAGACCGGCCACCACCCCGGAAGCGGGCGGGGCCGTCTTGGGGAAACGCGAACGAGAACGAGGGAGGGGTACGACATGGCCGCAACCACCCGCAGGACCGTCCTCAAGGGCGGCACGGCGCTCGCGGGCGCCGCCGCGCTCGGCTTTCCGGGGATCCTGCGCGCCCAGGACGCCATCGTCATCGGCCACCTGACGCCGATGACCGGCTTCCTCGGCGCCCTCGGCGAGTACGCCGTCCTCGGCATCCGCATGGCGGAGGAGGAGATCAACGACGGCGGCGGCGTCCTCGGCCGGCCGATCGACGTCCTGTCGGAGGATTCCATCAACCCGGACACGGCGACCACCAAGGCCCAGCGCATGCTCGAGCGCGACGGGGCGGTCGTCCTTCTCGGCGAGATTTCGTCGGCCTCGGCGCTCGCCATCTCCCAGGTCGCGGCCCGCAACGAGAAGCTGTTCATGAGCGTCGGCGCCCGCTCCGACACCCTGCGCGGCAAGAACTGCAACAAGTACATGTTCTGCGTCGATATCCCCAACACGGTGATGGTCAACACCGTGGGCGGGGCGCTCCTGCGCGACGGGATGGTCGAGGGCAAGCGCTTCTTCACGCTCACGGCCGACTACGTGTTCGGCCACGACCTCCTGCGCGCCGCCAAGCAGTTCTTCGACGCCCACGGCGCCGAGCTCGTCTCCGACGAGCTGGTGGCGACGGACGTGACGGACTTCAGCCCGTACCTCATCAAGATCCGGCAGGCGCGGCCCGACGTGGTGTGCTCGAACCTTGCGGGCAACCAGGTCACCAACCTCATCAAGCAGTACGCCGAGTACGGCCTGCCCTTCCCGATCGTCGGCTTCAACCTCAACACCGCCGACGCCTGGGCCGCGGGCGAGGGCAACCTGCAGGGCACCTGGCCGACCGTCTGGTACCACACCCTCGACACCCCGGGCTCGCAGGCGTTCGTGAAGAAGTTCGAGGAGCGCCACGGCCAGCCGCCCGACAACCACGCCTGGATCAGCTACGTGTCGCTCAAGATCATGGCCGACGCCATGAACGGCGCGAACTCCACCGACACGGCCGACCTCATCGCCTACCTCGAAGGCGGCGCCGAGTTCGACATCCTGAAGGCGCGCAAGGCCCACTTCCGCGCCTGGGACCACCAGCTCATCCAGGAATCCTACCCGTTCTCGGTGAAGCCGGCCGGCGAGGTCGCGAACGAGTGGGACGTGATGGAGCTCGGCGCGGCCGTTCCGGGACCCGACCAGCCGCTCGAGAGCATCTATCCGACGAAGGAGCAGAACCCCTGCTCGCTCTGACCGGCTGAGGGGGGCGGCGCGCCCGCCCCTCTCCCTCCTCGGGCCTTCGCGGGCTCTTGCCCGCCACCAGTCCGGTGCCCCGAATGCAGCTCGTCTTCCTGCTCGAGCAGGTCGTCAACGGCCTCGTCCTCGGCGGCTACTATCTCCTGATCGCGCTCGGCCTGTCGCTCATCTTCAGCGTCGGCGGCGTCGTCAACCTCGCCCACGGCGCGTTCTACGCCCTCGGCGCGTACCTCGCGATCGAGATCCGGGAGTTCGTGGGCTTCGCGCCCGCCGTCGTCCTTTCGCCCGCCCTCGTCGCGATCCTCGGGATGGCGTTCGAGCGGTTCATCCTGCGCCGCTTCTACCGGGAGGACCCGATCCTCTCCCTCCTCGTCACCTTCGGCATCGCCATGGTGGCCGAGCAGGTGATCCGCATGATCTGGGGCGCGGCGCCCATCCCGGTCTCGATCCCGGGCGAATTGCGCGGCCCCGTCCTCATCGGCGACTTCCTGTTCTCCCGCTACCGCCTCACGCTCCTCGCCGTCGTGGTCGTGGTGCTCGCGGGGATCTGGCTCCTCCTCAACCGGACCTCGTTCGGGCGGGTGGTGCGCGCCGGCATCCAGAACCCGGACATGGTGGCCGCCCTCGGCATCCGCCTCCAGCCCTACATGACGGCCGTCGTGATGCTCGGCGTCGCGACGGCCGCCCTCGGCGGGGCCCTGTTCGCGCCCATCGCCACCGTCCACCCGGCGATGGGAGCGGACATCCTCGCCGTCGCCTTCGTGGTGGTGGTGATCGGCGGGCTCGGCTCGTTCTGGGGCGTTGTGCTGGCCGCCCTCCTCGTCGGGGTCGTGCGCGGCATCACCATCCACTTCGTCCCCGCGGCGGGCGAAGCCTCCATGTACGTCCTGATGCTCGTCGTCCTCCTCCTGCGCCCGCGCGGGCTCCTCGGCGAGCGCATCGAGAAGTTCGAATGAACGCCGTTATCGCCCGGAACCGCCCGCTCCTCGTGGGCGTCGCGGCGCTCGTCGTCCTGCCGTTCCTGCTGCCCGCCCTCGGCCTCACGGTGACGGCCGCGACGATGGTGGTGATCCTGTCGATGGCGGCCCTCGGGCTCAACCTCCTCGTCGGCTTCACCGGCCTCGTCTCCTTCGGCCACAGCGTGTGGTTCGGCGTCGGCGCCTATGCCGCCGCCATCGCCCAGCTCGAGTGGTTTCCGGGTCAGGTCGTCCTGCCGATCCTGTTCGCGATCCTGCTGGTGGCGGCCGCCGCGCTCGTCACCGGCGCGCTCTTCCTGAGGCGGCGGGGCGTCTACTTCGCGCTGATGACGCTCGCCCTCGTCGCCCTCACCTACACCGTCGCCTTCCGCTGGACCGAGCTCACCGGCGGGGAGGACGGGCTCGGCGGCCTCGTGCGCGGCACCCTCGGGCCCGTCGACCTCGAGGTGTCGGAGAACTACTACGTCTTCGTCGCGGTGGTGGCACTCCTCGTCCTCTACGCCCTCCAGCGCGTCCTCTCCTCCCCCTTCGGCCACGTCCTCGTCGCGATCCGGGAGAACCATGAGCGCGCCACCTTCCAGGGCTACCCCGTCCAGCGCTACAAGCTCGCCGCCTTCGTGCTCTCGGCCGCCGTCACCGGCCTCGCCGGCGCGCTGTCGGGCTTCCTCCACTACATCGTGACGGCCGAATCGGTGTCGATCGAGCTGTCGGGCGAGCTCCTCGCCATGGTGGTGATCGGGGGGATGCACAACATCCTCGGGCCCACCATCGGCGTCGTCTTCTACGTCGTCTTCCGGGAGTTCCTGTCGATCTGGACGGCCGACTGGCTGTTCTGGTTCGGCCTCGTGTTCGTGGGCTTCATCCTGTTCTCGCCGGAGGGAATGGTCGGGATCTGGGAGAAGGTGCGCCGCCGCCTTCGCCCGCCGCCCGAGACGGCCGCCGCCATGGCCGCCCGCCGCATCCACGAGGGGATGCCGCTGCCGGCGTTCCTCGCCCCGCCCCCCCGCGTCGGCACCGTCCTTAACGTCGCGTCCGTGTCGAAGCGTTTCGGCGGCATCCGCGCCGTCTCGGACGCATCCCTCACCGTGAACGCGGGCGAGATCCACGCCCTCATCGGGCCGAACGGGGCGGGCAAGACCACCCTGTTCAACATCGTGTCCGGCATGTTCCGGCCCGATGGCGGCAGCGTCAGCCTCGCGGGCGAGCGGCTCGACGGGCGCCCCGCCCACGCGATCGCCGCGCGCGGCCTCGCCCGTTCCTTCCAGATCACCAACCTCTTCGGCGCGCTCACCGTCTACGAGAACCTGCGCCTGTCCGTGCAGGCCCGCCACGCCGCCCGCTTCGACCCGTGGCGGGACGCGGACGCCTACCGGGAGATCCACGAGGAGACGGAGGAACTCGCCCGCTTCCTGGGGGTCACGGGCATCGAGCACGTCCTCGGGAGGGACCTATCCTACGGCGGCCAGCGCCTCGTCGACCTCGGGATCGCGCTCGGTGCCAAGCCCGGGATCCTGCTCCTCGACGAGCCGCTTGCGGGTCTCGCCGCCGCCGAGCGGGCTCGCGTCGCCGACCTCATCCGGCGCATCGCCGAGACCGTCCCCGTCCTCATCGTCGAGCACGACATCGACCGCGTCCTCGCGTTCTCCACCTGCGTGACCGTCATGAACGACGGCGCGGTCCTGATGACCGGGACGCCGGACGAGGTGCGCGCCGACCGCCGCGTCCAGGAGGTCTATACAGGGACCGGCAAGCCGCCCGCCCGCGGCAGCGTCTCGGCCGCCGCCGGCCGCCCCGTCCTCACCCTGACGGACGTGAACAGCTTCTACGGCAAGAGCCACATCATCGACGACGCGTCCCTCGAGGTGGCGGACGGGGAGATCGTCGCCCTCCTCGGCCGCAACGGGGCGGGCAAGTCGACCCTCCTCAAGACCATCGCGGGCCTCGTCCCGGCAGCGTCGGGAACGATCGCCTTCGGCGACACGACGATCTCCGGGCTGCCCGCGCCCGACATCGCCCGCCTCGGCGTCGGCTACGTGCCCCAGGGCCGCGGCCTCTTCGCGGGCATGTCCGTGCGCGACAACCTCGCCCTCGGCCGCCTCGCCCGGCCCCACGACGGGTCCACCGGCGTCGTCTGGGACGAGGAGCGCATCCTCTCCTTCTTCCCGCGCCTCGCCGAGCGGATGGACGTCGCGGCCGACTACCTGTCGGGGGGCGAGCAGCAGATGGTGGCGGTCGCCCGGGCGCTGTCGGGCAACGTGCGCCTCCTCCTCCTCGACGAGCCGTTCGAGGGCCTCGCCCCCGCGGTCGTCCTCGAGCTCTTCGACGTGTTCGACCGGCTGCGTGGCGAGGTCTCCATCCTCATCGTGGAGCACAACCTCGACCTCGTGCTCGCCCTCGCCGACCGGGTGTACGCCCTCGAGCGCGGGGCGGTGTTCCACGAAGGGCCCGCGAAGGCCCTCCTCGAGGATCTCGACTACCGGAAGGAGATTCTCTGGCTGTAGGGCCGGCCTGTTCTTCGAGCGTCGCGCCGGGTGCGGGCCGCGTCAAGGGACGCTTCGCTTGAACCCTTGACCCGGCCCGCACCCGGCGCACTTCCGAAAGTGTCGGCTCCGGCGGAATGCCGGCTTTCTCGTCTCACCAGCGGAATGGGACAAGGCGTTGCGGCCTCGGGGAGGCGTCGCGGCCTGCCTATTTCCCGGGAACCGGGGTGATCGTGACGATCTTTTCTTCCGACATCTCGCGCATGGCGTAGCGCGGGCCCTCCCGGCCGAAGCCCGACGCCTTCACCCCGCCGTAGGGCATCAGGTCAACCCGGGAGGAACAGGTGTTGTTGATGTGGACGCCGCCCACCTCGAGGCGGCGCGCGGCCGTCATCGCCCGGTCGATGTCGCGGGTGAAGACGCCCGTCGCAAGGCCGTAGGGCGTCGCGTTCACCTTATCGATCGCCTCCTCGAACGTGTCGAACGGGACGATCGAGACGACCGGGGCGAAGATCTCCTCCGTCAGCACGCGCTGGCCTGCCGGCACGTCGACGAGGATGGTGGGCTCCATGACGCTCTTCTCGCGCCTTGCGCCGGTGAGGGCGCGGGCACCGGCCGACAGCGCCTCCTCCACCCATCGTTCGGCGCGCGCGGCCTCCTTCTCGGCGATCATCGGGCCCACCAGCGTGTCGGGCTTGCGGTTGTCGCCGAAGGGCATCGTGCGCGTCTTCTCAACGAGCCGCTCCGTCGCCTCGGACAGGATCGACCGGTGAACGAGGAGCACCTGGATGGAGGTGCACACCTGGCCGGCCTTCCGGAACGAGGCGTCGGCGATGAGCGGGATCGCGGAGGAAAGGTCCGCATCGTCCATCGCGACGGTGAAGGCGATGCTGCCGAGCTCGAGCTGCGTCCGGCGCAGCCCCGCGCCGGCCTGGATCTGGAGGCCGACGTCGGTGGAGCCGGTGAAGGTGAAGAAGCGCACCCGCTCCTCGGCGAGGAGCGTGGGGCCGACGACGGCCCCGCTCCCCGGAATGAAGGCGACGAGGCCGGGCGGCACGCCCGCGTCGAGCATCAGCTCCACCACGAGGGAGCCCGTCAGCGGCGTGTGGCCCGCAGGCTTGAGGAGCACCGCGTTCCCGGCACCGAAGGCGGGCGCCACCTTGTGGAGCACCGTGTTGAGGGGCGAGTTGAAGGGGGTGATCGCCGCGACGACCCCGACCGGGGAGCGCATGGTGAAGGCGAGGCGGCCGGTCTGGCCCGGCGCGCCCGTCATCGGCACCATCTCGCCGTCCTCGAAGCGGCGCGCCTCCTCGGCCGACACGAGGAGGGTCTGGACGGCGCGGGAGACCTCGCGCGTGGCGTCCGCCCGGGTGAAGCCGCTGTCGATCACGATGGCGGAGGCGAACGTCTCCGTGCGCTCCTTCAGGAGGCGCGCGGCCTCGGCGAGGATCTCCGCCCGTTTCCACGGCTCCGGGGCGCCCGCGCGGGCGGCGGCGTCGCACGCGGCGACGGCGGCGGCCACCTCCTGCGGGCCCGCGGCGGCCATCTCCGTCACCGTCTCGCCGGTGAACTTGTCGAGGACGGGGGTGGTGCGGCCGGGGCGGACCCATTCACCCGCGACGAACAGGTCGGTCCGGCCGGGGATCTCGGCGATCGTGTCCATTCTCTTTCTCCTCGGGGCGACGTGCGCTTCTAGCTGGCGCGTTGAACGGGACCGGGCGCTCTTCTAGGCTCGCCCGGCCGGAGGGGGCTGCGGCGGGCGAGGACGGGGAGGCGAGCGGCCGGTCGTGGCAGGGAGCGGGCGGAAGAAGGCCGGGAACGGGGGCGCGGCGGCGGCCCGCGGCGCGGACGAGGCGCCGGCGGGGGAGGGGCGGCGGGCCACCGTCTACGAGGAGATCCGCCGGGCGATCCGGGCGGGCGAGCTCGTGCCCGGCAGCCGCGTCCGCGAGAGCGAGATCGCCGCACGCCTCGGCGTCAGCCGCACGCCGGTGCGCGAGGCGGTCCTGAGGCTCGAGCAGGACGGGCTCCTCACCTACGCCCCGCGCCAGGGCCTCACCGTCGCCGCCCTCGGCTACCAGGCGGTGATCGAGCTCTACGCCATGCGCGAGGTGTTGGAGGGGACGGCCGCCCGCTTCGCGGCGAGCCACGCCTCCCTCGTGGAGGTGGAGACCCTGCGGGAGATGCTGGAGGCCGAGCGGGGGCTCCCCGCGGGCGACGCGGCCCGCGCCTCGGCCCTCAACCGCCAGTTCCACCAGGTGATCTACTATGCGGCGCACAACCGCTTTCTCCTGAAGTCGCTCAACGCGCTCGCCGATTCCATGATGCTCCTGGGCGAGAGCACCCTCGCCGTCCCCGGCCGCCACGACACCGCCCTCGAGGAGCACGACGCGGTGGTGGCCGCCATCGCGGCCCGCGATCCCGACGCGGCCGAGCGGGCGGCCCGCGCCCACATCCGCGCCGCCCAGCGCCACCGCCTCAAGATGATCATCGCCGCCGGCGAGGCGCCCGAAGGCGGCGCTTCCGGAGCGGGCTGACCGGCGCGCGCGGTCACGGCCGGGCGCCGATGCCGCCGTCCACGTTGACGACGCTGCCGCTCACGTAGCCGCAGCGGGGAGAGGCGAGGAACGCGATGGTCGCCGCCACCTCCTCCGGCTCCGCGGGGCGGCCGAAGGGCTGGGCCGAGACGAGTTCGGACCAGCGCTCCGGATCGCCGAAGCGCCTTTCCGCCTCCTGCCGCCACAGGGTGCGCGCCCGGTCGGTCGCCGTCATGGACGGGTTGACGCCGAGGATCCGCACGCCCGAGGCGGGGCTCTCCGCGCCGAGCGCCCGCGTCATGGCGATGAGGGCGGCGTTGGCGCCCGTGAGGGCGATGACGGCCGCGTTCACCCGCTCCCCCGCCATGCCGATGACGTTGACGATGACGCCCGAGCCCCGCGCCGTCATCTGCGGACGGAAGGCGGCGATCATCCGCAAGTATCCGAAGACCTTGAGCTCCCAGCCCTCGCGGATGCGCTCCACCCCGAGCTCCTCGAGGGTGCCCGGCGGGACGGCGCCCGCGCAGTTGACGAGGATGTCGACGGGCGGGGCGGCGCCTGAGAGGCGGGCGGGCTCGTCCGGGCCCGCAAGGTCGGCGGCGAGGGTCGTCACGGTGGCGCCCGTCGCCCAGCGGATCTCCCCGGCCGTCGCCTCCAGCGCCTCCGCACCCTGGGCGACGAGGACGAGGGACGCGCCCTCCCGCGCGAAGGCGAGCGCCGTCGCCTTGCCGATGCCCCGGCTCGCGCCCGTCACGAGGGCCGTCTTTCCGTTCAGCTGAAGGTCCATGGATCGCCTCGGATGCGTGGTCGCCCGCCCCGGGGCGCCTTTCGTCGGTGCACTCCTGTATGCACCCGTATCCGGTCGCACGCCAGATTGACGCACCCCGGGGGCGCTGGTAGCGTATCACCACGCGAAATCAGACGCGACATCGTGAGACAAGAAGGAGGCGCGGCCGCCCGGCGCGGACCGAAGCCCCGTACTCCGGGAGGAAGACGAGACCGCCATGCGAGAGCGTGCGCGCGCCCCCGCGCGACCCCGTTCCGACCGCGAAGGCCGCGTCGGATGACCCTCCTCGTCACCGGCGCCAACGGCCACGTGGGCGCCACCGTGATGCGGCGGGCCGCCGAGGCGGGCATTCCGGCCGTCGGCCTCGTGCGCTCCCTCGACCGGGTGGACGGGGACCTCGCCCGCGCCTCAGGGGAGCGGGCCACGTGGGTGGCGGCGGAGCTCTCCGACCCGTTCGAGATCGCCGCCGCCCTCGCCGAGCACCGGGTGGACGGCTGCATCCACTCCGCCGCCGTGCCCAACGACCGGCTCGCCCGGCCCGCGCCGTGGCGCGCGGTCGCCGCCAACGTGACGGCGACCGCCGCCCTCCTGGAAGTCGCCCGCCGGCAGGGCTGGCGCCGCTTCGTCCACGTGTCGACCGGCTCCGTCTTCCAGACGCTGTCGGACTTCACGCAGCCCGTGCCGGAGGACCACGTCACCTCCGCCTTCACCGTCTACGGGGCGACCAAGCGCTCCTCGGAACTCGTCACCCGCATGTACCGGCACGACTTCGGCCTGTCGGCGGCGGTGGTGCGCATCTCGTTCGTGTACGGGCCGCCGCTGGTGCCGCGCTTCCGCGACCTGCCGCGGGGGCCGGTCGTGGCCCTCCTGCGCGAGGCGGTGCTGGGGGAGGCGATCCGCGAGCCCTCGGGCGGCGACTTCCAGGCGAGCTTCACCCACGTGGAGGACGTCGCCGACGGCCTCCTCGCCGCCTGGCGGGCCGACGCGCTCCATCACGACGTCTACCACCTCGGCCACGGCCGCAACTGGACGACGTTCGAGGTGGCCGACGCGATCCGCAAGGCCGTGCCCGGCGCCGTCGTCGAGGTGGGCCCGGGGACGGAGCCCTGGACCACGTACAACACCATGCGCGGCCCCCTGTCGGGCGATCGCCTTCGCGAGGACGCGGGCTTCGTGCCCCGCCTGCCCCTCGAGGATGGGGTCGCCGCCTTCGCGGACTGGATGCGGGAGAACCGGGAGACGCTGACATGACGGCACGCCCAGAAAGGGCCGCCCCGTGAGCATCGCCGAACAGGGACCGGCGGCCGTCGCCGTCCGCCGCCTGTGGGACGTGCCGGCCGCCTATTACCTGCTCGCCGGCCTCCTCGTCCTGTTCTCGGCGACGAGCGATGTGTTCCTGTCGGCGGAGAACCTCATCAACATCGGCTTGCAGGCCTCCGTCATCCTCATCATCGCTCTCGGCGTCACCCTCGTCATCATCACCGAAGGCATCGACCTGTCGCTCGGGCCGATCCTCGGGCTCTCGGGCGTCGTCTTCTCGCTCCTCCTCGTGGGCGGGGCGCCCGCGGTGGTGGCGATCCTCGCCGCCCTCCTTGCGGCCATGGCGATCGGGGCGGTGAACGGCTACTTCGTCGCCTTCCAGAACCTGCAGCCCTTCATCGTGACGCTCGGCGGCTTCGGCATCGCCATGAGCATCGCCATGGTGCTGACCGAGGGCAATTCCGTCGTCGGCCTTCCCGAGTGGGTGCGCTTCTTCAACGAGGGCGAGGTCCTCGGCCTGCCGGTGCCGATCTGGACCACGGCGGCCCTGTTCGCGATCACCTGGGTCGTCCTCCACCACACCCGCTTCGGCCGCTACGTCTACGCCATCGGCGGCAACCGCCGCGCGCTCGAGCTTTCGGGCACGCGGGTGCGGCTGTGGCACGCCGGCGTCTACGTCTACGCCGCCGCCTTCGCCGCCATCGCCGCCTTCATCATGACGGCGCGCACCAACGCCGGGCACCCGACGGTCGGCGTCGGCCTCGAGTTCGACGCGATCGCCGCGGCCGTGCTCGGGGGCACCTCGTTCGCGGGCGGGCGGGGCGACGTGACCGGGACGCTCGCGGGGGCGCTCGCCGTCGCGACGCTGCGCAACGGGCTCAACCTCCTCGGGGTGGACGCGGAGTGGCAGGCGGCTGCCGTCGGTTTCGTCATCATCGCCGCGGTCGCCTTCGATTCCATGCGGGGGCGGACGGTATGACCACCATCGGCGTCCCAGCCCCCGCCGGCCGGCGGCCGATCCTGCCGGGCGACCGGGCGTTCCTCATCGCCTCGCGGCTGACGGCGCTCGTCGTCATCGTCGTCGTCCTGTCGCTCCTCAGCCCCTACTTCCTGACGACGAACAACATCACCAACGTCTTCCGCCAGGCGGCTCTCCAGTTCATGATGTCGGCGGGCCTCACCATCGTGGTGCTGACGGGCGGGATCGACCTGTCGATCGGCGCGGTCCTCGGGCTCGCGGCCTGCCTCGGCGCCTCGCTGATCGCGACCGGCGACGTGGTGCCGGGCATCCTCGCCGCCCTCGCCGCCGGGCTCGCCTGCGGGCTCGTCAACGGCATCCTCGTCGCCTACGTGCGATTGCCGCCGTTCATCGCCACCTACGGGATGCTGTGGATCGCCTTCGGGCTCGGCTACGTGTTCATGCGCGGCAGCGTGATCTACGGCATGCCGCCCGAGTTCCGCGTCTTCGGCGCAGGGTTCGTCGGGCCCGTGCCGGTGCCGATCCTCGTCGCCCTCGTCCTCCTCGCCGCCCTCGTGGTGCTCCTGCGCTACACACCCCTCGGCCGCTCGTTCTACGCCATCGGCGGCAACGTGAACGCGGCGCGCCTGTCGGGCATGCCCGTGCGGCGACGGACCATGATGGCCTACGCGATCTCCGGGCTCCTGGCGGGCTTCGCCGGCCTCATCGTGATCGCGCGGACGAACGCGGCGGACGCGGGCCTCGGCGAGGAGCTGCTCCTGCCGACCATCGCGGCCGTGGTGCTCGGCGGCACGTCCCTGATGGGCGGGGTTGGGGGCGTCGTGGGAACGGCGATCGGCTCCCTCATCCTCGCCCTCATCATCAACGGCATGAACCTCCTCGGCGTCGACACCTACTGGCAGTGGGGCGTCCTCGGCGCCCTCATCATCCTGTCCGTGCTCGCCGACGAGATCGTGGCCCGGCGCGCCCGCGGGGGCCGCTGACCACGCGGACCACAACAAGACCGGAGGAAACGCAATGCATCGACGGACACTCCTGAAGTCGGTCCTCGCGGGCACGGTGCTCGCGACCGGGCTCGCCGCCACGCCCCTCCCGGCCGCGGCGGAGGGCGAGAACGTCGTCCTCTTCCTGAAGAACATCACCAACCCCTACTGGCGGGCGGTGCGCATCGGCGGCGAGAAGGCCGCGAAGGAGCACGGCCTCGACCTCGAGATCGCCGCGCCCACCAAGCCCGACAACATCGAGGAGCAGACCCGCCTCGTCGAGGACTGGATCGTCAAGAAGCCGGACGCCTTCGTGTTCGTGCCGGTCGATTACAAGGCGATGGTCCCCACCGTCCAGAAGGTGAACGAGGCGGGCATCCCGATCATAAACTTCTCCAACAAGATTTCCGACGTCGACCTCGTGACCTACGTCGGTTCGGACGACTTCATCATCGGCTACGAGACGGCGAAGCACCTGTTCGACGAGCTGGGCGGGAAGGGCCGTGTCATCTACATCGACGGGGTGCCGGCGGCGATCACCGCCCAGCGGCGCAAGGCCGGCTTCGAGAAGGCGCTCGAGGAATACCCGGACATCGAGCTCCTCACCTCCCAGCCCGCCAACTACCGGCGCCTCCCCGCCATCCAGGTGATGGAGAACCTCATGCAGCGCTTCCCCGCGGTGGATGCGGTGATGGCGGCGAACGACGACATGGCCGTCGGCGTCGTCGAGGCGCTGAAGGCCGCGGGCCGGGCGGACCAGACGAAGGTCGTCGGCATCGACGTGATCCCCGACGCCGCCGCCCTCATCAAGGCGGGCGACATGTACGCCTCGGCCGACTACTCCGGCCACGACCAGGGCTACATCGCCGTCACCGCGGCGGCGAAGCACCTGCGCGGCGAGCCCGTGCCGGAGGAGATCATCCTGCCCGTCACCATCGTGACCCGGGAGAACGTGGACCCCTGGCTGCTGACGCCGGAGGAAAAGCCCACTCCCGACTGGGAGAAGGTGACGGGCGGCCAGTCGTAAGCCCCCGCAAGAGAAGGACGAGCCGCCGCCGGCCCCCGGCGGCGGCGCACCCATGGGAGGGACGGACATGGACGCAGCGCCGCTGGTGGAGATGCGGGGGATCGTGAAGCGCTACGGCGGCGTGACGGCGGTCGACCGGGCCGACTTCGCGATCTATCCGGGCGAGATCCACGCCCTCGTCGGCGACAACGCGGCCGGCAAGTCCACCCTCATCAAGTGCCTGTCGGGCGCCGTCCAGCGGGACGGCGGCGACATCCTGATCGACGGCCACAAGGTGGAGATCGCGACCCCGCGGGACGCCAAGCGCCTCGGCATCGAGACCGTCTACCAGGACCTCGCGCTCGCCGATAACCTCGACGTGGCCGCCAACCTCTTCCTCGGGCGCGAGCTCATGCTGTCCGGCCCGTGGCGCCCGTTCATGGACATCCGCAAGATGGAAGGGGAGGCGCGCGCCCTCCTCGACCGCCTCAAGATCCGCCTGCCCGATATCCGCCAGAAGGTGCGGACAATGTCCGGCGGCCAGCGCCAGTGCGTGGCGATCGCCCGCAGCGTCTACTTCAACGCCCGCCTCATCATCCTCGACGAGCCGACCGCCGCCCTCGGGGTGAAGGAGACGGAGATGGTCTTCGGCCTCATCCGCGAGATGCGCGAGCAGGACCACACGGTGGTGATGATCAGCCACAACCTCAACCACGTCTTCGACATGTGCGACCGCATCACCGTCATGAAGACCGGCCGCGTCGCCGGCACCCGCAAGGTGGCCGAGACCTCCAAGGAGGAGATCGTCCGCCTCATCATGACGGGCGGCTTCGACCCGGCCGAGCTTGCCGGCGAGAACGAGACCTTCCGCGCCGCGGCCAGCGCCTGAGATGGAAGAACCCGTCGCCCTCGTCGTCGGCGCCACGGGCGCCGCCGCGACGCGCCTCTGCCAGCACCTTGCGAACGACCGCGGCTTCACCGTCCACGGCGTGTGCCGCCGCCCGCCCCCGGACGGCGCCCCCTTCCGGCACGTCGCCGCCGACCTCATGGACCGGGACGGGACGGCGCGCGCCTTCGCGCCGCTCGGCGAGGTCACCCACGTCTTCTACGCCGCCCGCGCGCCGTTCGCCGAAGGGGGCGTCGAGGACGTCGAAGGCAACGTCGCGATGCTGCGCAACGTCATCGACGGGATCGAGGCGGCCTCGAAGAGGCTCGAGCACGTCCATCTCGTGGAAGGCGGCAAGTGGTACGGCGTCCACATCGGCCCCTACAGGACGCCGGCGAAGGAGGACGACCCGCGCCACCTGCCCCCCAACTTCTACTACGACCAGGAGGACCTCGTCGCCGAGCGCGCGCGGGCGGGCGGCTGGTCGTGGACGGCCTCGCGGCCCAACGTCATCTGCGACTTCGCGCCGGAGCGGGCGCGCAACCTCGTCCCCGTCATCGGCGCCTACGCGGCGATCTGCCGGGAGACCGGCACGCCCCTCGACTTCCCGGGCACCGAGGCCGCCTTCCGCAGCCTGACGGAGGTGACGGACGCGCGCCTCTACGCCCGGGCGCTCGCCTTCCTCGCCACCGAGGAGGGCTGCCGGAACCGCGCCTTCAACGTCACCAACGGCGACATCTTCCGCTGGGAGACCGTCTGGCCCGCCTTCGCCGCCTTCTTCGGCGTTCCGCCCGGCCGGCCCCGCCCGTTCCGCCTCGCCGACTGGATGGCGGACAAGGGGCCGCTCTGGCGGCGGATCGCGAAGGACCACGGCCTCGCGCAAGCCGACCTGTCCGCCGTCGCCGCCTGGGGCTTCGGCGACTTCGTGTTCGGCCAGGAGCACGACGTCATCTCCGACCTCGGGCGCCTGCGACGCGCGGGCTTCTGCGACCACACCGACAGCGAAGAGATGTTCATCGACCACTTCCGCTCCTATCGCGAGGCGAGGATCCTGCCATGAGCACGCATCCCGTCCTCGTCACCGGCGCGGCGGGCCTCCTCGGCCGCCACGTCGTCGACGCGCTCCTCGCCCGCGGCCGTCCCGTCGTCGGCCTTGACCGGCGGCCGGGCGCCCACGACATCCCGTTCCACGTGGGCGACGTGACCGACGCCGCCCTTCTCGCCCGCGCGGCGGACGGGTGCGAGGCGGTGATCCACCTCGCCGCGATCCCCAACATCTGGTCAGGCGACGCGGAGACGATCGTGCGCGTCAACGTCCTCGGCACCTACCTGCTGCTCGAGGCGGCGGAGGCGGCGGGCGCGCGGCGGGTCGTCCTGTGCTCGAGCGACTCTGTCGTCGGGTTCACCGTCGCGGAGGGGATGATGCGCCCGCCGCTCTACCTGCCGGTGGACCTTGCACACCCGCTCCGGGCGACCGACCCCTACGGCATCTCCAAGGTGCTGGGCGAGCGGACGGGGGCGAGCTTCGCCGAGCGCGGACGGCTCGAGGTGCTGGCGCTCCGGCCGGTCTTCGTCGCCTATCCCGAGATGGACGGCGAGATCCGGGCGCGTGCGGCCGATCCGGCCGGCTACGAGGGACCGATGGCGGGGGGGCCGTCGGCGGCGGGCGGCGGCCCGTGCTGGCACCACGTGGACCCGCGGGACATGGCCGAGGCCTTCGCCCGCGCCCTCGAGATCGACTATGGTGGCTTCGAGGCCTTCTTCGTGAGCGCGGCGGTGACGCTCCATCCGGAGCCGACGCTGAAGCGCCTCGAGACGGTGCTCGGCGCCCTCCCGGAGGTGCGCGATCCCGCCCTTTACGAGGAAAACCCCTTCCACCCCCTCTACGACCTGTCGGCGACGCGCGGACGGCTCGGCTTCAGCCCGGCCCATGACGCCCGCCACGTCCTCGCGGGGGCGACGGAGACGAAGGCATGATCGTCCACACCGCCCACCTCGTCTGCCGCCCGGACGCGATCGAGGCCTTTCGCGACCGCCTCCTGAAGCACGCCGCCATCTCGCTGGAGGTGGAAGAGGGCTGCCACCGGTTCGACGTCCACCAGGACAGGGAGGACCCGACCCGCTTCTTGCTGGTGGAGCACTACGCGCACGAGGCGGCGCTGAAGGCGCACCACGATTCGCCCCACTTCCACGCCTTCCGCGCCGACACGGCCGACTGGGTGACGGGCCGCACCTGGTGGTTCTGGGACCCGCTGGGCTGACCGCGGCGCGATCGCGCGGTGCGGCCGGCCTCAGGAGGCTGCGGGATGAAGTTCATCGTCACCGAGGATTGGGAAGCGAGCTATCCGGATCCGATCCGGGTCGCGGCCGGGGAGAGGATCCACCTGACGGGCGAGAAGGATCTGTGGGACGGTCACCTCTGGCTCTGGGCGAGATCGGCCGCTGGCCTGGAGGGCTGGGTACCCGACAGCCTCGTCGGCGCGGGGGCCGACGGCCCGGCCGCGCGGGAAGACTACACGGCGGTCGAACTCACGTGCCGGAAGGGACAGACGCTCGTCGGCGAGAGGGAGACCCACGGCTGGGTGTTCTGCCGGGCGGCGGACGGCCGGACGGGCTGGGTCCCGAGGCGCAACCTCGCGCCGGTCGACGCCGAGGATCGTCCCGCCACGTGAGCGTGCCGGCCCGGGCGGGCGCTCGTTCCGCCCGGGCCTTCGTTCGCCTCGCCCGATGGTCAGAAGATGAAGTCGTCCGCCGACAGGTCGGCGATCGACACGTCCTCCAGCACCATCCGGCCGCCCTCGGCGACGATGACCGTCTTGTCGCCCCGCTCCCGCGCGGCGGCGAGCACGTCGTCGAAGTCCGCGAGGGAATCGACCGCGGACACGTCGATCCGGTCGGCGCCGTCGCCGAAGTCCTCCACCAGGTCCCGCCCGCGGGAGAACACGAAGACGTCCGCGTCCTCGCCGCCCTCGAGGGTGTCGCGGCCGCGCCCGCCGTCGAGGGTGTCCTCGCCCTCGCCGCCGTCGAGGTCGTCGCGGCCGTTGCCGCCGAGGAGGAGGTCGTTCCCCTCTTCGCCGTCGAGCTCGTCGCGCCCGTTGCCGCCGAGGAGGGTGTCGTCGCCCTCGCCGCCGTCGAGGTCGTCCTTGCCGTTGCCGCCGACGAGGCTGTCGTCGCCCGCCTCGCCGTCGAGGTCGTCGTGGCCGTTACCGCCGAGGAGGGTGTCGTCGCCGTCTCCGCCGTCGAGATCGTCCTCGCCGTTGCGGCCCCTCAAATGGTCGTCGCCGCCGTTGCCGTAGAGGTCGTCGTCGCGGCCGCGGCCAGTGAAGCGGTCGTCGCCGCTTCCGCCGCTGCGATCGACCCCGTCGTCGTCGTCCCGGTAGGCGTAGTCGTCATAGTCGTCATTCTCGTAGTCGTAGTCGTCGTCGTCCTCGTCGTCGTCCTCGTCGTCCTCCCACCGGTCGTCGGAGGCGCTCCAGTCCTTGCTGCCGTCTTCGTATTCGGACGAGGTGTCGTCGTCGTGGCTCGACCAGTCGGAGCCGTCGTCGGACCACTTGTCGTCATCCGACCACCTGTCGTCGTCGCCGCCCTGGTCAGAGTCGTCCCAGCGGTCGTCGTCTTTCCAGTAGCCGCTCTCGTCTTCATACCAACGGCTGTCGTCGTCCCAGCGCGTGCTCCGCGTCTCCCAGTTCGAGGACATGGCATGTGCTCCTTTCCACTCAGCTTGCTCAAACCGTGGCGGATGCCGGTGTTCTCAACCCCGCCGGCCCGAACAACGGACGGGACGGACCCCTATTCCCGCGACCGGCGTGTTATACCACCGCGCCTAATTAATGACCCTCTCGATCCATGGCTGAAGGCATAGCGAG